>JAERSQ010000071.1 GCA_016845525.1 Pseudomonadota bacterium
ATCATCACTCACTTTCATTGCCTTTGCCATGGAGGTATGTGCAGGAACGCAGTAATGACATTCGTGCTCGACATTGATGGTCTGCCAAACCACGGTCTTTTCTTCGTCAGATAAAGTTGCGTCATCGAAGGCATCAGACAAGGCCTTATAGCCGCGCAGGGCTTCCGGGGATTCAGCGAGCATCCCATAAAAACCGACAATCCGCCCTGAAGATGCAAGAAACTGTTCCAGTAAAGGTTTGCTTTCCTCGGGCGCACTGTCCAGATCGTGCATCACAAATTCTGTAGTCATCGGTTATTTCCAAGTCAGGATCTGGCTTGCCAGATCAGTTAAAAACCTCGGACCCCTGCTAGCCCGAACGGAGCGCAGGATTCGAGAGCTAACGGTAAAGGCGTCGTTCTAAACATACCTTAACAAATCAGTTAAACTGAAGTTCTCAAAAATGGCATGGAGGCGAATAGTAATGCTGAAGCTCCCCTCAATCTCACTTGCCCTTGGCGTTATTCTGCTGTTTGGTGTTAGTCAACAGGCCGCCCTGGCGGACGACCCGCCCTTAAAGAAAATCACAGTTACGGTTGCGGATGAGCCTTTAGAGATCTACGAAGGCAGCGAATTCGTTTCAGCCCCTCTGAGATTCAAAAACGAGAAGGATTTTAAAGATCAGTTTGTCGCTTCCATTGCCAACTACCTCACTACCGAACACGCATCAAAAGGTTACGATGCCCAAGTGTCGACAATGGCTGGCGAAGGATTTTATGACGCTTCAATTCTTGCGCGCATTCTTCCTCAGCCTTATTTAAAACGTCTCGCGAAAATCGAAGCTGCAAAGATCGCGCTCTTTGTTGATCCTGATGGGCGAATCTACTTTAAAGAAATACTTGTTTACGATCCGAAAACGCCGATTTATTGCCTTGGACAAGGTCGACCATCGGTTCCTTCGGATTCATCGATTCCCTGCCTGACCAAGAAAAAGAATTCAAAATCCTCAAAGTCAGATAAGCCATCCAAGGTTGCAAAGGTTGCAAAGGCCCAGTGGGCTGATGGCAAGGTTCCAGACGAAGCTGCCGAAATCATTGAGAAGTGGAGAGAGGAGCTTTTTGAGCTGGCGAATAAGCAGCCTGTGAAAAAGGTGGCGGGTATGCACCCGGGCCTTCTTCTTGAAATGCCGGATCAGGAGCTTTGGGGGGTCATCTGGTCTCAGTCACGACAAACCCTGATTCAGGGCCACTCCTTCATGCCGAAATACGGGGACAAAGTCTCCGGCGACGATTGCCTAGATAGGTATTCCGATGCGATCTGCAAGATTGCAACAGATACGGGTCGCCCACCCCTCGAAGTGTATGAAGAAGAGCAAAGAATGAGAGAAGAGCAACGTCTAGCTGAGTTGCGTGCTGCCGAAATTAGACAGTGGTGTGGCATAGATGCGTGGTGGGGTTGCAGCACATGTATCCCTGGTGAATGCCAAGAACGATTCGAGGCGAAATGTGACGAATTTGAATACTCGGAAGAGGCGTGTACGGTCGCTGCCGTTATTCAGGAGCAGCAACGCAGAGACGCTATTGCGGCGGAGCAAGCCGCTCGAAGGAGTTCAAATATCCAATCAGTCCCATTGATTACAGGATTTACCTTTGCTGAAGATGAAGATTGGGAAAAAATCAAAAGAACGTGCGTTGATTACAATCCAGTGTGGCCGGGCTGTACGCGGTATCACCTGAAAGTCTACTACCGCTACTCTTATGCGCTTGGTTTGCGCATCCCAGTACGTCTTGAGGCCTCCTCTCGCGGAGTCCGTGAAGACGTAGAAGGAGTGCATACAGGACAACTTCGAGTTGTCCTCACTCCAATTGAGGGCGATGCTGGTGACTACCGCGATGCGGGGATGCCTCAAGAGTATGTCTTCGGCGGCCGAGAAGCCCTGGCGGAGTTCTGTATGCCGGATGGGTGCGGCGCAGGGTATGACGCAAACATCCCGGGACCGAATTTCTCAGATTTCCTTGGTGTCCGCGGCATGAATCTGTTGAAGAAAGCATTTTCGGGAGGGCCGATTTATCACGGTCAGGTCAACCCGCCTGATGTCGGTGAGACAAACCTGCTCGGGGTCAAAAAAATCAATTTTGACTTACTGTTCGGAAGTCTCGATTTTGCCGCCTTTGGCGCGGAAGTGTTCCCCGTTCTTCGATTGGATATGCGTGGCCTGTCAAAACAGATTCACGCAAATTTCGAAGAAACCAACTGCAACAGTGACAGGCAGATGACGTTTCGGCCCGGCGCGGGCTCGCGACAGACCAAAGATTTTGTGATTCAGGAAAATCGCAGGATTGCCTGGCTGTTTAAACCATCGTATTCCTTTGATCTGAAACTTCGTGTTGGGGCTGAGCCGTCTTTATTTGTCGACTTTGGAGTCTGGGGCCATAGGTGGAACATTGCTCGGCTCTGGTTTCCATGGGGAATCAATAGTCCCGATATCGCTCTTGACCATCACCGGGGTACAAATTGCGGACTTAGATTTCAGGTCACGACCCAGCGAAATTAATTTACATACCGGAGTCTAGGCGCTGGGCCAAAAAACAAAGCATCGGCTTTCGATGCTTTGTCGGCCTGCCGTAGTTGCGCCTTTAACGCGTGGATCCTCAAATGAGGTGTGTGGGGTAAATCTGGCTCGACCGTCATTGGCCGAGTCATAGACCTTAAAAAGCAAGGCTTCGTTCATCTGCATGTCCGGGTAGTAACACCAGCGGTGCGAAGGATTGAAGGTTGCCATCTGGACAGTGCCGACACGATCTTTGGAGACTCGGGGCACGCTGACCAGATCCTTGTCGGCAACTGATGACGAATCACACAGCGCGAGTGGAAAGTTGGACACGGGCCCTGCCATTGAACGCCAGACATTGATAATCGCAAAACGATGCTTCGCGAGTGCTTCGGCCTCTTTAGGAAAAAAGTCGCGCAAACGCCTGGGGCCGGATGCGTCATCATAGTCATTGTGAATAGTTGCCGCGGGCTCGCGAATGCCGTGCTGGCGCTGGGCGTCAATTGATGACGCGCGCCGGGTGTGATCAAAGATTTCGACTCTCTTTGCTCCCGTGAGTTCGGTCAGCAGCGATTGGAGTTCCTTTTCGTAGATCGACGCAATCTCGGTTTCTGAAAAAAAATCAGTCACTCGAGTTTGTTGATTGGCCAGCAAAAACCCCTCCCGATCAAGCGAGGTTTCCATGCTGCGCGCAGTGCGCATCTTTACGGATCTTGTCTCGTAGGCGCCCTCCTCAGAGGCGCTATCGCCGCCGCCGACAGAAGGGCGGACCACCGCGCTTTTCTCACCGGCGGCAAGATACCGTAGGGAAACTGTTAATTCGCCAGTGAGAGAGGATGAGTTCATAGGTCTTGGATTTTGTTCACGAGTAAATTGTAGGATGAAAGCGCAATCGATTGATGTGAATCAAAGCGGTAACATACTATGTCCTAAAGACGACGGATACGGTGGAGGCGAGATCAAATGACGGATGTTGGAGTAGCAGCAACGCAGATGGCGTGCACTTGGGAGCAGGATGAAAATATCAATCGGGCAGAACACCTGGTACGTCAGGCGGCGGCCGGTGGGGCCTCTATCATCCTGATCCAAGAGTTATTTGAAACGCCGTATTTTCCGATCGAGCAATGCCACAAGCACCGCTCGTTGGCTCGCCCGTTAGAAGAAAGTCAGGTGGTCAGGCGCTTTTCCGCCCTCGCTAAGGAGTTAGCGGTTGTACTGCCGATCAGCTTTTTTGAAAAAGCAGGGGAGGTCTATTTCAATTCTGTGGCAATGGCCGACGCGGATGGCACGATCCTTGGCGTCTACCGAAAATCACACATCCCCAATGCGCCAGGTTATCAGGAAAAGGAGTATTTCAGTCCGGGTGACACGGGTTTTCGGATCTGGAAGACCCGGTACGGCAAAGTCGGTGTACTCATCTGCTGGGATCAATGGTTTCCCGAAGCGGCGAGATGCCTGACTCTCATGGGGGCCGACATCATTCTTTATCCTACTGCGATTGGCTCTGGCCTTGGGGGCGGCGGGGATATGCTGACAGGCAATGATTCGGTGGATGCCTGGCGTAACGCAATGTGCGGACACGCGGCGTGCAATATCCTGCCGGTCGTTGCCTCTAACCGGATCGGTCGGGAATACATGACCGAATTACCGGACGTGCATCTCGACTTTTACGGCCACTCCTTTATCGCTGATCACGAGGGCCAGGTCGTTGCACAGGCAGGGAGAGATCAGGAGGAGGTGTTGGTCCATCGCTTTGATTTCGATCAGATCAAAGAATACCGTGACTCCTGGGCGGTCTTTCGCGATCGCCGGCCTGATCTTTACGGCACGCTAGCGACCCTTGACGGCAGATAACCCGGGCCGCGGGCTTTGAACGTTTTGTTTTCTAACGAAGGTTAAACGGGCTTTATGGGTTCGCCGCTGATTGCGGTGGATCTGCGCCCATCCGTCCCAACAGGCACCTCACCATTTAGCGTCACCCGGTAGAGTTCACGACTGAAGTCGGTATCAAAAATGTCGCCGATGGCCTGATGCTGGGTGGCCCGATTGTCCCAAAAAGCGATGCTGCCAGCGTTCCAGCGAAAGCGGATGGTG
>JAERSQ010000072.1 GCA_016845525.1 Pseudomonadota bacterium
TCTTTGGGTTTAACTTGCCTAAGACCGAAGCTTGCCGCCAGGAGGTGCAGGTCATGGTTACCCAGGACACAGACCGCACGTTCCTGCAGCGAGATGACGAGGTCGAGCACACCACACGGATCAGGTCCTCGGCCTACTAAATCCCCCACCAGCCAGAGTTGATCGGACCGCCCGTCGAAGCGGATTTTTTCAAGGAGCTGTGTCAGGGAATCAAGACAGCCCTGAACGTCTCCTATCGCCCAGGTTGCCACGCCCAGGCGCTCCTCACTCTTCGAGCAACTTCTGCTCGAAATCTTCCGACGCCGGGGCCCGGTCAGGCTGCACACCGTCCATGATGGCGCGCCGGCGGTTCTGAAGATAGGTTTCTCTGAAAAAGAGATAGGGGTCGACCTGCATCTGAATGATCCGGTCAAGATCCAGAAGGCGGGATCGGATATCGATAGCACGAACGCCAAACCGGGCTATCGTGACCGCGGTGTCATCGGGCTCCCAAAGCGGGTCCGCAATATAGAATTCAGGCACTTTTCCGACCGCATCGCGGACGGTACTCGGCCCGAGCAGCGGCAAAACGATATAGGGCCCGGCCGGGACGCCCCAGACCGCCAGGGTTTGGCCGTAGTCCTCCTGGTGCTCGGGAAACCCGAGCCTGGTGGCGATATCGACAAAACCGAGTATGCCAATGGTGCTGTTCACCAGAAACCGGTTGACAGTTTCCTGGGCTCTTTGGGGCTTGCCCTGGAGAATGTCATTGAGGAGTGTTGTCGGTGCGCGAAGGTTATTGAAAAAGTTGTTGACCCCATTTCTGATCTGCTGCGGGAGTACTGCCCGGTAACCGACTGCAAGCGGACGAATCAGCACCCGATCGACCGCGTCATTGAAAGTGAACATCGCTCGGTTAAAGGGCTGAAAAGGGTCCGCAGTCGTCTCGGCGACAGCACCGCCAGGGGCCGAGAGCATCACCAAAGTGAGCAGGGATACTTTAAAGAACCCGGCAAGTTTCGGGAATTTGAGCCGCTCCGTCATCATGGGTTTTCCCCTTTAAATGCCCGGGCCAGCCCACCGAGGTATCGGGCTGCCCGCTGACCGATCGGACGAGGCGCTTCAAGGCGAGGCGTCAGTAAACGCTGCAGGTCTTCGAGATGGCGGCTTTGGGCTTCAAATCTGGCTTTCAAGGCGTCGTATTCCTTTTCGAGTTTATGGAACGAGTTTAATTTTTCAAAAATCTCTTGATTTTCAATACTTTCTCTATTTGTAACGTTCCGTGGCATGTCACTGTCACTACTAGTGTGCTCTGTCTGACTTTGGCTATCCGGCTCTCCGAAGACGCGGATGAGATCGCTGACATCAAATAGGTATCTCGGTCGCCCCCCAGGCTGATGTCTTTGAAACGGAGTGATATGACCCTTCTTGACTCTTCTTCGAATCGTGTTGGTGGATACCCCGAAAAGCCGGCTGGCTTCCGTAATCGTGATTCGGCTGGAAGAGGGTCTGGAAGGATTTGTCACCAGCTGTTGTCCATAAGATGACAATACGGCATGTCACTTGATGCCGAGCAAAGCGATTGGCATCATGGTCGCAGTATCCATTCTTGAGGTCAAGGGCCTGTGTACAAGGTTATCTACCCCACAACGGGTTATTTCAGAGCGACGGCACGGGCGCTTTTGTTGGTGTTGGTGATGGCAGCGGGATCGGCCTTCGGGTCGGAGAAAGGTCAAGTGGCCCTAAATCAGGCCCTGGAAGCATTTACCACGCGACAGCAGATGGCAGACCCGTTGCCGGAGATGGAGGCGGGTTTAGCGGTAGAGGTTCAGGATCTGCTGGTGATGAACTTGGCCCCCGATTACGGCGGCGTGGCGGGATATCTGTGTAGTGCTGCCGCTGATCAGGAAATGGTGGTCTCGGCTCTGCTCGAGAATATGTTCACCTCCAGTGGCGCTACCTTGGATACGGCACCGGGATCGGAACAGATCGTGCAGCTGGGCTGGATGCTGCGTGTGCGGCCGGAGGGCATCGAGAGGGGGGATGCGGCATCCCCGTGGTACGAATACTTCTCGGAGTTGATTCCCGCAGTGATTGTCCGCGACAGCCTGCTAAGGCAGGAGCAACAAGGCGACTGGTCCGCCATGACCATGGTGAACGCAGGGGTGCGTTATCTCGTGCTGGGGATGCCTTGGACGATTACAAAAGGTGAAGGCGCGGCAATCCTCGCCGCTCCCCTGGAGGCGAGGTTGATGGACAACGGGGGTAAAACGCTCGCCAAAGGGTCGAGTCTGTCTGGAGACCGTGAAGCCTTAAGCGTCATCAAAGAGTTGCGGGCGAAGCTCTCCGCCAGGGGAAGATCTCTTCGTGCTTCAGATCTGGTATTACTCGGACCCTTGGGATCCGGTGCACCGCTTGGGGCGGATGGGCGCTTGACCGCTAAGTTCAGCACCCCATTGGGAGATCGGCCGATTGTGTTTGCGGCTCGTTCGCCGGATTCCGGCTAGTGGCTGTTGGCCAGAAGCGCGTTGACCCTTTGGATATCTTCTTCATCCAGGTTGCCGGCTAAATCTTCCAGTTCGAGCATCTGGCGAATGTAGTCGTAACGGGCTGCGAGGTAATCGCGCTCGGCCCGAAAAAGGTCTCGTTGGGCGTCAAGGACCGCGATATTCGTGGTCAGCCCGGCCGCAAAACTCTCTTCTTTCGCGACAAGAGCGTTGTCGCCGGCTCGAACCGCCTCATTCAGCGCCTCAATGCCGCGCAACCGACTTTTGATTCCGAGAAAAGTCTGCCGGGTATCCCGCCGGATTTCCCGGGTCGCTGCCTCGTGATCGTAGCGGGCCGCGTTCAGGTTCTCCGCTGCCTCCCGGACGCGGGAATCGACCAGTCCGCCCTGGTAGAAAGGAATGTCGACCGAAAACAGCACGCGCGCGTTCGAGTCGTCGCCCGCGTAGGTGTCGGAATAATTCCCCGATAGGGCCAACCCAAGGGTAGGCAAACGCTGCGCTTTTTGCCGATCGATCTCGAGGTCGGAAAGCGAGATACCGAGAGCCTTCACCTTCAGGCTGAGATTGTTTTCCAGGGCCTCGGCTACCCAGGCCTCGCTGTCATCCGGCAGAGGCGGGCCGAGCGTGACGGAATCGGGCAGCGTCTTCAACTCACCGACATCCTGTCCAACCAGCGCGATCAGCGTCTGGCGGGAATCGTCCAGAAGTTTTTCAGCTTCAATCGTGTCGGCAACCGCCTGCTCGAACCGGGCACGGGCGTCAAACAGATCAGTTCGGGTCCCCAGACCGACCTCCAGGCGCTCCTGCGCCAGTTCCAGTTGGCGGCTGATCGCGCGCTCGTTTCTGCGGGAGAGTTCGACATTATCCCGGGCTGCCAGCACGGAGAAATAAACGTTAACCACGCGGGTGACAAGATCTGCCGAGGCGATCGCAAATTCGAGTTCGGCCTGGTCAACCTGTTTTCCGGCCTGGCTGACGGCGATGCGGCTGCCTTTGTTGTACAGCGACTGGGAGAGCGCGATGGATGCGTGTGTTGCCCCTGCCGTATCGGATGTGCCCTCGGCATGGCTGCCGCTGGCACTTAACTGAGGCCGCAGCGCTGATTTCGATTGCGGTACGACCTCAAGCGCCGCCTGATAGCGATAGGTTTGCGCAGCAAAAATGGGGTCCTGTGCCTTTGCCAGCTGATATATCGAGAGCAGGTCGGATTTGGGTTCTTTGGCGTCTGGATTGGTGATCTCAGCGGTATCGGCTGGAGTCGCACTGTCGTTCTCCTCAGCCGCTGTTGCCGGTTCCGGCACCACATCTTCTGCTGGCTGTTCTGGCATGTCACCTGAGGCCGTCACGGTCAGCACCTGACCCGGATAAATCAGCGAATCGGCACCAAGGCCATTGGCCTCCAGCAAGGCCGCGCAACTCATCCCAAACGCCTCGGCAATTTCGCAGGGCGTGTCCCCGGCTTGTACGGTATAGACAAGATCTTCCGAGGCGCCGGCTCTACCGGCAGCGAGCATCAAGCCGAGTGAGATAACCAGCGGTAGCCCTTTTCGCGTGATGACGTTCATTTGTAGTCGTCGGCGTTTAAAGTTGAAAAACGTGAGAGTCCGGTGCGTTCACCATGGGCGGGAGCTGGGTGTCAAAGAGCGAAGTCATCAAAAGCGAACCCGCTCCGTCGCGCTCTACGCGTACGGCCTCCATCGCCGGGGCTTTGCCAACGACGGCAATTATCCGGCCTTCCGGTGCCAGGCTTTCG
>JAERSQ010000073.1 GCA_016845525.1 Pseudomonadota bacterium
AGCCCAACGCGATCAATGGTGCCGTCGAAAATCCGATTTCTTCGGCACCGAGCAGCGCCCCGATCACGACGTCGCGACCTGTCTTGATGCCGCCGTCTGTCTGGAGGGTCACTCGACTACGAAGATCATTCATCACCAGGGTCTGGTGGGTTTCTGCAAGACCCAATTCCCAGGGCAACCCCGCGTGCTTGATACTGGTCAGCGGGGAAGCGCCAGTGCCCCCGGTATCTCCGGCAATGAGAATATGATCGGCATGGGCCTTCGCCACACCTGCCGCAATCGTTCCTACGCCCACCTCAGCGACCAATTTCACGCTGACACGCGCCTTAGGATTCGCATTTTTTAGGTCATAAATCAGCTGGGCCAGATCTTCGATCGAATAGATGTCATGATGCGGCGGCGGGCTGATCAATCCCACACCGGGCGTGGAATATCGAATTCGCGCAATGGTTCCGTCTACCTTGGTGCCGGGCAGTTCGCCCCCCTCTCCCGGCTTGGCGCCCTGGGAGATTTTGATCTGGATCTCGTCGGCGTTGGCGAGGTACCAGGCGGTCACACCAAACCGGCCTGAAGCTACCTGTTTGATTGCTGAACGTTTGAGATCACCATTCGCCATAGGCTTGAAGCGCTCTGGATCCTCGCCCCCCTCGCCCGTATTGCTTTTTCCGCCGAGGCGATTCATCGCCACGGCAAGCGTCTCGTGTGCCTCAGGCGAAATGGACCCAAAACTCATCGCCCCCGTACAAAACCGCTTAACCAATTCGGCAGCCGGCTCCACTTCCCCCAGCGGCACGGATGGCCCTGCTACGCCTTCACGCAGCGACATCAGGCCGCGAAGCGTGCAACGGCCGCTCGATTCTGAATTGATGAGGTCGGAGAATTCTCGGTAGGCCTCCTGGCTGTTTTGTCCGGAGGCACGCTGCAAGCTGGAAATCGCGCGCGGCTCCCAGGCATGCTTGCGTCCGCCTGCCCGCCAGTGATATTCACCCGGATTGGGCAGCGTCACCACGTTATCCCGGGGCATCTTGGGAAAACCCAAGTCATGGCGGCGGAGTATTTCCTCAGCCAATACCTCAAAGCCCACACCCTCAAGGCGGCTTGCCGTATCGGTAAAGCACAGGGAGATCACATCACTGTGCACGCCAACGGCCTCAAAAATCTGGGCGCCCTTATAGGACTGCAGGGTTGAGATACCCATTTTGCCCATCACCTTGAGCATTCCTTTTGCGACGCCCTTGCGGTAGGCGGCCACGACAGCGGCGTCAGTCGCCAATGCCTCGCCAATAAGCTTGTGATCCTGACGAGCCTGCCATAACGCCTCCAGCGCGAGATACGGGTTGATCGCGTCAACGCCAAAGCCGATGAGCAGGCAATGATGGTGGACTTCGCTGGCCTCTGCGGTTTCGACCACAAGCGCAAGACGGGTCCGTTTGGCGCAGCGGACCAGATGCTGGTGTACCGCACCCGCGGCAAGCAGCATACTGATTGCTGGACGATCGGCAGTCACTGCACGATCGGACAGGATGACGACGCTGGTGTTGGCATCCGCTGCGGCTTCCGCTTCTGCGCAGATGCGCTGCAGTGCCGGCACCAGCCCTTCGGCTCCAGAAGCCCGGTCAAATGTGACATCAATAATCTGACTGCGCCAACCGCGATGATCCAGGGTCTTGAGCGCAGCGGTTTCATCGTGCGTCAGGATGGGATGAGGCACTCTCAGTCGATGACAGTGCGCCGCCGACGTCTCGAGCAGGTTCTGCTCGGGACCGATGAAACACTCCAGCGACATAATCACATCCTCACGAATCGAGTCGATCGCGGGATTGGTGACTTGCGCAAACAGTTGTTTGAAATAATCGTAGGTCAGTCGGGGCTGATCGGAAAGACAGGCGAGCGCAGAATCATTACCCATCGACCCCACAGGATCCCGCTCTTCATGCACCAGGGGAATCAGCATGAAGTCGAGGCTCTCCCGTGTATAGCCAAAAGCGCGCATACGGGGTATCAGGGACTCGGAATCGAGGCCAGGGACCTGCGACGGCACCACCAGGTCCGACAGTTCAATACGCTCTTGCTTGAGCCAGGTCCTGTAAGGACGCCGCTGCGCCAGGCTCGCCTTGACGTCAGCATCCGGTATCAACGCGCCTTTATCAAAGTCGATAAGAAACATCCGCCCCGGCTGAAGACGACCCTTTTCGACGATTTCATCAGGCGCCAGATCCAATACGCCGACCTCACTCGCCATGACGACACGATCATCCCTGGTAACGTAATAACGACTGGGTCTCAATCCGTTGCGGTCCAGCACGGCGCCGATACACCGTCCGTCGGTGAAAGTCACCGACGAAGGACCGTCCCAAGGCTCCATCATCGCAGAGTGATATTCATAAAACGCGCGCTTGGCCGAATCCATCGACTCGTGTTTCTGCCACGCTTCGGGAATCATCATGAGAATAGATTCCGGCAGGGATCGCCCCGTTCTCAACAGAAATTCCAGCGCATTATCCAACCCGCTGGTATCCGAACAGTCAGGCTCAATAACCGGGAACAAAGAAGACAGGTCATCCCCGAATTCGTCACTGTGCATCGCGCCTTCACGGGCCTGCATCCAGTTGCGGTTACCCCTGAAGGTATTGATCTCGCCATTGTGGGCAATCAGCCGCATCGGGTGTGCCCGGTCCCAACTGGGGAAGGTGTTAGTCGAAAAGCGGGCATGCACCATCGCGAGATGGCTCATATAGTCCGGTGCCTTCAGATCCGGAAAGTAATCCATCAACTGCACGGTGCGCAGCATCCCTTTATAGATCATGACCCGACTGGAGAGTGAACAGATATAAAACATCTTTGCCTGCGAGAGAGCAGCGTGCGTGCGCAATTTGTGACTCGCTGCTTTGCGGATCAGGAATAACTGTCGCTCAAACGCATCCTGATCCAAACCGGGTGCGGCACCAACGAGCAAGTGCTCGCTGTGCGGTTCGGTCAGTCTCGCCGCGGCACCCAGATCAGCCTCGTCCGGCGCGACGGGGACGACACGCCAGCCGATTAATTGCTGACCGTGCTCAGCCACGAGCGATTCAACTTCGTTTTTGCACAATGACCGTTCTTTGGCATCGCGAGGCAAAAAGACCAGTCCGACCCCCAGCATGCCGCGCGCAGGCAGCTCAACCCCGAGCTCCAGAGGAACCACACGCGCAAGAAACTCATAAGGCAATGCGGTCAGCATACCTGCTCCATCACCACTGTTGGGCTGTGCCCCTACGCCGGCCCGGTGCTCCATGCTCTTGAGAACTGCATAGGCGTCATCGACGATTGCACGGCTGGGAACGCCTTTGATATGTGCAACCAACCCGACACCACAACTGTCGTGCTCGTAGGCGGGGTCATACAGACCACGCCGCTGGCGGGTCGTTGTCTTCAAAGCGTTCATAAAGTCAGGAGGGTTACCGACAGTTGCCAATTGAGTGTCGCGAGACATTAATCCCCGAAGCGCGATTAAGAGGCGAAAAACGGAAGCGGACTTGGAACTCGTCAACAGGCGGGTGCCGCTCCCGAACCACACCTGGGCGCGACGGCCGAATGAGTATACCGACAGAGGTACACCGCTTCAAACGGTAAAGATTTATGGTCGGAAAGAATACTGCTTATGGAAAAGAGCTTGCCCCGCAATGGTGCACTTCTGCTAACGGCTTTACGCGTTGAATTCGTCTAGCACCTCAGCCAGCAATGGGTCAGGGTAATCTGAAGTCAGTGATGCCTGACCAATCTCATTCAACAGCACCAGACGGATTCGCCCGCCGCTGACTTTTTTGTCAACGATCATGTGTTTCATGAAATCGTTAGCCGACATTGCAGCAGGTGGCGTGACAGGCAGGCCCGCCCGTTTCACCAGATCACGTACACGATCAACGTCCTCGACCTCAAGCCAACCCATCTTCTGAGACATGGTCGCTGCCATCACCATCCCAACCGCCACCGCTTCGCCATGCAGCCAGCCGACATAGTCTGTTGCCGCTTCAATCGCGTGACCAAAAGTATGTCCCAGGTTCAGCAATGCTCTTTCACCCGCCTCCCTTTCGTCATTGGCTACCACCTGCGCCTTGTGGCGGCAGGATTCCAGAATCACGAACTCGAGCGCGTCATCTTCGTAACCCAGCAGTCGCTCGATATTCTCTTCAAGCCAGATGAAAAATGTCCGGTCCCGAATGAGGCCGTACTTAATGATCTCCGCGATGCCCGCTGCCAATTGACGGGGATCCAGGGTGGCCAGTGTCCCGGTATCGGAAACCACGCACGCAGGCTGATGAAACGCCCCGATCATGTTTTTCCCTTGCGGATGGTTGACGGCCGTCTTGCCGCCGACAGACGAATCGACCTGTGCCAGCAGTGTCGTGGGCAGTTGAATAAAGGGAATACCGCGTTGGTAGCACGCAGCAGCGAATCCAACCACATCGCCGATCACTCCACCACCGAGCGCGATCAGGGTGGCGGCGCGGCTGCAGCGATTCTCCAGCAGGGTGTCGAAGATGCGCTGTAGGGTATCAAGATTCTTGAACTGCTCTCCATCGGGAAGCACCTGACAGATAAGGCGGCGGTCTTTGAGCGACGTAGTGACCTGATCGAGGTACAGAGGCGCGATCGTCTCGTTGGTGACGACGACGACCTCATCACCGGCGAGATAGGGGGCGAGTACTGCTTCGTCTCTCAGCAACCCGTTCCCGACCATGATCGGGTAACTTCGGTTGCCGAGTTCAACGTTCAGCGTTGCCAACGTTTGCGAATCTCTGCGCAGATATCCCGTGCGACGGCATGCGGCGAGCGGGAGTCCGTCTCAAAAACAATATCCGCTTCAGCACGATAGAGAGGATCTCGCTCAAGCATCAACGTCTCGAGCACCTCACGCGGATCAGCGCCGGTATTCAGAAGCGGGCGATTTTTGCTGGAACGGGTCCGCTCTACCAGCATCTCCAGCGTCGCATGCAGGTAGATCACGAGACCGTTATGCCGCATCGCCTTGCGAACATCCTCCCGCGTAACCGCCCCGCCGCCGGTCGCCAGGACAATATTCGTCCGCTTCACCAGTTCAAAGATCTCCTTGGCTTCGCGCTCACGAAATCCCGCCTCACCTTCGATATCAAAAATGGTGCTGATGCTAACGCCGGTGCGCTCCTCAATCTGCTGATCGGAATCGACAAACTCCATCCCAAGACTTTTGGCAAGAGAGCGGCCCACCGTGGTCTTGCCCACGCCCATGGGGCCTACGAGATAAATATTACTTGCAGAGATCATGAAACCGGGTCGATTGAGTCCTAAAGCAACTTCCCGCCAGCCTGCGCCTAGCCGGCGGTCAGGACGGGATTGATGATTCTTGGCGTAAGGAAAATCAGCAGTTCCTGCCGATTATCGAGGATTCCCTTGGTTCTGAAAAGCGGGCCGAGCACAGGCAGGTCTCCCAGCACCGGCACCTTCGATACACTTTCAGAAGTCTGCTGGGTATAGATACCCCCCAGGACAATGGTTTCCCCGTTATCCAGAAGTACCTGGGTCCGGACCTGAAGGGTGTTGATATTTTCCTCTGTGGGCGAGACAAACGAGTCCTTGGTCACGAAGACATCCAGAATGACGCGATCGTCCGGCGTGATCTGCGGCGTGACGGTCAGCCCCAATACCGCCTTTTTCGTGACGACGGTTCCCTCGCCCAGGGTATTGGTCGTAAAAATACGCTCCTGACCCTGCTCGATATGGGCTTCCTGCTTGTCCGCCGTAAGCAGCCTCGGATTGGCCACGATCTTGCCGTTGCCTTCAGCCTCAAGCGCAGAAATTTCAAGATCGATCAGCGAGGCCCACCCTGCACCCGCCTTGGCCAGGGTAAAAGCATACGACGCCGGAGAAACCGAACCGATGCCCTGGGCCGGCAGGTTAACCCCCAGAGATCCATCTCCGCTGGAACTGATGCCATCATTGCGCACCGTCGCAGTATTGGCGAGTGATCCCGAACCCATCATCGATCCCAGGTCCGTATTGCTGTTGATTCCGGTGAGACCAAGCTTTACACCGATATTGCGGCTGAAATCTTCGTTGGCCTCCACGATTCTGGTCTCGATCAGCACCTGCTTTACAGGACGATCCAGTTCACTGATGAGTTCACGGATCTCGCGGATTTTCTGCGCCGTATCCTGAATCAGCAAAGAGTTGGTCCGCTCGTCTACAGTCACACTGCCCCGATCGGACAGCAGTCGATTTTCCTCGGTCTGAACTTCAGCCACGGAGACACTGCCGAACATGGATTGCTGGACACTGGGCTCAATGGCACGCACCGACTTGAGCAGATTCGCAATATCTTCCGCCTTGGCATAGTTGATCTGAATAAGGTCGGACACCAGTGGCTCAAGTTCGCTGACCTGACGCGACGCCTCCAGCACCAGACGTTCCTGATTGGCAATTTCCTCCGCAGGCGCAATCCAGACCACATTGCCCTGCTGACGTCGGGCAAGACCTTTGGTCTGCATGATCGTGTCAAGCGCCTGATCCCAGGGAACATCCTTCAATCGAAGACTCATGTCTCCCGCAACAGAATCACTGATGACGAAATTCAGATTGGTCTCGTTGGCAATCTGCTGCAGCGCGCTACGGACCGGAATATTCTGAAAGTCGAAACTGATCATCTTGCCGCTGTACGCGATCGCCTGATCACCCTCCCCAGAGACCGGCTTAAGAGACACATCAAGGGTAAAGCGTTTTCCGGACTGGACTGAAGTGAACTCGAACTTGCCCCGCGGCACCACAACAACCCGGGCGCCGCTGTCCGTTGCAAACGCATCGATAAACTGAACCGGCGTTGCAAAATCGATCACGTCCAGCCTTTGCACAAGCGCCTCGTCGAGCAGACCGCCTGAGATATCCAGCACCACTTCTCCCAGGTGTTCATGCACATCCACCAGCGCCTGCTCGCTGTCAAACTCGAGAATGACCCGGCCGGCGCCTTCGGGCGTGCGCCGAAAGTCAATTAATCCGATCCGAGTGAAATTCTGGCCCGTCTGCGCTATTGGGTCTTCGGATATGTCGTCATCAGCACCGTCACCTGAACCGGCAATCACCGGATCCATCACCAGGGTCAGTCTGTTATCAGTCACCTCGGACACAAACCCGACCGCGGAAATCAGGTTAATCACCATTCTCGAGCGCTCCTCGTCCTGGGCAATCATGATGCTCTCGATTGCGCCTCGTCCCACATCAATCATCGAGGACTCAAGTTGTGACCGGACACCAAAGAAATCCAGGACAATACGGTCCGGAGCACTTGTTCGGAACACCCGGGGCGACGGCAGCGCGGTCGAGGAGTAGATATCGATCTGCAGTCGACCTCCAGAAAGGCTGGCGTGATCTATACGGGTAATGGTCGGCCCATCGTCAGCCAAAACGGGTGTCCCGACTAAGCCCAGCAAAGCCACAAGCCCCCACAGAATCCATTTTTTCCTGAGGCGATTGAAAGACAGTAAGGAGTGCATCATGCTGAATTTACACCAGGTCAGGGGCCGTTATCTGCCCGAACGCATTTGACTTGGACGAAGCTCCCATCGACCCGAGACACCCTGATAGCGTTCCTCGATCTCGAGTACGCCCTCTGACGAGTCAATGGCAATAATCTTGCCGTTATTCTGGCCCAGATAGGAACCCACCATGACGCGGTGGATTTCCCCATCGGGAGCACTGACGAGCCCCCAGGTGTCGCCTTCCAGCTCCAGCGTACCCAGCATCTGCAACGCGTCCAGCGGGAACTGCTCCAGAAACTCTGGCGCCCGGTCGGCATCGGGTTCCAGGGGATCCAGCTCAGGTTCGGCTATCACCTGTGCTTGCGGCGTGCCGAATACATTGCTTCGCGCAAACGGATCCTGACTCGGGTCTGCTTGGTAGGTCACCGAGACCACGGGCACCTGCTCCGGCAACGGCTCCACCTTGGGTACCGTATCGCGATGGGTCGTTTCGACGAACTGCATAAGATCGCTCAACGTGCGCTCTTCCGCGCATCCCGTTACCGTCAACGCGATGATGACAAGCCACCCGATCCGTAATCGTGATCTGAACTCTCTGGTATCGGGCCGCATGCTTTAGAGGTCTCCCGATAGATAACTATAGGTCTTAACAACCAAAGACGAGGTCAATACGCCTGCTTCATCGGCGGTAATCTCCATGTCCCCGACCGTGACAATCCTCGGCATCTGCGCCAGGTCACTGATGAAGTTTGCCAACTGGTGATATCCACCTTTGACTTCCATCAGAATCGGAAGCGTGGAGTAAAAATCCCCCAGTTCCTGTTCCTGCGGATCGAACACGACGAACTCAAGCCCCTGCCGTGCGCCGGCTTCGGTGATCGCGATCAGCAAAGAGGGCACCTCGCTGCTGTCCGGCAATTGCTGCACCAGGTCTGCCAGCATGGTCTCTATCTCAACCATCTGGGCTCGATAGGCCGGCAAATTGACTACCATTCCTTTTTTGATCGTGAAGGTCCGTCGAAGCTCGGCTTCATGGGCCCGCTCATGCTCAAGGCTGAGCCGCTGGTCACGAATCAGAAACTGCCATCCGCCGGCGATGAGTGCCGCACATACCAACAAAGACACGACGACCACAAACCAGGGCGGCCACTCTGCCGGATCATTGATATCTACACCTCGCAGATCAGCAAGCCAGCTCATGGGTTCTGTCTCCAGCAATCTGTCATTGCTGACCCCCGGTTGCGGATCCATCTGTCTCTGGGCGCACCGAAGAAACCCACAGTTCGAATTCCTGCGTATCGCCAACATTGATCACATTCAATTCAGGCTGATCGAATGACGGCGTGTTAGTTAACTGCTCCATCAGAGCCGAAATCCGTGAACTGGACTGAGCCATACCCGTCAGGCTGACGCCCTCCGGACTACGCTGTAATGATGAGAAGAAAATCCCTTCGGGGATGGTCGTCGCCAACTCAGTCATGCCCCGTACCAAGGTGACGCGCTCGGATTGCAATTGACGAATAATGGCCATGCGGGTCAGGAGCGCTTCCTTGCGCTCCTCGATATCGTCGATCTCCTTAAGCTGCGCTTCCACCTGGGCAATAGCGTTAAGCAGATATTGATTTCGGCTTTGCTGATACTTGAGATCACGGTCTTGTGACCACCAGACACCGCTGAGGATGCCGACTGCGATCAGCACCAGTACTGCCGAAGTCGTAGCGGCGCGGCGCCGCTGACGTTGGCGACGCTCTTCGCGCCAAGGTAGCAGATTCACGCCCTGGTTCATCCCGCTCCCCGGATCGCCAGGCCAGCCGCCTTGATCATACTGGGCCCGTATCTCGCAACCAGTTTGTTTGCCTTGATTGCACTTCCAGGGCCGAAAGGATCGCCGAGCACAGTGGGCACACCCACATGGGATTCGATCAGGGCAGCGATGCCCTCGATCTGTACACAACCGCCGCTGATGACCAATGCATCTACCCGGTCCAGGCCCAGTTGGGCTGACAGGCAGAACTCAACACTGCGGGCGGCCTCACGCGCCATAGCCTGGCGAAACGGCTCCAGCAAATCCTGCTCATAATTCTGCGGCAGATCCCCGCCGCGTTTAAGTGCTTCCGCTTCACGGTAGTCGATGCCATAACGGGAGCGCACATTCTCGGTAAGAATGCGGCCGCCGAAATTCTGTTCACGGCCGTAAATCGAATGACCATCAACAAAAAGATCCAGCCGCGTCGTGACATCACCAAAATCCATGAGCGCGATCGCCCGCCCCTCCAGCGAATCCCCCAGGGTCTGCGCGACAAAACCGTAACCCCGCTCAACAGCGGCTAACCCCACGTCAACGATCATTGCGCTGAGACCTGCGAGCTCCATGACTGCAGCATAATCTTCGACGATCTCCTTACGGCAGGCTGTGATCGTAATCTGGTCATCGTTCCCGTCCCGTGCCCCGCCGGAGACCTCAAAATCCAGATTGACCTCATCCAGAGGGTGCGGGATCTGCTGAGCCGCTTCGATCATGACCTGCTCTTCAATTTCGCGTTCGGCCAGGCCCGCGGGCAGGTTTATGGTTCTGGTAATGACGTGGGTTTGGGGAACCGACACCACCACCTTTTTGCGGGAACTGCGCGAGTGACTCACTGCCCGTCGGACCACGTCGCTGATCAGTCGCAAATCGTTGATGCGATGCTCCACGATGGCATTTTTTGGCAACGGTTCAACACCCGCGCGGTTCGCTTTAAAGCCTCTGCCGGCGGTCGACAGTTCCAGCACCTTAACGCCAGCACTGCCGATATCGATACCCAGTGCTGGCCGCTTCGCTCTGCGAAAGATTCCCATAGGATAAGTGTACCCTGACCCCCCGCGTAGAGTGTCACACGCCAGGGTTTGATAAAATTCTCCGGTCCGGCACGATCTGGATGCCGGCAGCCACCTGCCCACTGTTTTCTATGTTCATTCGAGCCCTTTTCTGGCTACTTGCGCTTGCCGTTGGCGGGATCTCGGCCGCCCTCATCACGGTGATTACCGTGATCTGGCCCGATCTCCCCCCGACGAGCGTGATGCAAGACATCAGGCTGAAAGAGCCTCTTCGGGTATACAGCGTCGACGGCAGGCTCATGGGTGAATTCGGAGATGAGAGAAGAATTACCATCCGGATTGAAGACACTCCCAAAGACCTGATCAACGCGATCCTGGCTGCAGAGGATGACCGTTTCTTCAGTCATCACGGAGTTGACCCGCTTGGCGTTGCCCGGGCCCTCATCACTAACCTGAAATCCGGACAAACCCGTCAGGGTGCGAGCACGATCACGATGCAGGTCGCGCGCAACTATTTCCTTTCGCGGGAAAAAACCTATACCCGAAAAATCAAGGAGGCGCTGCTCGCCTTCAAACTCGAACGGGAACTCGATAAAGCCGAGATCCTTGAGCTTTACGTCAACAAAATCTTTCTGGGACATCGATCGTTCGGTTTTCAGGCGGCAGCCGCTTTTTATTACAACAAGCCGTTGGCTGAACTCACCCTGGCCCAACTTGCGATGCTGGCGGGCCTACCCAAAGCGCCGTCAAGCATCAATCCAGTGAGCAACCCGGCCCGGGCCCTTGAGCGTCGTAATTATGTGCTGCGCCGCATGCAAGGACTGAACCTGATTGATGAGGCCGCATTTGAAGAGGCGTCGACGATGCCGCTGACCGCCGCCCGCCATGGTCAGGAAATCGAGATTGAGGCGCCTTATGTCAGCGAGATGGTACGCGAGTACATGTTCTCCCGCTACGGCCTCTCGGCATATGAATCCGGCTTTCGCGTCTACACCACCATCGACGGCCATTATCAGAGCACGGCCACAGAGGTCTTGACCCGGGGACTGCTTGCGTACAGCGAACGTCACGGCTATCAGGGGCCAGTCGGAACGATTGATCCCGCGAAAGTCACGGCATCAGCGGACCGCATTCAAGCGCTGTCACAGTATCGCTCTGTCGGCGGGTTGATACCCGCGATGGTTTTGCGGCCCGGGGGCGATGCGCTCGAAGTCCTGACTGCCGAGCAAGAACTCACTTCCATCGGTTACGAGGGGTGGCGATGGACATTTCGCAGTCCATCGCAGATTCTGCATCCCGGAGACGTTGTTTATCTTTCACGCAGTACCCAAGATAAACTTCGTCTGGCACAGGTGCCTCAGGTTCAGGGTGCGCTGATCTCGCTAAACCCGTCAGACGGATCCTTGATGGCGCTGGTCGGCGGCTTCGATTTCGCGAAGAGCAATTTCAACCGGGCCACGCAGGCGCTGCGCCAGCCCGGCTCCAATATCAAACCCTTCATCTACTCCGCCGCTCTCGAAAACGGGTTTACTCCTGCCAGCCTGGTCAGTGGAGCGCCGGTTGTCATCGAGGATGACGTCGGGGGCGACTGGCGACCAGAGAACTACAGCAAAAAGGTTTTCGGGCCTACCCGATTACGCGAAGCGCTGAGCAGATCGCTGAATCTTGTATCGGTTCGGTTGGTTCGCGCACTCGGCGTGGAAGCGGTACGCGACTATCTTGAGAAGTTCGGCTTCGACCGTACCCGGCTTCCTCAGGGATTATCCCTCGCCCTCGGTTCGGCCACAGTGACGCCTCTAGAGGTCGCTCGAGCCTACAGCGTCTTTGCCAACGGGGGTTATCTTGTGGAGCCTTTTTTTATTGCCCGGGTTGAAGATCCTTCAGGCCAGATTGTCGAATATGCCAATCGGCAGATGTCCTGCTCCGGGTGCGAGACATCGATTACCGCGGCATCAGATGCTTCGGCGACCTCACCGGATCGACGCTTCTCACAGCGCGTCATCTCTGCGCAGAACGCTTTTCTCCTAGACAGCATGATGCGCGAAGCCATTCGCTCCGGCACCGGTCAGGCAGCAAAAAGGCTGGGCCGGGATGACACGGCAGGCAAAACCGGAACCACCAACAATTATTTCGATGCCTGGTTCACGGGGTACAGTTCCAATGTCGTGGCTACTGTCTGGGTCGGTTTTGACCGGCCACAGGATTTGGGCCAGGGAGAATCAGGCGCACGGGCCGCACTACCGATCTGGTTAGATTTCATGGAAACCGCGTTGTCAGGCAAAGCCCATACCAGACAGCGCATTCCGGAGAACATCATCCGCCTTCGTGTGAACCGCCAAAGCGGATTACCGACCGACGCAGAAGACCCTGAAGGCTACCTCGAATTTTTTGTTGCCGGAACCCAACCGACTACCCCGCACGCGCAGTCCAAAGAGGATCCCACAGAAGGGCTTTTTTAGCATTGCACAAACCGCTCAGGGTGCGGCGGAGGGTGTGCCGGCAGATTTCTTTTTCGCGGTCTTTTTGGCGGTCTTGGTCTTTTTCTTCGCAGCCTTGGTCTTCTTTCGAGTGGTTTTACGCACCGGCGGCGCTTTTTCCAACGCCTCCCATGCGCCGTTACGGTAAAAAGCCTTCCACCCGGTTGCCTTGCCGTCGGACTCGGTCATGACGTACTGCTCGCGGGTCTTTCGGCTGTAGCGGATTTGTGCGGGATTACCTTGAGGGTCTTCCAAAGGCGCCAAAGCAAGGTAACGATGCTTGGGGTCCAGTTGATCCGCCACACTGGCTACCTCCCTAACCAGTGGAGCACGCGTCTCCCGGTTACGGGGAAACTGGCTGGCAGCGAGAAATATTCCGGAAGCTCCGTCGCGCAGCAGGTAAAAATCGTCCACTTTTTCGCAACGCAGGTCCGGCATGGGAATGGGATCCGCCTTAGGCGGTGCGGGCTCGCCGTTTCGCAGCAGTTTGCGGGTGTTCTTGCACGCCTCAGCCGTGCAGCCGAAATACTTGCCAAAGCGTCCTGTCTTCAACTGCATCTCCGCACCGCACTTGTCGCACTCCAGCGTGGGCCCATCGTAGCCCTTTAGCTTGAACTCGCCGTGTTCGATTTCAAAGCCTGCGCAGTCTGGGTTGTTGCCACAGACATGCAGCTTGCGCTTCTCATCAATCAAGTAGGGTTCCATCGCGCTATGACAGATACCACAGCGGCGTACGTCGACCAGCCTCCGGGCCTCATCGTCATCGTCCGCCGCTGCATCTTCGGTCTCGTCGCCCGGAATCAGATTTAGCGTCTGGGTACATCGCTCTTTGGGACTTAAGCCATAGCCGGAACAGCCCAGAAACACGCCCGTCGCCCCGGTACGCACCTGCATCTGGCGACCGCATGTGGGGCAAGCCACATCGGTATCGGTCGGGATATTGGCGCGCATACCGCCGATGGCGGCCTTGCCCTCTCCCTCCCCTTTTGCGGCCTCAAGCTGGACGCAAAAATCGGAGTAAAAATCATCCAGCACATCCTTCCAATCCTTGTGACCTTCCGCAATTTCATCCAGCTTTTCTTCCATCCCTGCGGTAAATCCATAGTCCATCAGGTCCTCAAAGTTCTCACGTAAACGGTCCGTCACTATCTCGCCGACCTTCTGGGCAAAAAACCGTCGATTGACGACCTTGGCGTAACCCCGGTCCTGGATAGTCGAAATAATGGAGGCATAGGTAGAAGGTCGGCCAATGCCCCGCTTCTCCAACTCCTTGACCAGACTGGCTTCTGTGAATCTACCGACGGGTTTCGTGAAGTTCTGGATGGGATCGAGGCTGTCCAGTATCAACTCCTGTCCCGTCGGGATGTCAGGCAGCACTTTGTCTTCCTGTTTGCCGGCGGGAGGGAGCACACGCGTATAACCGTCAAACTGAAGAATTCGACCCCGCGCCCGCAATTCGAAATCACCGCAACGCACCGTGATCGTGGAACTCAAGAAACGGGCATGGGTCATCTGGGAAGCGAGGAAATAGTTCCGGATGAGGTCGTACAGTCGTTCCTGATCCCGTTCAAGTGACAGTTGCCGACCGACCCGATTTGCGTCCGTTGGTCGAATGGCTTCATGGGCTTCTTGCGCATCCGCCTTACTCGCATAGACATTGGGCGAGGCAGGCAGATACTCGTCACCGTATGTCTGGGCGACGAGATGTCTTGCTGCCGAAATCGCATCCGCGCTCAGGTGGGTTGAGTCCGTGCGCATGTAGGTAATGAAACCTGCTTCGTACAGGCGCTGCGCCAAAGTCATTGTCTTCTTTACCGAGAAGCCAAGACGAGTGCTCGCTGCCTGCTGCAGCGTCGATGTGATCAGCGGCGGATTCGGTCGCGATTGCGTCTTCTTGTCGCTGCGGTCACTGACCTGGTAGGGATTGGCCTGTAACAGGGCAACCGCAGCCTGGGCTTGATCCTGATTCACCGGGCGAAAGGTTTCACCGGCCTGCTTGACGACCTCGAGGCGCAAACTCCCCTCGGGGCAGCGGGTTTCGGCAAAAATTTCCCAGTACTCTTCCGGCACGAATGCGCGAATCTCACGCTCGCGCTCGACGAGCAGACTGACCGCCACCGACTGTACCCGTCCCGCAGACAGGCCGCGGGCAATCTTTGCCCATAGCAGGGGTGACAACATGAAACCCACCACCCGGTCCAGAAACCGACGGGCCTGTTGAGCCTGGACCTTATCCTCATCCAACTTCCCTGGCTGAGAAAATGCTTCCTGAACCGCCTGCTTGGTGATCTCATTGAAGACCACCCGATGGTATTGCTGGGAATCTGAGCCGATCACCTCTTTCAGATGCCAGGCAATCGCCTCTCCCTCGCGATCAAGGTCAGTCGCAAGATAGATAGCATCACTTTCAGCGGCCAGTTTCTGAAGCTCATTAACCACTTTAACCTTGTCGGGCAGTACCTGGTAATTGGCCTCCCATCCTTTTTCAGGATTAATGCCCATGTTGAGTACCAGATCTCGGCGGGCCTTCTTCCTTCGGTACCGCGCCTTCTGAGCAGGCGACATCTTGCGGGTCTTGGCCGCCTGTTCAGCACGTTTCTTGGGATCGACCTTCTTTTTCGATCCGCTAACGGGCAAGTCACGAACGTGGCCGACGCTGGACCGGACCACATACTCCTTGCCGAGATATTGGTTAATGGTCTTGGCCTTGGCAGGAGACTCAACGATAACCAGCGATTTACCCATAACACTCCATGAATTTGCGAAAAAACTGCCTCGCCTGAGCAGCGAAATCGGTTAAATATGCTTCCGGCTCAGCGTAAGCGGATATAGCCGCCGGCACAGGTTTTTACCAACCCTTGCATTTCCATCCTTATCAGCATGGCCGAAATTTTCGCAATCGTCAAACCAGAGCGCTGCGCTATATCGTTAATCGGCGTAGGAGCAAAGTCGACAAAACCCAGAATCCCCGCAACTTTCACCGGCTCCTCAACCTCAGTCTCCCGGGCAATTTTCTCGACTTCCACAAGTGAAAGCGACTCCAGAATCTGATTCGGAGTCTCAACAAGACAAGCCCCGTCTCGGATCAGTTGATGGGGGCCGCGTGACAACGGGGAATTCACCGAACCCGGTAGCGCAAACACCTCCCGGCCCTGATCCGCAGCGAATCCTGCCGTAATCAAACTGCCGCTACCAAGCCCCGCCTCAACAATCAGAGTCCCAAGGCTCAAGCCGCTGATCAGGCGGTTTCTCTGTGGAAAGTGATGCCGGCGGACACCGGTCCCGGGAGGAAATTCTGAGAGCATCAGACCCGCATTTCTAATCTCGCCGGCCAAGTTCCGGTGACACCGTGGATAGACCGTATCCAGTCCCGTGGCACAGACCGCGATGGTGGAACCAGCCGTATCGAGGGCGCCCCGGTGAGCGACACTATCGATACCGAGCGCCAAACCGCTCACCACAGTCACCTTGTGATTGCCGATCGTGTCGGCGAAGCGCATCGCGCTCTCGCAGCCGACCGGTGTGGGGTTACGGCTTCCGACTACCGCGATAGCAGGACGATCCAGCAGGGCGAGTTCGCCCTCGCAATAAATTATCGCTGGCGGGTTGGGTATCTCCCGTAACAGTCGCGAAAAGCGGGGATCGGAAAGCCCAAGCACCGAACGACCGGGAGCCGAGAGCCACTCGATATCCTGCCGCACTTGATCGTGCCTGACAAAGCTGTCCAGAGTCTGACGCCTGGCAGTCGATTGCCTGTTGGAACCCACGGCCGACAAATCTGCCGTCAGGGCATCGATCGGATCAGGAAAAATCGAAAGAACCGCCTGCTTGACCGAATCGGGTACGGCGGCGCGGCCGACTCTCAGCCAGGCTGTGCTTCTGTCATCCATGACCGACCCTCCCTGGTTCAGTCAGACTCGTTCATCGCGAATCAGTACTTTGCGGCAATCCCTGCCGGACTCAGACCCCGACGATAGATCAATTCAGGCGTCCGGGCTCACCACCCGGTCACCGACCTGCACCGCGCGTTCGGTACTGCGAACCAGAGCGTAACTGACCCGATCGAATACGCGAATCACCATCAACTCGCCCGCGCGACCTTCAGGCAAACGTATCAACTCTCCCGACCTTCCCCTGAGCTCGCGCTGGCTGGGCACTCGTTCATCACAACGCAACATCCGAACATAGACAGCCTCTTTTGCATCCGTGATCCGGCAGTTATCTCCCGCACGAGCAGGAGACACCATTTTTGATGTCAACAGGATGGTCTGCTCTGGGTATCGTGTTGACAAAAGATGCCCCGGCTGAATCCCGTCGTGCCTGCCAACCGAAATGACTACAAGAGAATACCCTCCGGAACCGCTGGCAATGCCAAATGTGCTCAGCACATAGGCATCAAGCGGGAGTTGCGCGGGCGCAGGATAAAGATACGCACTGCGTGATGGCGCTTGGTACGCGATCAGATGATCGCCGGGCATAGCCTCTTCGGTACTCCTGATCATTGTCAATGCCGCAACCGCACCGGGCTGGTCCAGTCTTGCGACTCCCACAACGTGAGCCATCGTGGCCAGATATTCGCCACTGACCGGATGGGTCAGCGTGTCACCCCGGCGAAATACTGTGTAAAGACCCGTCTCGGAGAGAGGCAGATTCTGGGCCAGAAACGGACTGAACTGCCCCAAGAGCACATTGCCGTCGGGACCCGTGATAACGCGCCCCGACATTGCCGCATCAACTTCGTCCATCAACATGGGATCGCCGAGAAAAGGTGTCAGGGCATCCGGCGTCAGCACCGGGTCTGGCACGGATCGCCGCGTTTCCCGGATTTCAGGACTGAGCACTGTGACCGGCAGCACGCGATAATCCGGAATGGACGACTCCTCGAGCACTGATCGAAGATCCTGCGCCTGTGGAGCGCTCAAACCCGGCAATATCGCCAAACACAATACGCTGAGCATGCGCAAAACAATCCCAAACGGCATAACGGACTTTGGCACCAATCCTGTTCTAGTGCCCATCCGCGGAGTGCCACGTTTTTCAAGCGCAATTCGGATAAAATTGAGCCTCATTGAATCTTTCTCTAAGTGAACCCACATTAGTGTAGACAACCTGCCGGGCTTATCCAAGAGAACCACTTCACAAACCCGAAATCCAAGCAAATCTATGGCATTGCTCGATATTCTGGTCTATCCAGACCCCCGACTCCGGAATAAGGCGCTTCCGGTTGAGGCCGTTGACGCAACCATAGCGGAACTCGTGGAAGACATGGCTGAGACCATGTATACAGCGCCGGGTATCGGTCTCGCCGCTACCCAGGTTAACGTGGCGAAGCGCATCGTCGTGATCGATACTTCCGAACATCAGGATCGACTTCAAGTGTTCATCAACCCTGTACTTGAAGGCATGGGAGAGCTGGTCGAAACAGAGGAAGGCTGCCTGTCCGTCCCAGGCGTGGTCGTGCCCGTCAAACGGCATGCCGAGGTCCACATTTCCGCTTTGGACAAAGACGGCAAGCCATTTGAACACCAGGCAACCGGTCTGCTTGCAGTCTGTATTCAGCATGAAGTTGACCATCTGGATGGAAAGGTGTTCGTGGATTACCTCTCCCAGCTAAAACGCGACCGTATCCGAAAACAGTTACTGCGCGAGGAGCGCAGTTCAGGCAAGTCGTTCGATAAACGCAAAGAGCCTGTCACTGCCAGTTAGGTTACGTGACCCTGCGCGCAGTCTTTGCCGGCACTCCAGATTTCGCGGTACCGGCCCTTGAGGCTTTACTGAATTCACGGGCGGAGGTCATCTCGGTCTACTGCCAGCCTGACCGCCCAGCCGGACGTGGACGGAAATTGCGGCCCTGCGCCGTCAAGGCCAAAGCGATGGAGTGTGAACTCCCCGTTCGACAGCCGACTGATCTCGACCATGAGGCCGCCTACCTCAAAGACGAGCATGTCGACCTCGCCATCGTCGCCGCCTACGGCATGCTGTTGCCTGAGAGTATGCTGCAAGCCCCGGCTCTGGGCTGCATCAATGTCCATGCCTCTCTACTGCCTCGCTGGCGCGGTGCCGCCCCTATCCAGCGCGCGATTGAGGCCGGTGATACCAAAACCGGCATCACGCTCATGAAGATGGATACGGGCCTGGATACCGGCCCCATCATCGAGTCTCAGGAGATACCGATACGAGAGTCGGAGCACAGTCAGTCGCTGCATGATCGGCTCTCCGTTTTGGGCGCGAAGATGGTGTTCGCGTTTCTCAAGGATCTCGGAACCGGACCGATCCTCGCGACCCCCCAGCCGGAAACAGGGGCAACCTATGCCCGGCAGTTGAGCCGGGAAGAAGCCTGGCTGGACTGGCGACGCCCTGCCGATGCACTCGCACGACAGATTCGTGCCTTCAATCCCTGGCCGCTGGCGCGCTCAACCCTGGATGGCGTCGACTACCGGATTCACCAGGCGACACCACAGTCAACCGGCACAACCGCCGCCCCAGGAACGATAACCATCACCGATGGGACGCGACTTCAAGTCCAGACGGGAGAGGGTAGCCTGGAGGTGCTGAAACTGCAGCGGCCCGGAGGCAAGGTATTGGACACAGACGCCTTTCTCAACGGCCACCCCATCCGCTCAGGGTCGGTGTTCACGCTACCGACGGATAGACATGCCCACGGCTGAGGTCTGCGCTGCGGCGGCCCGCATCGCCCATGATGTCACCCACCATGGCCGCTCGCTCGAAGTGGCGGCCAGCGTGCATCTACCCGATGCGCTGCGGCGTAAGAGTGAAACCCGTGAAATCGCATGGGGGGCCATTCGATGGTGGTTCCATTACGACAGGCTGTTATCGGACGAATTGCTTCACCGCCCGCTTCATAAGCGCGACCGGATACTCCACTCACTCATGATCTGCGGGCTGTATCAACTCGACCATCTGAATGAACCTGATTACGCAGTCACTTCCGGGACGGTAGATGCCGCGGCCCTGCTTGGGGCTGCCAAAGCCAAAGGCCTTGTTAATGCCGTACTGCGCGCGCGCCTTCGGGATTCACAAAACCGTTCCGACGATGCAGACCCCGTCATGGCAACCCCATCGTGGCTCGTCGAACTCATTCGCGATAACTGGCCTGATGACTGGCGTGCTGTGCTGACGGCCTTTAACCAAAAACCGCCGATGAGTTTGCGGGTCAATGCGCAACAATCCTCACGGGAGGATTACCTGCGTCTTTTGGACAGTCACGGTGTCAGGGCAAGCGCCTGCCCCTTGAGCCCATGGGGCGTCACACTTGAAACACCCGTTCATGTCCAAGACCTCCTCGGGTTCGAAAACGGCTCGGTATCGGTTCAGGATACCGCGGCCCAGATGACCCCTCTGCTCTGCACCCCTGTAGCGGGCGCACGCGTATTGGACGCCTGCGCGGCACCGGGCGGCAAAACCACTCACCTGTTGGAGCAGTTCCCTAATCTCGGTTCGCTCGATGCTCTCGATCTACCAGAGCGCTGTTACACAATCGAGGAGAACCTTACCCGCCTTGGGTTAAGTGCAAAAGTGGTGCCGGCTGATCTTCTCGACGTCGACACCTGGTGGGACAAGATCCCTTTTGATCTCGTCTTGCTGGACGCCCCCTGTAGCGGTACGGGTGTCATCCGACGGCATCCGGACATCCGGCATCACCGACGACCTCGCGATATCGCCCGTTACGCTGAGCGACAAAAAAAGATGCTGCGTCAGTTGTGGAACTTACTCTCCCCAGGCGGCGAACTGGTTTATGTGACCTGCTCCATATTGAGTCAGGAAAACGATGACGTGGTGCTTGACCTTTGTGCGCACCATGATGATGCCCAACTGCGCGAGCTGGACCTGCCGGGTGCAATCCAAACCGGTTGCGGGGTCCAGTTTCTCCCAGATGGCGACAAAGACGGGCTGTATTACGCGTCCATGCGTAAAGGATGAGGCATGCTCGCCCAAGCGACTATAATTTCGCCGTTGGGCTCAGTCTCATGCATAATCTTCTAACCAGTCTCATGCCCAAGTGGCGCCGTATTTTCATCGCGGCATTCAGCCTCGGCGCGCTGTGGCTCCCTGCCACACCAGCGCTCGCGGATTTCACCATCGTTGGCGGACAGTCCGTGCTGAGCGGCAACACCATCACTACCTCAGCCAGACTGGGCCTCGCTATCAGCGGAGAACCTGAAGTTGCCCTGTCCAAAGGCATTGGTTTAACGCTGGTCATCAGATCACATCTCTATCGGGCCAGTCTTGCCTCATGGTATTTCAAGATCGCCGAATGGGAAGACCAGCTGCTGCTCGAGCATCACAGCCTCTCCAATCGGTATACGCTCACCAACCTGGGCACCAACATTACCGAAGATTTCGCCACGTTGGCGGAGACCTTCGACTTCCTAGGGCAGTACACCCAAGCCGTGACTCTGCCAAGCGGTGTCAGCGCGAACGATGCACTACAGATGCGCCTGCAGGTCTCACTCAGTCGCAGCGCCTTGCCCGGACCCTTGAAGCTCGTCGCCCTGGTCCTGAAAGACTGGCGACTGGCTAGCGACTGGGAACACTGGAAGGTCACCACTCCGTGAAAACCTCCCGGGGTTTTGGCCTTACCCTGGTCTTGTCTCTGCTGCTCCTGGGGGCATCTGTCTTCCTCAGTCAAAGCGCTCGGGACGGGGATCTTTTCGGTGACTACTACACCGCGCTGATCATCCTGAATGCAGTCGGGATTGCCATTCTTGCGCTGCTGACATTTTTCCAGGTCCGAAAACTCTTTAGCGCCTTTCGTGCCAGAACCCTTGGCTCGCGGCTGACCCTGCGCTTTGTTCTTACCTTTGCGGTCCTGACTCTGGTTCCGCTGGCGATGGTCTATTACTTTTCAGTTCAGTTCCTGAGTCGGAGTATTGATTCGTGGTTTGATGTACGGATCGAAAAGGCGCTGGACGATGCGCTGCTGCTTGGACGCAGCACACTTGAAGCAACCAAACTCGAAGTAATCCGCCAGGCGCGCATTGCGGGGCGCCGTATCGAGATCACCACCTCTTCGGTACAGCTCTACAACCTGCTCGACCAGATTAGAGAGAGTGGCAGGTTCGACGAGATGAGTCTGCATTCGAGCACAGGACGCATCCTTGCCTCCAGCAGCAACTTGTCCATCTCCCTCGTGCCGGATGCCCCGGGGGAGCCGGTACTCGGCAAAGTCAGGCGCGACGGGCTTTATGCAGAATTCGAGCCGACGGACGACGGGGGGCTGAGACTTCGCGTAGCGGTCCCTGTCTCGGGACTGAGTGTGAGCTCTCCTTCCCGGGTCCTGCAGATTCTGTACCCGCTGCCCTTGCGGTATTCACGGCTTGGGGAAAGCGTGGAATCGGCGTCCTCGGAATACGACCGGCTGAAATATCTGCGCGGACCGCTTACCTTGAGTTTTGTTTTGAGCCTGACGCTTATCACCCTCATGACCCTTCTGATGGCGCTGTGGGCATCGATCTATCTAGCGCAAAGAATGCTGGCGCCGTTGCGAGACCTTGCTGAAGGCACCCGCGCTGTTTCCCGGGGAGACTATGACAAGATACTGCCGGTAGACAGTGGTGACGAATTGGGGGTACTGGTGGATTCCTTTAACCGGATGACCCAAGAGATCGGCCAGGCCCAGCAAAACGCGTTGGAGAGCCAACGTCGGGCGGAATCAGAACACGCCTACCTCGACACCGTGCTGACCCACCTCTCAGCCGGCGTCCTCTCCTTTAACGGGGTTCATAGGTTGAGAACCTGGAACACGGCTGCTGCCAGGATTTTAGGAAGTGATCTCACCACGTTGATTGGGCAGCCGATCAATCAACTGGCAGCCGCGCTGCCAGGAGCAAGTGCTTTATTCGAGGCAATCGAGCAGGGCATGGAGAAACGGATTCCCGAGTGGCAAAGGGAAGTCAGTATCAGCGGCAATGAAGGCCGACAAATCCTGATTCTCAGCGGTACCCGGGTCGACAGTGATGAACTCGACACCGGACATGTCGTGGTCTTTGAAGATGCAACGGAACTGCTTAAAGCCCAACGCGATGCCGCTTGGGGCGAGGTGGCACGCAGGCTCGCCCATGAAATCAAAAACCCCCTGACTCCAATCCAGTTATCCGCTGAACGTATCCGAAGCAAATACCTGTCTACCCTCGATTCTGAGCAGCGCGAGACCCTGGACCGCTCAACTCGGACGATCGTCCAGCAGGTTGAAGCCATGAAAACCATGGTCAATGCGTTCTCGGAATACGCCCGTCCTGCCCCCCTGCAGCGAGCAGCCACCGACCTGAATCAACTCATCGCTGACACGGTTGAACTTTTCCGCTCAGGCAAGACCGCGGCTGAACTGCGCGTTGAGCCGGATCCGGATCTTGAACCCATTGAAATAGATCCAAACAGTATTCGGCAGGTGCTGAACAACTTGATTATCAACGCCCAGGACGCCCTGTCAGGCAAAGCAGGTACAGTGACCATCCGCACCGAAACCGACAGCAGAACCGCAGGCGTCACCGTGACGGTACAGGATAACGGACCGGGTTTTGACGCTGACAAGATTGATCGTGTCTTTGAGCCCTATGTCAGTTCAAAAGAAAAAGGGACGGGTCTTGGGCTCGCCATATGCCGGCGCATCGTTGAGGAACACGGCGGCACCATCCGTGCCACAAATCCACAGCGCGGCGGCGCGGCCGTTATAATTTCACTACCGCTGCGCCGGCGATAATCGATTCCGCTTAACCCCTTTTCGCCCCATGACCGCCCACTCAGTTCTGGTTGTTGACGACGAGCCCGATATCCGACAGGTCGTCAGCGATATTCTCCAAGACGAAGGCTATGAGGTCACGGTTGCCGCAAACGCAGCCGAGGCCCGAACCCGTTATGTCCAGGACGCTCCGGATCTGGTGCTTCTCGATATCTGGATGCCGGATACCGACGGCATCGCGCTGTTGCGTGAGTGGCGCGCAGACCAGGCCCAGGCCCATCCGCCCGTGATCATGATCTCAGGGCACGGGACGGTTGAAACCGCAGTAGAAGCGATCCGTATGGGTGCTTACGACTTTCTGGAGAAGCCCCTGTCCACTGCCAAGCTCCTGATTACCGTCGAACGAGCACTTGAGACGGTCGCTTTGCAGGCCGAGAACCTGACACTGAAAACGCGGCTTTCGCCTGCTTCAGGCTTTGTAGGCCACAGTGAGACTATCGAAGACCTGCGGAACCTGATCAATCGGATTGCGGCTACCGATCAGACGGTAATGATTCGGGGGGAAGCAGGCTGTGGCAAAGGCGTTGCGGCACGATCTCTGCATCAGGCAAGTGGCTCGGCGGCGGGGCCATTGGTCGAAGTCAATCTGGGTGCACTGCCTTCTGAAAGTATCGCACTCGAACTTTTCGGCGCAGAACAAGACGGCAGCGTCACCCCGGGTCAGCTCGAGCAGGCGAGCGGCGGCACCCTCGTGCTGGATGAGGTGGGCGATCTTGATATGCAGACCCAGACCAAGTTGCTCGGCGCCCTGGAAGCCGGTCGGTTTTTCCGTGTGGGCGGCACAACGCCGCTGGAACCGGCATTTCGGATTGTCGCCACCTCGAACCAGGATCTGGAGCAGCAACTTGCCGACAAACGCTTCCGTGAAGACCTCTTTTATCGGCTGAGCGCCGTCACCGTTCAGGTACCCCCCCTTCGCGCACACCGCGAAGATATACCCGATTTGATTCAGCACTACGTTCAGCTCATCACCGACAGTCAGCATCTGCCCTTTCGCCGTTTTTCAACTTCGTCGGTAAACTACCTGCGCAACCGCCCCTGGCCCGGGAATGTTCGCGAACTCATCAACTTCATTCACCGAATGCTGTTGACGACAACATCGGAAGTCATTGAGGCGGAAGAGACACGCGAGGTCATGGGTCAGAGCACGACGCCACTCGATGCGGTCGAGGAAAAAAACGCGTGGAGAGACTTTGGCCAACCGCTGCGGACCGCGCGGGAGCATTTTGAGCGGGACTATCTCGAATTTCACCTGCTTCAGACACGCGGCAACATCAGCGAGCTCGCCAGACGGGCGGAACTGGAACGCACACATCTTTACCGCAAACTGAAAGGTCTTGGGCTCAACCCCAAAGACGATAAATACCGACAGTGAAACACCCAAACTGGGGGCAGTCGCGAACATGAAGATCATTATTCTCGGAGCCGGACAGGTGGGTACGTCGATGGGCGAGATCCTCTCGCGTGAAGACAACGACGTCACACTGGTCGACATTGACTCAGAAAAGCTTGCCGGGCTTCAGGATCGCCTCGATATCCGGACTGTGACAGGCGCCGCATCTCATCCTAGCGTGCTTGAACGCGCTGGCGTGGAGGATGCCGATCTGGTTCTTGCCGTGACCGATCAGGATGAAGTCAACATGGCGTCGTGCCAGATTGCACATTCTTTGTTCAACACTCCAAAGAAGATCGCCCGAATCCGATCCGCCGAATACCTCTCCCACCCGGGCATCTTTGCGAACGATGCCATCCCCATAGACGTCATCATCAGTCCCGAGCATATTGTCACCCAGCATATTCTTCATTTGATTGACTACCCGGGCGCCTTACAGGTCGTCAGTTTTGCTGATGACCGGATTCGCCTGGTGGGCGTCCGCGCCAATGCGGACAGCCCGCTGATCGGGCGCGCCCTGAAAGCCCTTCGGGAGGATCTGCCGAATATCGACAGCCGAGTCGCTGCTATTTATCGACAGGATCGAGCCATTGTCCCCGACGGCGATACCCTGATCGAGGCCGGCGATGAGGTATTTTTTCTCGCGGCTCGGGAGGACATTCAGGCGGTGATGAGCGAACTCTGCGCAGTGGAAAAACCCGGCCGGCGCATCATGCTGACCGGCGCCGGGAATATCGGATTGCGGTTAGCCGAATCTCTCGAGCAGGCTCACTGTCACGTCAAACTGGTCGAGCGCGACATGGCGCGTGCCAAAGCGGTTGCGGATCAGCTCGAACATACGGTGGTACTGCACGGCGACGCTGCGGACGAAGAATTGATGCAGCAGGAAAATATCGAAAACGTCGATGTTTTCTGCTCCCTCACGAATGATGATGAGGCCAATATTCTGTCTGCCATGCTCGCAAAACGCCTGGGTGCACACCGCAGCATGGCACTGGTTAACCGATCAGCTTACGTTGATCTCATGTCCAACACACTCGTGGACGTCGCCATCTCTCCGAAAGTCGCTACGGTCGGTGCCCTGCTGACTCACGTCCGACGGGGCGATATGGTGGCAGTGCATTCCCTGCGCCGCGGTGCGGCCGAAGCAATTGAGCTCATTGCCCACGGAGACGCCAACAGTTCCAAGGTGGTGGGCAAAGCGGTTCGGGATATCGGCCTGCCAGAGGGCACCAATCTAGGCGCGATACTGAGAGGGGAAGACGTCGTTATCGCGCATGGAGAGACCGTCATTGAACCCGAGGATCACGTTATCCTGTTTGTGGTGGATAAGGGTCGCATTCGCGAAGTCGAGCAGCTCTTCCAGGTCGCCGTCACGTTCGTATAAGGCACCTAATTCAAAATGCAAACCTTGGGTGTCCTTCGTATTCTGGGTGTGCTGCTCGTTATGTTCAGCACGACCCTGTTACCGCCGGTCCTGATCGCCCTCATCGGGGAAGACGGCGGGTTGCGTCCATTTCTCATTGCTTATGTCGCGACACTACTCGTGGGGGGAGGGCTTTGGATTCCCCTGCGGAATCAGCGCAGGGAATTGCGGGTCCGGGACGGTTTTCTCATCGTCGTCCTGTTCTGGACGGTGCTGGCTCTTTTTGGCGCATTCCCGCTGCTGTTATCCACCGATCTTCAGATCAGCACCACTGATGCGCTCTTTGAATCCATGTCCGGCCTGACGACAACAGGGGCAACGGTGCTGACCGGCCTCGATGCATTGCCGGCCTCCATACTCTATTACCGTCAGCAACTGCAATGGCTGGGCGGCATGGGCATCATCGTGCTCGCCGTCGCCGTGATGCCCATGCTCGGTGTCGGCGGTATGCAGTTGTACCGCGCTGAGACACCAGGGCCGATGAAAGACAACAAGTTGACGCCTCGCATTACGGAGACCGCAAAAGCACTCTGGTACATCTATCTGGGACTGACTGTCAGTTGCGCACTCGCCTATTGGGCAGTCGGGATGACCTTCTTTGACGCGGTTGCCCATGCCTTCTCCACGGTCGCCATCGGTGGATTTTCTACCCATGACGCGAGCTTGGGGTTTTTTGACAGTCCCGCGATCGCCGTCATCGCCATCTGCTTCATGCTGATCTCTGCGGTGAATTTCGCGCTGCACTTCACCGTCGTTCGGGGGCGTTCCCCCGGCGCCTATCTGCGGGATCCCGAGGTGCGTGCGTTTGCCGGCTTCGTGTCCGTGGTGATTCTGATCACCATCACCATGCTGGTTCTCTGGGACGTGTACTCCGGTGCCGGCGAAACCCTGATTCACGGCATTTTCCAGGTGGTGTCGATCGGGACCACCACCGGCTTCACCACGACCGGATTCCATTGGTGGCCCTCTTTCCTGCCCGTCATGCTGATCATCATGAGCGCTGTCGGGGGTTGTGCCGGATCCACGGCCGGCGGGATGAAAATGATCCGTCTGGTGCTGCTATACAAGCAGGGTCGCCGCGAAATTAATCAACTGATCCATCCGAGCGCCATTTTCACCGTGAAGTTGGGTAACAAGCCCGTTCCGGACCACGTCATCAACGCAGTCTGGGGATTTTTCGCACTGTATATCCTGAGCTATGTCGGCTTATCACTGGCCATGGCGGCCACCGGGACAGATCTGGTCACGGCTTTTTCGGCGGTGACGGCCTGTCTCAACAATCTCGGCCCGGGACTCGGCGCCGTTGCCCAGAACTATGCCGGTCTTGAGCCGCAGGCAAAATGGATACTGACGATCACCATGCTCCTGGGCCGACTCGAGATTTTCACGCTGTTGGTATTACTGACGCCCGCCTTCTGGCGCAGCTGAGCGGGCTGGCGGATCTTGGGATCCCAGCACACTTTGGATCGCCGAACACACCTCATCGACGGTAATTGCGCCAATACACGCCCGAGGGCAGCTTTGCCTTCGATAACACCGTTGGCAATCCATATCGGCGCGGATAATTCTGGCCGATCTGTTTCGCGGCCCGACGAGATCTTCATTCGTTGGGCCGAATAGCGAGACCAGTGGCCGATCAAATGCTGAAGCCACATGCATAGGGAGACTGTCGCCGGTCACCACCACATCAGAGCGGGCTGCAAGCGCAAAGAACTCCATCAAAGACAACTGTCCGGCCAGATTGATCGCCAAAACCCCAGGACACTGTGCGATTGCCTGATCAATCACAGAGCGATCTTCGCGGCTGCCCGAAAAAACCACCTGAAACTCGCTGGACAATCGCTCTGCCAGAGCAACAAACTGCGTTATCGGCCAGTTTTTGGTCGGCCAGCGGGTAAGCGGGCATAGCAGTGCTATGGGCTTTTCGTCGCTCCCTGATGTGTGGAGCAGGTTGGTAACGGCCTGGACAGCGTCGCCGTCAACGCTCAATACCGGCAGAGAATGGTCGGATCGAATTCCTGCCAAGGCCAGCACTCCCCCCATTTCATCTATCGCATGAAGCGCGGGTTGGTGAAAATGCTCAGTAAACCACCACCGCCCTTTGGCATAGCGCCGGGTGGCGCGCGCTGCCCAGAGAAAGATAATGGTTTTCCAGCTGCCCTGAAGATCAATCGCCATATCAAAAGATTGCTTGCGCACAGCAGAGAACGTCCTGGCAAAGTGGTTCACGGTCCAGAACGGATGGCGCCACCAGTCTGACTTCACTCGATACCGATCGAAGGTGAGCAAATCATTGATATCCGGACTGGTCCGCAGTATGTCGGCGGCGGTTGTTGACGTCAGAGCTGTTATGAGCGCCTCAGGATAGGCTTGCCGCACAGAACGGATGGCTGCTGTGGCGTGTACCACGTCTCCCAATGAAGTCTGCTTGATCAGCAGAATGTTCATGACTGAGCCAGATCTGTCCGCAGCGCGCTGAACATCTTTGCGCTCTTGTGTTCTCTCCTTACCCCGCATAGGGCGAAGCCTCTCCGTTAGGCCTGGTGCGAAACCACTTCAACGTCCACAGATACTGTTCCGGCGCCCTCCGAATGGCGGCTTCAAAAGCGGCATTCACCGCGGCAGCATCCTCCTCAATGTCGCCGCTTGGAAACCCGGACAACGGTTGCCCGATGGTCACGCGATATCGGCCGCGGCTATCCAGTTCACAAAATACCGGCATGACCTTGGCACCGGTCATCCTGGCAATACGCCCCACGACCGGCAGGGTTGCGGTCGGGATGCCGAAAAACGGCGCAAAGACGCTGTGGGCCCCATCCAGGTCCTCATCGGGCATGAGATATCCGACGTAGCCTGCCCGAACTGCTTTGACCAGCGGCCGCAAACCCTGATTTCGGGTATAGATCCTTGCGCCGAAACGGCTGCGGCCCCGCCAGAGCCACCGATGCAGCAAAGGATTTGAGGGCGTCTTCATCATGGAGGCCCCCGGTGCCAGAGGCGACAACGCGGCACCGGTCATATCAATACCGAGGACATGCGGAATAACCAGAAGCACCTTTTCTCCCGAGTTGCGCAGGCGCTCGAGTTCTTCTCCCCCTGTCACAGTGCACAAACGGTCTATCCGGCTACGCGATCCCCACCAGATCAACCCCATATCAACGAGGGCTTGGCCGTACCGCACCAGATGCAACCGCAGCAAGGTATCCCGCTGCTCAGTCGTTAAATGAGGGAAACACCACTGAAGATTGATATGCGCGATCGCCACGCGCTTCTGGTTGATACGGTAAAACAGTCGTCCAACTTGCCGTCCGAGCGCAAGCACCCAGGGACGTGGCAGCCAAGTACACAAAGCAATCACGGCGGCGAGCGTCCAAGTTCCCCAGTAGTGAGACGCCAGGAACGACCACTGAAACGGAGGGGGCTGGAGGGTTTTATCTTTCAAGGGATGGGGCAGTCGCCAGCACCAACACCGGATACCAAAACGGATCAGCCCTGTGTTCGACCCTTGCGACCGGCAATTCTCAATCTGAGCGCATTCAACTTGATAAATCCATCTGCGTCTGCCTGGTCATAGGCACCCTGATCATCCTCAAACGTTACCACGCTCTCATCGAACAGTGAATCTGTTGCTGAAGACCGGCCCGTCACCATCAAACCCCCTTTATACAACTGCAGTCGAACCAAGCCATTTACCGCCTGCTGGGATTCGTCAATCATCCGCTGGAGCATCTGCCGCTCCGGCGCAAACCAGTAACCGTTATAGATCAGGGACGCATAGCGGGGCATCAATTCGTCCTTGAGGTGCGCGACTTCCCGGTCAAGTGTGATTGACTCGATAGCCCGATGCGCCTTCAACAGAATCGTCCCGCCGGGCGTCTCATAACATCCCCGGTTTTTCATACCGACATAACGGTTTTCCACAAGGTCGATTCGGCCGATCCCATGACGCGCCCCCAGCTGATTCAGCGCCTCAAGCATCTGCGCAGGGCTCAGCGACTCGCCGTTGATGGCAACCGGGTCACCTCCCGAGAAGGTCAGCTCGATGGATTCCAGCGTATCAGGGGCTTCATTTGGCGACACCGTCCAGCGCCACATGGCGTCATCAGGCGCCGTCCAAGGATCTTCCAGCTCTCCTCCTTCGTAGGAAATATGCAGCATGTTCGCATCCATCGAATAATCTGCACCCCCATCTTTGCGGGTCTCTACCGGGATGCCATGCTCTTTCGCATAGGCAACCAGTCTTTCCCTGGAGTTGAGATCCCACTCACGCCACGGCGCAATGATCTGAATATGTGGGTTGAGCGCATAAGCATTCAATTCAAAACGAACCTGGTCGTTACCTTTTCCCGTGGCCCCGTGCGAAATCGCATCGGCACCGGTCTCTTCCGCAATCCGTACCAGATGCCGGGCTATTAGCGGGCGGGCGATAGATGTGCCCAGAAGATATTCGCCTTCATATAAGGTATTGGCCCGAAACATCGGGAACACATAATCGCGGACGAATTCCTCACGCAGATCCTCAATGAAGATCTCTTTCACTCCGAGTGCTTTGGCTTTTTCCCGAGCCGGCTCGACTTCTTCGCCCTGGCCAATATCGGCGGTAAAAGTCACGACCTCACAAGCGTATTGATCCTGAAGCCACTTCAGAATGATTGAGGTATCGAGGCCTCCAGAATAGGCAAGCACAGCCTTGTTGATTGTCTTCACGATGTGTTCCGGTAACTGCGAGACATGAATGACAGGCGTGAAAGGTCTGTCGGAGCGACCAGATTATATCAGCGACCCGGCCGGACCCGGTTGCCCAAGGCCGGCATCGGCGCTAGACTTTCCGGCTTAGCGCCCTTAACCGGGCGTTTTGTTTTTTGGTCAGCCCCCAACCCGTTTGAGTTGATGCCATGACACGCCACTTCCTGACACTGAAAGATCTGTCTACGTCAGAACTGGTCGCCCTCATTCAACGGGCAATCGCGCTGAAAAAGGACCCAACCGGACCGCAGACCGCTAAGCTGATGCATTTGCGCACCATGGTGCTGATTTTTGAAAAATCCTCTACGCGAACGCGAACCTCGTTTGAAGTCGCGTGTGCACATTTGGGAGGCTCGTCCATATTCCTCTCGCCTACGGACAGTCAGATGAGTCGTGGCGAGTCTGTCAGCGATACAGCGCGGATCGTTTCAAGCATGGCTGATCTGATTGTCATGCGAACGAGTGAGCACAGCCGGGTCTGCACCATGGCCGAACACTCTGCTGTGCCCGTGATCAATGCGCTCTCCAAGGATTTCCATCCCTGCCAGTTACTCGCCGATCTCCAGACGTTCTTCGAATACCGCGGCAATATCCAAGGTGCGCGAGCGGCATTCGTTGGCGACGGCAGCAGCAATGTGTGCCAATCCTGGATCAATGCAGCGGCCATGATGAGTTTTGAACTCCGCGTCGGTGCACCAGAGGGTTATCACCCCCAGAGTGAGCTCGTCGCGACAGCCGGCAGCCACTGCCAGGTAACCACTTCCGCGCAAGAGGCCGTTTCAGGCGTGGACCTCGTTATCACGGATACCTGGACGGGGATGGGCCAGGAAAGCGAAAAGGGACAAAGACTTGATGCGTTGAGCAACTTTCAGGTCAACCCGGAACTGATGGCGCTCGCCTCCAAAGATGCCCTGTTTATGCACTGCCTGCCTGCCTATCGAGGACAGGAGGTCAGCGCCGAGGTACTTGAGGGCCCTCAGAGCGTGGTCTGGGATGAGGCCGAGAACCGCCTGCACGCCCAGAAGGCGTTGATCGAATTACTGATAACCTGATCTAAGGTCTAAGGGTGCTACGCGGTAGCGGCCAGACGCATCTGATCCATCGCCCGTTTCTCGATCTGACGTATCCGCTCAGCCGAGACACCGAACTTTTCCGCCAGGTCGCTGAGGGTCCGCTTTTGACCATCTTCTGAGAGCCAGCGTGCCTGAATGATTTCCCGGCTCCGGTCATCCAGGCTGGAAAGTGCCTTGCCCAACTGAGCCTGTCGATGACGGTCTTCATCCGCCTCAAACGCCAGCCGGCCCGGATCGAGTGACGAATCCCCGATGGCCTCCGCCGGTGCGAGCGGGCGGAAGGTGTCGTCATCATCGGTATCCGGTTCAAACGCGACATCCGTGCCGCTCATCCGCACCTCCATCTCGCGCACGGTTTCTGGCTTGACATCAAGCGTCGTGGCCATCTTCTCCACCTCGGCTTCCTTCATCATGCCGAGCCGCGCTCTGTTTTTTCGAAGATTAAAAAACAGTTTTCGCTGGGCCTTGGTCGTGGCGACCTTGACCATTCTCCAATTACGGACAACGTAATCGTAGATCTCCGCCTTAATCCAGTGAACCGCGAAAGAAACCAATCGGACATCACGTTCATGATCGAAGCGTTTCACGGCCTTCATTAAGCCAACGTTGCCCTCCTGAATCAGATCCGCAAGCGGCAATCCGTAGCCCGTAAATCCCCGCGCAACAGAGACCACGTAACGCAGATGCGAAAACACCAGTTGCCGAGCAGCCTCAAGATCCTCTTCGGCGTGATAACGCCGGGCAAGCGCTTTCTCTTCTTCAGCGCTTAGAATGGGGGCGGAGTTGATCTCGTTCAGGTACTGCGCAAGGCCCTGGCTTGGGCCCAGATCGGTCACAACGGGTAGTGATTCGCTCATAAATTCTCTCTTGGTCACTTTTACTACCCTTATTTTAGCACTCTATCTTCATGAGTGCTAATAATTTATCTGAAGTGTGAAATATTACTATTACTTTAATATCAATCTCTTACGTTCCCTTTTGAATGCTTATTTTGGAGAATTTTCACATCGATCCGACTTGGATTATTTTGCACTAGGCAAGCCAACCAGCGCCCGGGCGAAATCCCTTGCCTGGAAAGGCCGAAGATCTGCAATCCCTTCCCCCACCCCGACAAACGGGATCGCCACAGGAAATTGCTTGGCCAGGGCAACGACCACGCCACCCCGAGCCGTGCCATCAAGCTTCGTGACACAAATACCCGTCAAGCCCACTTCTTTCTCGAAGGCGGCAGCCTGCGAAAGCGCGTTCTGACCGGTCCCTGCGTCCACCACCAGCAGAGTTTCATGCGGCGCGGCCGCATCTGACTTGGACAGCACGCGCCGAATCTTGCCAAGCTGTGCCATCAGATCAGCGTTCACGTGTTGGCGCCCCGCGGAATCAATGATCAGGACATCGGTGGCTCGGCTTTTGGCAGCACTCAGAGCATCATGCGCTACTGCCGCGGCATCCGCCCCGTGTGTCTGGGCAATAACTCCAATTCCCAAACGCTCCCCCCAGGACTGGAGCTGCTCTATAGCGGCAGCCCGGAACGTATCACAGGCTCCAAGCAACACCGAATGGCCGCTCTTTTGAAAATGTGCGGCCAGCTTTGCGGCCGTGGTGGTCTTGCCTACTCCATTGACGCCCACCATCAGTATCACCAGCGGCCCGGTATTGCCGCTTGCCGCCGCTAACGGACGTTCTGCGGCTGTCAAAATGACCGAGAGTTCGTCAACCAATGCTTCCTTGAGACTCTCGGGAGAGTCGATCCGGGCTGTCCGGACCCGTTCCCGCAGTGCCGAGACGATTGCCGTGCTTGCCTCCACTCCAAGGTCTGCCATCAGGAGTTGGTCTTCCAGATCATCGTAAACGGCATCATCAAAGTGCACGCGGTTGCCCCCAAAGAGGCCCGCCAGTCCACCGGAGAGCGAGGCGCGCGTCTTTTTCAGGCGCGCAAAAAGTCCTGAAGATTCAGTATCAGAAGCCATGGGCAATATGCAAGAAGGGAGCGAGCTCAACTACAGAGTGTTTTTCTTTTCTCACAACTATCCTATCATCCCTTGCCATAAAAACGTGTGCTGGAGTCATCCAAATTGAGTTCCTCTCGTACAGTTCAGCGCGGACGATTACGCATCATCGGAGGAGAATGGAAAAGGCGCCAGATTCGCTTTAGCGGCGGCGCCGATCTAAGACCCACTCCCGACAGCGTGCGGGAAACCCTGTTCAACTGGCTATCGCCCGACCTTCACCAGGCTGAGTGTCTTGATCTTTTTGCTGGCAGCGGCGCTTTGGGCCTTGAAGCGGCTTCCCGGGGGGCAGAAAGTGTCGTGCTGGTGGAAATGCACAAAACCTGTTGTGCCCAACTCAAAGACACCGTGGCACTGTTAAACGCTGAACAAGTGATGATCCATTGCGCGGAGGCCCTTGATTGGATGACGTCGTGCGAGCGACAGTTCGATATCGTCTTCGTTGATCCCCCCTACGACAGCGGACTGGTTGAACGCAGCCTCAACAGATTAAGCCGCTACCAACTGCTCAAACCCGGGGCAAGAATATACATCGAGTGTTCAGCGCAGGAGGCGCCGGCTATTTCCGGGGATTGGACCGCGCTACGGCAAAAAAAGGCCGGGCAAGTCTGCTATGGCCTCTACCAGCACGTAGCGAATGCGGTCGATAACGGAAAAACCCAAACCTTGGGCGATCTGCTTTAATCAGCTCGACGACGCTCCGTTACCAGCGACTTTTTCTTCGTCGAAGGAGTTTTCCTCGCTGAAAACCCGACGAACCATTGGCTCAAAAAAGGATAGCGGCTCGCTGTCGTATTCCGGATCAAAACAGTTCTGATCATAGTCTTCACAGAAGCGAACAGCGTCCTCGTACCAGGGGTGATCAAGAAACCGGTCACGCGCATTGCGGTCACCGCCAACATGGTGCGCGTAGTAGTACATCTGGAAAAGACCATGATATTTGATAATCCAGTAGGTCTTCTCCGAAACAAAAGGTCTCAAGATGGATGCGGCCATCTCACTGTGCGACCTTGGCGCGAGCATGTCGCCAATATCGTGAAGCAAGGCAGCGACGACCATCTCCTCTGATTCTCCTGCGCGGTGTGCGCGGGTGGCGGACTGCAGCGAATGCTCCAGTCGGCTTACCGGGTAACCGGAAAAGGACTCACTCAGTGAGTTAAGGCCATTCAGCAGCCTCGCCGGCAAATCATCCATGAATAATTGTTCCTGTTCATGCAGAAACTCATAATCCTCTTTGGTGCCGTCTGCCATCCGGGTGAAACTGACCACATCCATCGCTTCTCTCCACGTTATCTAGCCGTTTTCACGATAAATTATGGATCACCCACGCCGTGATTGGTAGTATCCCCCCCCGGATACGGTCAGTCAGGAAACCGAACACCGCTATGAGCGTTAAAGCCATCTATCCGGGCACCTTTGACCCCGTCACCCGGGGACACATCGATCTTGCCGAGCGGGCCAGCCAGCTCTTCGGTGAAGTTGTTGTTGCCATCGCCGCGAGCCCAACCAAACAACCTCTGTTTAGCCTGGAAGAACGGCTTGAAATGGCAGCGCTTTCGCTCAAAGACATCGACAATATCAGTGTCATCGGGTTTGATGGACTGCTGATAGACAGTGTTCGAGAACAAAATGCCCAGGTGGTCTTAAGGGGGCTGCGAGCGGTATCGGACTTTGAGTACGAGTTCCAACTTGCTGCCATGAATCGGCGTCTGGATCCGGAAATTGAGACGATGTTCTTAACGCCTTCCGAACACTTCACCTTCCTGTCGGCTTCCATGGTCAAGGAAATCGCTACTCACGGCGGCGATGTGTCGCAGTTTTTGCACCCCCAAGTCAATGACAGGCTCATCCAGCGCTTGCGTGGCTGACGCCTCGCAGACGGCTGCCCGCTAAATCACCATGGCGCTGCTGATTACGGACGAGTGCATCAACTGTGACGTCTGCGAACCTGAATGCCCCAACGACGCTATCTCCCAGGGGGAGGAGTTTTACGTTATTGATCCTGCCCGCTGCACAGAGTGCGTGGGTCATTTTGAAACCTCTCAATGCGTAGAAGTCTGCCCGGTTGAATGCATCCTGGTCGATCCCGAGCGCCAGGAAAGTCAGGAC
>JAERSQ010000074.1 GCA_016845525.1 Pseudomonadota bacterium
AATCGCCGTGCTGCCCTTTGCCAACATGAGCGGCGATCCCGAACAGGACTTTTTTGTCGACGGCATTACCGAGGACATTATTACCAACCTTTCTTTGTGGCGGAACTTCCCGGTTATCTCGCGCAACTCAAGCTTTACCTACAAAGACAAGAGCGTAAATCTCAAGGATGTCGCTCGGGAACTCGGGGTGCGCTATATCGTTGAGGGCAGTGTCCGCAAGGGCGGCCAACGGGTGCGGATCACTGCCCAGTTAATTGATGCGGAGCAGGATCATCACCTGTGGTCCCAGAAGTGGGACCGCAACCTTGAGGATATCTTTGAGGTGCAGGATGAAGTTTCTACATCCATCGCAGCCCAGGTGAACCCGACGCTCGGCAGTTATGAAAAAGAGCGTATAGAACAGTCAAAGCCGGATAACTACAGTGCGTGGGAGTACTACCTTCGCTCCCTCCAGATGTTCAATGAGCGTCACTCGAGCGATGGTGAAGACCAAAATCTCGCCGAATCAAGAAGACTCTGCGAAAAGGCGCTCGAACTGGACCCGAACTTTTCGCTTGGGTACTCCATGCTGTCGGATATCTGCCACTGGGAGTTGATGCACTTTACCCGGGATAACTCCGAAGAGATTCTCGAAGAAATGCTTACGCTTGCGAAGAAGGCCGCCGAACTTGATCCACAGAATCCGGCGGCTGTCCTGATGATCTCTTCCTATTACTTTTTCACCGGCAACTTTTCACAGGCTGCAAAATATGCGGAGAAATCCCTTGAACTTAATCCAAGTTCGCCAGATGCCTATGGACGGGCGGCTGGCGCCATGATTCATGTTGGGGAGTATGAAAAACCCGAGGAGTACTTGCGCAAATCAGTGGAAATCAACCCGATCGATCCAAAATTGATGGATCGCAAAGCAAACTACTTCTTTATCTACATCGGGATGCAGGATTATCAAAAGGCATATGAGCTGATCGAGGAGGTGATTGCCGAGTTGCCTCACTCAGGGATGTACCGCGGATTCAAAGCTGCGGTAATGGGATACCTTGAGAAAGGTGAAGAAGCCAAAGAGGCGCTTGATCACTACCTCGCGCTACGACCCAACCTGAAAACCCGCGAGGACTTCAAAAAAATATTTGTGCCCAACTCCGCTCTTGCTGACATATTGATCGAAGGTTTGATCAAAGCCGGCTGGGAACCTGAAGGGGGATAGAGTCGACCTGTTTGGAGTTCGTCTCGTTAGGGCCTGCAGGACTGGCTCCCGCACAACTTGCGAAATTGGGTATAAATCTAGAATTGGGCTATCGGGCAGTTGTTCTCCGGGTTGCTCTTTGAAAACCAGAAAATAGGAGGAAGATATGTCGAAAGGTTATCTCGTTGCACACATCAGTGTTCATGACAAAGAAGGGTTTCAGAAGTTCGTGGAAATGGCAACTCCGGTTATCGGTGACTATGGCGGCAAGGTGCTGGCTCGCGAACCTGCTCCGGACGTTCGGGAGGGGAAGGCTCTGGGGCTCTGCATTGTGATTGAGTTCGAAAGTATTGACCAAGCGCGCTCTTTCTATGAATCAGAGCAATATACCGCTGCACGAATCGTTCGGGAGACAGCATCAGATACCCACCTTGTGCTGATCGAAGGCTCTTGAAAAACCGGGAACAAACCCAGGACTGCTAAACACATCGCCATCACATCCCTAGGATCAAGGAGAACAAAATGAGCAAGATTTGCATTGTTACTGGCGCGTCCCGTGGACTGGGTCGGGGAATTGCCCTGACCCTTGCCCGCGAAGAGGGCTGCAAAGTCTACGCGACGGCCCGCAATGGTGAGGCCCTCAGCGCTCTCGCCGAAGAAGCAGCTGAAGGTGGAGGGGCAGGCAGTATCGAACCCTGTGTGGTAGACCAAAGCGATGACGATGCGGTTAGCGCCTTCGTTCAAGAAGTCGATGCTAAGGAATCCTGCGTAGATCTTCTGGTCAACAGCGCTTTCGGTGGGCTTATCGCCATGGCGCCCCACTTTGGGAAACCGTTCTGGGAACGCCCCCTCTCGGTGTTTGACGCATCTATAGAAATTGGGCTTCGCAGTGCACATGTCATGAGTGCGCTGGTCGCTCCCATCATGGTCAGGACCAATCCGGGCTGATGGTTCAGGTATCAAGCTTTGGCGGCGTCACCTATCTTTTTGACGTCGGGTACGGAGTTGGAAAAGCAGGCCTTGATCGTCTCACCGCAGACATGGCCGCCGAGCTTAAACCCCATGGGGTTCACGCTGTCACCCTGTATCCGGGTGCGGGTGTCACCGAAGTGACCGCGTTTCCAGGCGGAGAAACACCCGTCTTTACCGGAAGAGCCGTCGGTGCTCTGCTGAATAAAGCCTCAAAAGAAACGCTCGAACGCTACAGCGGGAAAGTCATACAAACAGCCGAGCTGGCTGCAGACTACTCGTTTACTGATGCTGGTGGAGCGATGCCAGATGGTCCCTTCTCTGGAATCGAGGCTGGCAAGCGTTGTCGGGAGGCGATGAGTCAGCCTATTTTTCAATATAACCTGGACGGCGAGCTGCCAGACCCGATGGAGACCAATAACACGGAAATAGCGGGACTTTTCCCCGGCGCCTGAAACTTATGACATAGAGATTCAGTGAGCGGACAGGTCCTTTACTTAGTTTTAAAAGGGGCCTGAACCCGCGCCTCAATTCACGGGCTTTGCAGCCGGAAATATCCAACTGCCGTCGAGGATTTCCTGCCTTGGCCGGTAAAGCCGCACGATGTAATTCCACCCCGGCACAATGGGCAGAAAATTGGGCTGCACAGGGTCACCGCCGAAGTGGATGGTGACGCTGCCATCCGGGTCTTTTTCAGCGGTGACGTTGTTGTAGGAGTAGGCGTTGTGTTCGTTAACCGGTATCCAGCCCTGATCGTCGTAAAGGGTCACAGACCAGAAGGCGTCCACCGGCACGTCTTTCACCGTAAGCGTATGGGGAGTACTGCCGTCGTTCATTTCCGGGAGGCCGTTCATGTACGAGGCATCCCTGGCCGGTAATCCACCCCATCCAAACGCCGCACCCAGCAACCAGTAAACTGGATCCAGGTCTTCCTTGATGCCAAACATCTTTGATGAGTCACTCACCGTGGAAGCCACCACATAGATCGTGTTTCGCATGTGCTCGACTTCTTCTTTCTTCCAGTCCGGTACCCGATACTCACCGAGATCGGCCTGGGTAACACGAATCGCATCCTGGGCCTGATACGCTTCTTTCATGTCCTGCTCATCGTTGGGGTCGGCAAAGGTCCGAATCCCGAGAAATACATATCGGCTACCGACGTTTGCTTCTGTAAAGGTTTTCTCTGCAGGACCGTAGAGAGACGAGATCGAGTGATCCTGGCTGATGATCATTAAGGACTGATAGCGCCCCTTGGTATCCGGCAACGTGACGGTGACGGGAGAGCGAAGATCAAAAACGCCGAAAGAATACAGCGTGTCCCGGTTGGCACGAACCGTCACCTGATTGTTCACGTCATAGGGTTTTCGGGAATGAACGAACTTCCCAAAGCAGTCAAATTTCTCAACGTAACCCCGCATCTGGAAGTCGGTTTCAGCGCGTACATAGTTGTTTGCTGTCACCTGGACAAGATCCTGTGCAAGCGCCGGTCTACCAGCGACCAGAAGTGCAAATACGAAAGATAAAAGCAGAACGCGCTGTAGTGTCATTATGTATTTCCCCAGTTATGTCAATCTCAAATGAAGTATCCGAGAGATAGCAATCCATATTTTGCAATATATTTAAGCAATAACCCGCTATGTGCAACTCGTTCAGATAGTTGTCCTGCTTCTGTTCTTGCAATCAGGCATCAGGAGTTCTCTTGAGATCTTCGATCAAGGCGGCAAAAGATCGTCTGGAACATCGCGCTCGACGGCTTTTTCGACATTATCGAAACTCATTAACGCAATCAGTCGAGAAGAATCTCCCTGGATTGGGGTAACACGATGCAGGCTGTGGCGCCCCCGGAAAAGGACCATATCCCCTGGTGCAAAATCCACATTCGTGCGGTGATGATCCTGACCTCCCAGGACTGAAGCCACAGCCGAGAATTTCTCATCGTCCGCCGTCCGCACCGCAGGTATGTACTGAAACACCCCGCCCGCTTCTGGAGGGCGTAACAGAATCGATGCCACGAGCTCGCAGGCATCAAAATGCCAGCCCAACTCGTCACCTTCCGTCATGACAGTATAGTTGAGCGATCCGCGCGAATCGCTGTATCGATATAACGGCTCATCTGGCAGCAGCGCGCGCAGAAAGCGCAAAAGCGTGCTGTCCTCAAAAAGATAGCGAAGCGGTGATCCTTTCGGCAGTAACGTACGCGAGACATAACGCACAGCAAAGTGCACGGCTGAATTGAGGGGATGGCCAGCGGGGTAACTGGAATCAGGTCGACCGTAATAAGGTGTGTACCAGTTGTCGCTGGCATGCGCCGCTGACTCCAGAGCCTGTGCTTCTGCAAGAAAATCGGCTAAACCCGTGTCGCTGAGAAAACCCCCGAAATGACAGGCACCCCTCGATTCCAATTGCGCCTTCGCACGGGCGATGACCTCGAGAGACTCCGGTCGGCTGAGATCATGGATGGGGTAGGCGTTAACATTGACGATTGAGTTGAGTTTATCCATTCACTTATCTCTAAGACAAAAGAACGTCGGGCCGTTTTTCTTTCTATAAACCATCGTTTTCCTACCGGTTACATCCTGCTATCCTAGCCCGAGACTATCCCGCAGGTATACCCATTGACCCGCAAACGCGTTATCGTTTATCCGGATGCAGATCCGGACGAAAATTCTGTCCTGACTGAAGTCGGTGTCGATCGGCTTGCGGCGCATGGCAGTCTCAGAGTTCACCACGGAGTTCCCCAAAGCCATGAGGAGTACCTCTCCCGAATTAGAGATGCCGCCGCGCTGATCGTCGGCTGGTCTCTTCCGGCTGAGGTCATGGCCAACGCCCCTCATCTGGAGCTGGTTACCTTCACCGGGACCGGTGCCAGCGATTACATCGACCTTCCTGCGGCCCGGACTCAGGGTATTACGGTATGTAACTGCCCGGGCTATGCCGACACGGCTGTCGCGGAGCACGCCTTTGCACTGCTGCTGGGTACAACCCGCAATCTCGCCCTGCTGGACCGCAGGATGAGAGAAGGTATCTGGGATCAGGACACACCCGGAATTGGATTAGCCGGAAAACAACTCGGGCTTATCGGTTTTGGCGGGATTGCAAAGAAAGTGCTAAAAATGGCCGAAGGATTTGGGATGAAAGTGAAGGCCTGGACACGCTCTCCCGAAAAACATCAAGACGGCTTCAGCTCCGACCTTTTTCTGGACATGGAGACGCTGCTTGAAACCTCCGACTTCATTTCCCTGCACCTCCCCCTCAATGACGAGACTCAAGGAATGTTGGGAAAATCGGAAATAGGCAGGATCAAGACGGGTGCGATTCTTATCAACACCGCACGAGGCGGACTGCTCGATGAGACAGCTCTCATCGAAGCGCTGCGCGGCGGTCACCTTAGAGGCGCCGGGCTTGATGTCTTCGCTGAAGAACCCCTGGGAGACAATCACCCTTTACTGAATTTTGAAAATGTCGTCTTAAGCCCTCATGTGGCGTACAACACGCCCGAGGCTGTGAAGGCCATTTTCGGCATCACTGTTAAGAACATCTGCTGTTATTTTGACGGCGAACCCATCAACGTTGTTGCTGCACCCTGAGCAGGTCGATCCGCTATTCTCGATCGCCGTCTTCGATCTCACGCTTGCGCCGCGGGATCTCTACCCTTCAAAAGGTCGGAGTTTGTTTTTGTGATACCGTAACCATTGCGCTATCACCTACAGGGGCACATTAATGAATCTATGCATCGTATCTGAGTACAACTGCACATTTGATGACTTTGCAGCCATGGTCGGACAAAGCCAGGAGCAAGCTCAGGCGTTCCTGGCAGATTTTGAGCTGATCAAGGTCCACGATCACAAATCCGTAATGCTCATAAACTGCACCGACATGGAGGCATTTCAAGCCTTCATGACGACACCCGAGATGAAGCAATGGGATGAAGCTAATGGCTGCGTCGATACAGTATACGCAATGGAGCGGGTCAATTGATCGGTGTTAAGTGGGTCGATATTTTTTGACCCTTGGTCGGTCTATCTGCCGTAGATATGACCGCCTAGATACTTGAGGCCACTAGCGCTGGTCAGATCAGTAGTTGCGGGAACCGCTTCAGGTCGCCTGGACGGTCCAGATCATGCCGTTGGTCGAGTTCTGCGCCACTTAAACCTAACTCTCTAAGACGGGTCTGGGTACAGGAAAGAACTCTTGGGCCACCCCATGGGATATTTGTGAAGAGTTCAGGCTGAGATCTTTGAAGGCCAATAAGATAGTATCCACCATCTGCTGCGGGGCCCAGTACCACGTCAATCCCTTCATCAAAACTTTGCCGGGCACGTTTGAAATCTTCAGAACTTAAATCCGGGCAGTCAGTGCCGATCATCAGTGCCCAGTCGTAATCCAGTAATGCCTGATCAAAAGCATTACACATACGTTCTCCAAGATCATTGCCGGACTGGTCGTGCAAGCTGACGCCATAGGCGGCGCGACACTGCTTGAAAAAGAGGTGATCCTGGCGCGGACTGCACCAGAGCTGTACAGGGTCAGATTGTCCTTCTGTAACCTTGCCTAGGGTAAGATGAACTAATTGGGCATGCAGGCGGGCAGCCCTTGCCGGACCTAACTCTGGGATCAGGCGCGTCTTCGCTTTACCCGCTACCGGGGCGCGCGTGAATACCAGTATTACGCCTCCTGACATCCCTAGTGATAAAACCTGGCCAGGATATTGGGTGGGATACCTATGCCATATGCACCACGTAGCAACCACATAAAAACCACGGTGCGGAACACGCCGTGCTGCTCCCAGCGACGACTGGATGTGGTGAGGGGATCTCTAATACAAGCGGGTCTCCCCAACACTTTTAGGCGGCGACTCAATTCCACATCCTCCATGAGCGGCAAAGACGGCATCCCACCGATGGCATCGAATGCGGCACGTGTAACGAATATCCCCTGATCTCCCGTCGCAATCCCGGTGAGGCGGGAGCGACCATTCATAAAACTCTCCACAATGCTAAGACTTGGATGGCAGCCGCGGCCGGATAGCCGTACATCAAACCGCCCCCAGACGGCGTTGCGTAATGCCTCAATGATCAGATAGTCTGCATTTTTCGAAATCCAGGTATCCGCATGCACAAACCACAGGACAGGATGGCCTGATGCCTTCGCGCCGAACGCTAACTGGGAAGCCCTGCCGCGTGGCGCATCAAGCACCCGGTCCGCGAATGGCTTGGCTTCTGAGGCAGTTTTGTCCCCGCTACCTCCATCAACTACGATCACTTCATGCCCCCGCTCCCGTAGAGGCTGCAACCTGCTTAGCATACTTCCGATCTGGCCCGCCTCATTGAGAGCTGGAACAATGATCGAAATTCTAGGGTCAGTCATTACCACTCAAATCCCGGCTTCTCCATTTGCAACTTTTAGGAGTTCAACGCACCGCTACAACTGCTACCAGAGCCTGCTGTACAGCCGAAACAATGATCGGCGGCTGCAATAGGTTGGTCATCAAGCGCTGCAGGCTCGATATCGCTGATGTGCAATCGTTTTGACCCATCGATCTGGAGGGGAAGTCCAAGCATCTGATTAAAATCACAGTCGTAAACAAATCCTCGCCAGTCGACGCTAATCAACTCCCGACACATCAGTCGGGATAGGTTTTCCTTGGAGAAACTAGCGTGAAGTAAAGCCATATATTCCTCAAATTGACCACTGGAGACGAGAGTCCTGGCAAAGCGGTGTATGGGCATGTTAACAAGGGTGTAGAGCCTGTTGAACCGGATGCCGTACTGTTCACCAAGGTGGCGTCGGTAGTCTGCTTCCAGTCCCTGCTGCGGCGGAGGCAACGAAGGACCGATCGGGTTGTACATCAGGTTCAACTTCAGACGACTGCCGACTTCACCGTACCCTAGGGCATTAAGGCGCCGAAGAGCGGTGATGCTACTGGCAAATACACCCTTGCCGCGCTGTTCGTTAACAGTCTTTTCCAGGTAGCAAGGCAGCGAAGCGATAACCTCCACCTCTTGCTCTGCCAGAAACTCGGCCAGATCTTCCTGCCCGGTTTCTGCTAATACGGTCAGGTTGCAGCGATCGATTACTTCAATCTTGCGAGTGCGTGCGGCCAGTACCAGGCGACGGAAATAGGGATTCAACTCGGGCGCGCCTCCGGTTAAATCTAGTCGCCTTACCTCACTACGATCTAGGAACTCGATGAGAGCGTCGGAGGTATCCTCGGTCATCATCTCGGTTCGTTTTGGTCCGGCATTCACGTGACAATGCTCACAGGCCTGATTGCAGAGATAACCGACGTTAACCTGTAGCGTCCGCAATGACCCTCGTCGAACCTTCGGGAAGGCCGTATTCACCGGGCTCAAATCTGACAGCGGGATATACACAGCAAAGACTCCTTCAGTCCCGCACCACAGAGAACTTTGCGCTAATCCAGGCTGTCATTCCGTTGCGGACCACAGACAGATCAGTAAAACCGTGTGCGGTAAGGAGTTGAGCTGCTTTGGCCGAACGCACATGCGTACAGCAGACGATCGCGACGGGCCTGTCCATAAACGGAATGAGTTCCTCAATTCTGTCCTCCAGAAGGTCAAGCGGAATATTCAATGACTGGTCTATGTGGCCTTGCTCACCCACAAACTCCTCTGGAGACCGAACATCCAGAATCAGCGGCCTCTCTCCCGATTCCAATCGTATTTTCAGATCACTGACTTCCAACATTGGCTTCTGGCGTAGGCGCCTAACCAACCCGGGAAGAAATATAGCTAGTGCCAGGAGCGCCAAAGCCAGCAATCCCTTCTGGATCAAGCCCTCACCGCCGGCAATGAATTCACGACCCGCGTACCCAAGGTAGGTATAGGCTACGGCGCCCGGCAACATGGCGATATAGGTGGTTACTACGTAATGGGAAACCTGGATACGGGTTAACCCAAGAGCGTAGTTGAGTAGATTGAACGGAAACAACGGAACCAGTCGGACAAACGCAACAAAACGCCAGCCTTCGGCTTCGACACCGGTCTTTAAATGGCGAACACGAGGGCCGCTCTTTTGTTCCACCCAGTCTGCAGCCAGATAGCGGGAGATCATGAAGGCCGCCGTAGCGCCGATAGTCGCTCCGGTGAGGTTGTACAGCACGCCCCAAAGCGGTCCAAACAGGGCTCCACCAACAAGGGTGATAATAGAACCGGGCAGAAACAGGACTGTGGCGATCGCATATAGCCCGATAAACACCAGCGGGCCCGCTTGGCCAAAACGGCTTACCCAGTTCTCCAATATCTGGGCACTGAATACATCGCGATTGACGATAGCAATACCAATTCCGATGGCAACTATTAGAAGCAGTGAGAGTCGAAATGCTGTCTTAGTCATTCCGAACTCTCAACGCCCGATCCGCCTGCCTGATTTGCTTCATTTCCCTTTGAGCGATCGAGACCGGTTAATCGCATAATTCCCCACCGTGCCGCGAAACGGCAACCACAAGATTCCGTGAATCCAGGTTACTTCTCCAGGTGTGCGATGATCTTGAATGCCGATGATCATCTCCTCGTGACCTGCGCGAGGCTGGTCACGATAGGTGCCAAACAAGCGGTCCCACAAAGCCAGATTGAATCCGAAGTTGCTGTTGGCCTCGTCGTGATCCACTGAATGGTGAACCCGGTGCATGTCCGGCGTCACGACCAGCTGGCGTAGAACGCGGTCCAAGGGCAGAGGCAGTCGCACGTTAGCATGATTGAACATGGCCATAGCATTTAGGACAATTTCAAAAATCACTACAGCCACTATTGTTGGACCAAGGACCACAATAGTCGCGAATTTAATTAACATGGACAGAATGATCTCAATCGGATGGAAACGAGCGCCTGTGGTCACGTCATAATCAAGGTCTGCATGGTGCACTCTGTGCAGTCGCCAAAGTATCGGGATCGCATGCATCAGGACGTGCTGCAGGTAGATTACAAGATCCATCACAAAAAGAGATATTGCCAACGAAAGCCACAACGGTAATGAGTAATGATTGAGCAGACCCCAACCTTGCTCGCCGGCAAAAGCGGCGACGCCTAGCGCTGCTGCCGGAAAGATTAGGCGAAGCAGAATACTGTTAAAGACAACTAACCCAAGGTTGTTTCCCCAGCGGAGCAATTTTGAGATGGCCGGACGACGCCGCGGCGACAAGACCTCCCAAAAAGCCATCAGCGCGAATACGCCAAAGAAAAATCCCATTCGGATCGCTGCCTCGTGGGCTATTAAGAATTGATCCATTGCATGCCGTCGTTGTCTGAGTTGGGTAATCGAGAATTACCCTTGCCAGAATTGCTCCAAACCTAATACAATATTCAATTAAACATTTGAATATAGTCTAAAGGAAAAGGCTTTGGTGTCAAGCGGCGACTTTAAGCGAGACCTATCTGTCCAACTTGCGAGAATCGGCAAGGGATTGGGCCACGGAAATCGTCTGGAATTACTCGAATTGCTCGCTCAACGTGAATGCAGCGTAGACGCTCTTGCTGATGTGGCCGGGCTCAGCGTCGCGAATACTTCCCAGCATCTCAAACAGTTGCGCCAGGCGGGGCTCGTTACTTCTCGTCAGGAAGGGCAGAGAGTCTTCTATCGTATTAATTCAGAGGATGTCCTAAACCTGTTAGCCGCCCTTCGTTCCGTTGCCGAACACAACCTGGCTGATGCTCAACAACTTATCCGAAACTACCTGAACCGCCGCGACGCCCTGGAGCCAGTCGGACGCCATGAGCTGCTAGCCCGCGTCCGCGATGGCATTGTAGATGTACTAGACGTCCGGCCACCCGAAGAATTTTCTGCCGGGCATATTCCCGGCGCCATCAATGTGCCGTTGAAGAATCTCGAATCACGCCTTGCAGACCTAGATCCTGAACATGAGATTGTTGCCTACTGCCGTGGTCCACACTGCATTCTTGCCTTTGATACCGTAGCTCGACTACGGCAGGAAGGATTCAGGGCATTCCGACTGGAGGACGGATTTCCCGAATGGAAACACGCCGGTTTTCCAATAGAGTCCTCTCCTGATCATTGAATACCGTCAAGGAACACCGCAGGCCCCTACCCTAGCAATTAAGTGGTCTCCGGATGTTTGTTGGACCTGTCGGGAGTACTGCTCTAAATAGCATAGATATGACCGCCCAGGTACTTAAGCCCACTGTCGCAGGCCAGCGTTACGATTCGCTGGCTTGGACCCAGTTCCTTGGCAAGTTCGACGGCTCCCGCGACATTCAGTCCGGTTGAGCCTCCACAGAAGATGCCCTCTTCTCTCGCCAGTCGGCGGCACATGGCAAAACCAGCTTCCTGGTCAACTGTACGAACGTCATTCAACACGCTCTGATCTAGAAACGGCGGATAAAATCCCACGCCGACACCTTCCACCTTATGCGGACCGCCTTTACCGGTGGTGAGAAAAGGCGACTGCACGGGTTCAAAGGCAACGACCCGGGGGCGGGCTCCGGACTTGGTCAATCCGCGATAGGTGCCCATCAATGCCCCCGCAGTACCGACGGACGCACAGAATACATCGATCCCATCACCTAACTCGTCGGCAATCTCTTGCCCCATTGGCTCAAAACCCAGAGGCACATCAGCCGACCCAAACTGATCCGCGTAAAAGGCGCCGGTTTCATTGCACAGCGCCATTGCTTTTTGTTTCATCCGCCCAATCAGATCGGGCGTGATTCCCTGTCCATGGCTTTTCTCAACGATAACTGTTGCGCCAAACGCTTCCATTGTTTGCTGTTTGCTGAGAGAAAACGCATCTGAGAACACGGCTGTGAACTTAAGACCCAATGCGGCACAGGCAAAAGCAAGGGAGGAGCCGGTGCTGCCGCCCGTGTATTCCACGACTGCGTCTCCCACCGCGACGTCGCCTCGATCCATTGCGTTTCTAACAATCGATACCGCCATCCGATCTTTATAGGACCCGGTAGGATTTTTTGCTTCGAACTTGACCCAGATCTCGGCGCTATTGCTCGGCACCACGTGCCGAAGCCTGATGATGGGTGTTTGCCCAATCAGATCCAAAACACTACTGGCCATAGTTTCCTCCTGTTCTGCTGTTTTAACGAAATTACCTAGATCCTAACGCATGATCTTGCGGCTTTTTTGACAGGGGGCCTAAGGGCAAAACCAGCAACTCCCGAAGCCTGAATCCCTCTTGAGAGAGCGACCGAACAACCGTGTGATCGCTCAGTCGCGCACCATAACCAAAACTCTTTCTCGTCAAATCCAAAAAAGATTAAACGATAAACCTGCTTATTTTCGGGGGAAATATGCAAACCATAAGTTTCACTCCCAGAATTATCGGTTCACCGTCAGCATCGTTACTGATCGCAGGGTTCCTGGCGGCTTCATCCTGGGTAACGGTCCAGGCCGACAGCAGTCCATCATTTGATCGCAGCAGTCTACCCATCGCGGATCCCGTTTATCCAAACGAGAGCGAGATTGATCCGAACAAAGCCAAGATGCCTTTGCAGCCGGAGGTCACGGCGCCCAGCGGCGCGCCCAATGTCGTGGTCATCCTGCTGGATGATCTAGGCTTTGGAGGACCTTCCACATTCGGCGGCCCGATTCAGATGCCGACGTTGGATCGGCTGGCGTCCAACGGGTTGTCATATAACCGGTTTCACACTATCGCGCTTTGTGCGCCCACCCGGGTCGCCCTTAAGCAGGGTCGCAACCATCATATTGTGAACATGGGCTCAATCCCGGAGATCGCGACTGGGTTTCCCGGCAATACGTCCCGTGTGCCTAACTATGCGGCACCCATCGCAGAGGTCCTGCGACTGAACGGATACAACACAGCAGCCTTTGGCAAATGGCATGCGACGTTGGGGGGTGAAACGACTGCCTCAGGCCCGCAGGACCGATGGCCTACGCGTCAAGGGTTTGAGAAGTTCTACGGTTTTATCGGGGCAGAGGAAAACAACTGGAACCCGTCGTTGCATGACGGCGTCACCAATATTGAAGTTGATGATGACGCTGGCTATCAGCTGTCGACGGATCTCTCCCGAGAAGCGATCGAGTGGGTTCGTCAGCAGCAGTCGCTGACCCCCGAAAAGCCCTTCTTTATCTATTACGCGCCTCCGGGCGTGCATTCTCCGCACCATGTGCATAAGGATTGGGCTGACAAATATAAGGGCCAGTTTGACCAAGGCTGGGATCAGGTTCGTGATGACACGCTGAAACGCCAGATTGATCAGGGCGTGGTGCCGCAGAACACCCAACTTGCAGACAAACCCCGCAGTGTCGCCGACTGGGCCGCATTGTCTGACGATCAAAGGAAGATGTATGCCCGTCAGGCAGAAGTCTTCGCAGGCTTTGTGGAATTCACCGACTATGAAGTCGGGCGGTTGCTAGATGCCATTGACGAACTTGGGGTGTTGGACGATACGCTGGTTATTTATATCACCGGTGACAACGGCACAAGCTCCGAGGGGAACGATACGGGTAACTGGAACTGGAACAATATGACGAACGGTCGTGTTGAAACGGTCGAACAGCAACTTGAGTATTACGATGCCTGGGGCGGCCCGACGACCTACCCACACATGTCGGTGGGCTGGGCTATCGCTTTTGATGCTCCCTTTGCCTATGCCAAACAGGTTGCCAGTGACTTTGGCGGGACACGCAATGGCACGGTAGTGCACTGGCCCAACGGCTTCAAGTCCAGAGGCGAAGTTCGAGAGCAATTCACCCACGTGATCGACATCGCGCCGACCATCCTCGAAGTGACCGGCATCCCCGAGCCCGAATACGTAAATGGGGTTAAGCAGATTCCCATACAGGGCACCAGCATCGCGTACAGCTTTGACGATGCCGATGCAGCTGAGCGCCATACCGTCCAGTATTTTGAAGTTGTAGGTAACCGCGGGATATACGCTGATGGCTGGCTGGCTCGAGTAGTCGTCAAAGCTCCTTGGGAGCCAAAAAAACGTCACGAGGTAACCGATGACGCAGGCTGGCAGCTTTACAACACACGCGCCGACTTCAGCCTCAGTAATGATCTCGCTGATCAGGAGCCCGAGAGATTGGAGGCAATGAAACAACTCTTTTTAGAAGAGGCCATCGCCAACCACGCATTGCCCGTGGATGATCGACTGCTCGAGAGACTGCTGCCTCAGGTAGCAGGTCGCAAATCGCTAATGGCAGATCGGAAGTCGATCACGCTCTATCCCGGCACGTTCGGCATCAATGAGAACGCTTTCATTGATGTAAAGAACCGGTCGACCAGGACGACTGCCGAGGTTTCGGTCAGTGATCGCTACAACAATCACGGTGTGTTGGTTGCCCAAGGCGGACGCTTTGGTGGCTGGGCCATGTTTATTGAGGACGGCCGGCCTGGTTACGTCTACAACAATATTGGCGAACTCACTGTATTGCAGAGCAATCAGATGTTGCCCGAAGGCTCGCATCAAATTGCTGTCGACATCGACTACGACGGAGATGGCCTGGGCAAAGGCGCCACCATTTCATTAGAGGTGAATGGAAAGTCCGTTGCGAGCGCGCGCCTCGAGACCACTGTCCTATCGCGGTTTTCATTCGATGAGGGCGCCGATATTGCCAAAGACCGGGCGACGCCCGTATTAATGCGTAATGTCGGCCCCAAGCGACATAGCGCATACACCGGCGAACTCGCTCATGTGACTATCGAAGTTCAATAAAAACTGATTTAGAGGCCCTGATTACTGGGGCCTCTCTTTGTCTCCACTAATTTAGAAGGTAATAATGCAATCAATTAAAAAAAATTTACATATTGCCTCAGCATAATAGCTGTATCTTTTTTACTTCAAGGAGGTTGCAGCAATTCCGGCAGCGTCAGTAACAACAACAGCAGTAGCGGGGGCAGTCTGAGTCATTGCTGCAAAGTATGCTACTCAGACCAGGATCAAAGAGCTTGCGGCAACAAGTGTGTGAGCGTAAGTTCCAGTTGCGGGGGTAATGGTTGCGCGTGCACCCGCAGTAGCCGCAATTCCATGATTACCGGTTTAGAAGACGATCTGGGTGTCAACGAAGATATGGCAAGCCTCCTGCTGGATGACGGGTTCGTCACGAACGAATAGAAAGAGCGCTCTTTCTATTCTAACGATCTTCCGTTTCTGAACCGTCAACGCCAGCTCAGAGCGCTAATTTGAGATCTGCTCTCTGAGTGCGTTGGCGGGGATTCGTTTGCCTGCCCAGCGCTTCCAAATTGGCGGGATCAGGCACGGCCACCAGCAGGCGTAATAACCACCGGGCAGTTCAGGCGCCGCCGGATGCGGGCGAAGCTGCCAAAAAGGCGTGCTTGCCCGAAGGTGGTGACCTGAGTGGCGGGTCAACTCAAGCAGAGACCACCGGGACCATCTTGCCTCGGTATTCCAGGAATGCATTTCGGTCTGGCGCTCGTCCCTTCCCCGCCTGAGTCCCCAGTGGCGGATGTAGTTGACGTACTCGAGGGTCAAAATCGCTATCCCCGATAACCCGAGCCAACCGATCGCCATGATGTGTCCATGCGGAAGGGAGAACATATAGAGCAATACCGCGAATTGCGCAGCCAGCCACTGA
>JAERSQ010000075.1 GCA_016845525.1 Pseudomonadota bacterium
GCCGAGCGCTGACCGATAATGAAGAAATTTTTGTGATTTTTGATCACCAATTTAGAGGAACGTGAACGTGAAAAAACTGATGAAACTGACTGCCATCGCGCTCGCGAGCGCCTTGGCGCTGACCGCCGGGACCGCCTCGGCCGATAAACTGAAAGTCGGGTTTATTTATCTTGGCCCTCCGGGTGACCATGGCTGGACCTACGCCCACGATCAGGGCCGGCTGATGCTGGAAAAGGAACTTGGGGGCCAGGTCCAAACGACCTATGTGGAGAACGTCCCTGAAGGACCGGACTCCGAGCGCGCGATCGCCAAACTGGCTGAGACGGGACATGAACTGATCTTTACCACTTCGTTCGGCTACATGGAGCCCACGCTCAAAGTGGCCAAGCGCTTCCCGAACGTCAAGTTTGAGCATGCCACGGGTTATAAGGATTCGGATAATGTGTCGACCTACGTCGCACGTTTTTATGAGGGTCGTTATGTGCAGGGCGTGATCGCGGGCAAGGTCTCCAAGACCAATACCATCGGCTATATCGCCTCTTTCCCGATCCCTGAAGTCGTCCGCGGCATCAACGCCTTTTTGCTCGGCGCCCATTCAGTGAACCCGGATATCAAGGTCAAGGTGGTCTGGGTGTACACCTGGTTCGATCCGCCCAAGGAGGCTGACGCTGCCAAGGTCTTGATGGATCAGGGCGCTGACATCATCACCCAGCACACCGACAGCACCGCGGCGCTGCAGGCGGCAGCGGAGCGTGGCCTGCACGCCTTTGGTCAGGCTTCAGACATGATTCAGTTTGGGCCCAAAACACAGCTCACCGCTAACGTGAACAACTGGGGGCCATACTATGTCGCCAGAGCCAAGGCCGTTCTCGATGGCACCTGGAGCACTGCCAACACCTGGGACGGTATGGCCGAAGGTATGGTGGTTATGGCGCCGTTCACCAATATGTCCGCAGATGTGGCGGCGCTGGCAACCAAAACGGCTGAGTCCATCCGTTCCGGCGACCTCCATCCCTTCACCGGCCCCATCCGCAACCAGGCGGGTGAAGTCGTTGTGCCCGCGGGAGCCGTGGCGGACGACGGCATGCTGGCCGGCATGAACTTCTATGTAGAAGGCGTTGACGACAAACTGCCCGAATAAGGCCGTTTTCGGCTGAACCAAAACCCGCCCCGGTCGTCGGGGCGGGTTTTTTTTCGACCTGAGCCTGCGCACCATGAGTCGACTCTGGCTAAAGAATCCCCTTGCCATCCTGGCCGATAACGCCGGCGGCGGCATTGTCGTTGAGGGCGCTGAGATCTGCGAACTCGTGCCGTCTGGCAAGATGCCTTCGGCCCCGTGCACCGAGTTTGATGCCTCCTCCCATGTCATCCTGCCGGGTCTTATTAACACGCATCATCACTTCTACCAAACCCTCACCCGGGCGCTACAGCCTGCGCTCGGCAAGGAACTCTTCGACTGGCTGAAAGCGCTGTACCCGGTCTGGTCCGGGCTTGATCCTGAGGGACTCGCTGTGGCGACGGAACTTGCCCTGACGGAACTGCTGCTCTCGGGCTGCACCACTACCTCGGATCATCACTATCTTTATCCCAAAGGTCTTGAAGAGGCGGTGGATATCCAGGTTGGGGTGGCGAAACAGATCGGTATGCGCGTCACCCTAACCCGCGGCTCAATGGATCTCTCACAAAAAGACGGCGGCCTGCCGCCCGATTCGGTGGTTCAAGAAACAGATGAAATCCTGGCTGACAGTGAACGGGTTGCACACCGCTTTCATCAATCGCGACCGGGGGCCATGGTGCAGATTGCGCTCGCCCCCTGCTCCCCTTTTTCCGTAACGCAGAGTCTGATGCGGCAAACAGCAGAGCTTGCCGCCAAGCTGGGAGTTCGACTCCACACACACCTTGGTGAAACACAGGACGAGAACGATTTCTGCCTTGCAACGCTCGGCATGCGTCCGCTCGACTACCTCGAAGACTGCGGCTGGCTCGGGAGCAATACCTGGCTCGCACACGGCATCCACTTCAGCGATGAAGAGATCGATCGCCTCGGCAAAGCCGGCACAGCTGTCACGCACTGCCCCCACTCCAACATGACACTGGCCTCAGGCCTCTGCCCAGCCTGCGATTTACAAAACGCAGGCAGTGCCGTGGGCTTGGGTGTGGATGGATCGGCCTCCAATGACGCCTCTAATGCAGTCGAGGAAGTCCGCGCAGCCATGATGCTGCAGCGACTGCGTGAAGGTGCCGGAGGATTCAGTCACCTTGACGCGCTCCATCTTGCGACAAACGGCAGCGCCCAATGCCTGGGTCGGGACGATATTGGCTCAATTGCCCTAGGGAAACAGGCGGATCTTGCACTCTTCCAGCTCAATGAACTCCGGCATAGCGGCTATGATGATCCGATCGCAGCGCTGGTGCTGAGCGGTGCCTCACGTGCCGATCGTGTCATGATCGCAGGCAGCTGGAAAGTCGTTGACGGGCACGTATCCCATATCAATGAAGCAGATCTCATACAGCGTCACACCAAGGCAGCCCGGGAGCTGAGAGCCAAAAGCGGTCTCGCCACATAGTCAGGTTTAACTGCTGGTTATCGCCCAGTCTGATCCCGCTGGGCGTTAAACTGTGAGGTTGCATAGAATGCTTGCTATGAACGTCTTCTGTGGCCCCTTTTTTGATTGCGCTGGAAACAAAAAGCGTGATCTGTGCGCGCTTGTGGTCATGCTCTTCTGCATGCTCCTGGGCCCGGTCTCTTCGGTAAACGCACAAGAACTGACGGTTAACGAGCAGTACGATGCTGCATTCCTTGAGATGTATGAAGATGTCGGTAATCTAGACAAGACTTTCCGCTTTGCCGAACTCGCGATCGCAGTGGGGGATCTAGAAGGTGCGGTTGCGGCGCTTGAGCGTATGCTCATCATTGAGCCGGACCTGCCCCAGGTGCGGATGCAGTTGGGTACTTTGTATTTTCAGCTTGGCTCCTATGCCATGGCGCTTACCTACCTCAACGCCGTGGTGACGCATGAGGAAGTCCCGGATGACGTCAAACAGAGCGCACAAGATCTCATCACTCAAATTGATGCGCTGACCTCGCCGCACCGCTTTAATGGCACGGTTGTGGCGGGAGTGCGTTACCAGTCCAACGCCAATGGCGGCCCGATGACGCAGAACATCCGCCTCTTTGGCGGCAGTGCTGTTCTTGATGAGCAATACACCCGTCAGGCCGACTGGGATGTGTCTCTCGCGGGACAGTTCAACTATGTCTATGACTTTGAAACGGAGCCCAGCACGACGCTTGAAACCGGTGTCTCCGCCTACAGCAGTTGGCAGGACACACAGTCCCAAGTCGATACCACCCTTTTTGAATTTCAGGTGGGTCCGCGCGTTATCTTTACCCCCAAGCCCGGCACGGCGCTTGATCTTCGCCCCTATGCGGTGCTGAACGATATGGCTTTGGGGGGCAAGGACAGCTTCGAAGGGATCGGTGCAGGTCTTGACCTTGCCTTCAGGACCTCGATGAGCAGCAGTTGGAACGTAGGCACCCGCTATGTTGACCGTGATTACAGTCAGACGGAAGAGATTGGACTTAAAGGGCCTCGGACGCGAATCTTCGGGGGCAGAACCTTCGGGATTTCGGACATGACCATCGGTACGATTAACCTCAGCGCGTTTAATGAAGACACCGATGAGAAGTCTTCGGCGTACTGGGAGTATGGTGCGCAGGCCGTTGTTCAGCACATTCTGGGAAAACTGCTGACGTTCAGCCCCTCCCCCTGGATGCTGTCAATGACTGCGGGCTTTTATGATAAATCCTATAACGAGGCTAACCCCAGCGTAGACGCGAGTGTGGTGCGCAATGACCAGACGCTACGGACCAGTGCGTCGCTCGTGATTCCGCTGACCGTCAACCTGAATCTCATGACGACCGCCGGCTATACTGATGTGGATTCCAATCTGCCGAATTATGCCAACGAAAACTGGTTCTCGAGCGTCAGCGTACTGGGCCAGTTCTAGCAGGTCTGAGGGAGCAGCAAAATGAGAGCTACCCATTTCTCGCCGACATCGCTGATGACTCTGGCACTGCTGGCGCTACCTTTTGGGTCAGTTATAGCCAGCGACGAGGTGGAGGTCGGTGTCACCGCAGCATCCGTTGTTGACGCAAAGGGCAAACCCCCGATCTCTCCAGCGCGTGATCTTGAGACGGGACTTGAAGTCTTTTTCAACGAGAAGATCTCTACCGACGAAGCCGGCAGAGCGCAACTGCTCTTTCGTGACGGCACTTCCTTGACGGTGGGTGCGAGTTCAGAAATGACGATTGATGAATACGTCTATGACCCTGCCACCGGCACCGGAGACATGGTCGTCAGTATCAGCAAAGGCGTCTTTCGTCTTGTCGGCGGCAAGATCTCAAAAAACCAGCCGATTGTTTTTAACTCGCCCTCGGCCACCGTCAGCGTGCGGGGCGGAATTGCCTATGTAAAAGAATCGTCTGCGGGACTGGAAGCAGGACTGCTGTACGGCACCCAGTTAAGTGTGACATCCGCCGCTTCCGGCCTGACTGCAAGCACATCTCAGACGGGGCGGGCCTTCAGCGTGAGCTCGGGACAGACGACGGCACCGACTGCACAGAAGATCAGTCCCGAGGCACTCGCACAAGACATTGCATCACTCGAAAAATCGGCAGAGCTACCTGCGCCTAATGCTGCTGATGAGCAATCCGGCACTTCCGATCAGCAAGCCGCTCGCACACAACCAGAGGACTCTGGACAGGAGCCTGCCCCAGCCGAGGGAGATCAGGCGAACACCGCACCACAACCCGAGCCTGGCGAAAAACCGGCGGATGAAACTGGCGCACCCGAATCAGGTCTCGCCCGGACAGAGCCTGAACCGAATCAGCCCCCGGCAGAAGAATCTGGCCTTGTTGGAATAGAAGGTGATCCGGATAGACCCCTGCCTGGAAACAATCAGCCGCCACCGGAATCAGGGGCTGAACCATTGGCGCCGGCACCGCTGCCACCAGCCGAGTCTGGCGAGTTTGGTACACCGCCGGTACCCGAAGCAGGTCTTGCGGATAAGATCCCGGCAACGGATCTGCCGCCCCTGCCGGCGGGCTCTGAGGGAGAGATAACGATTGCGCCGGGAACTGCACCCTTACCCCCTCTACCCGCGGGCTCCGAGAGCGCTGTATATGTGGCTCCGGACACTTTGCCGGCCACCGGACTGCCTCCAGCGCCCTCAAAGCTTGAGATTACTTCACTGACTCTCGATTTCAGCAAAGATGTCGCGGCTTATGTTCCGCCGATTGGATCTCCCGTTGGCGGCAGCCCGGTCCGTGCCCGTTCTGAACCAACGGTGGAAATCACAGAACTGACAAAAGCGGTTGACGATACGACCACAACACGGGGGGTTCGAACCGAGGACGGCACGTCCGTTACCGCGCCAACCGGCGGCTGGAAACCATCCAAAGCCTATACCTTTACCGGCGTGACTGATGCGGAAAAGCCGGCTTACTTTGCCCCTCCCGTAACCGACACAGGGCCGACCCCCGCCGTCACCGAAATCCGATGCGACCCTGATACAGATGGATACTGCCCCTCAGAGTCCGAAGTCGCAGCGGGCACGGCAGCGTCTGCCGATGCAGCTGAACCTGGCGCACCGCCTCCGGCCCCAACCATTCGAATCGTTGAGGTGAAAACGGCAACCACAAGCTGTGACGCCGCGACAGGGTGCACACCTTCGACCACGAAGACGGTAAAGTCATCGACCACCGAGACGGTATCGCCAAGTTTTACTACAGTTGAAAGGACTTTCACTCTGTCCTGTCACGAAGGTATCTGCTCCTCAGCCCCGGCAAAAACGCTGGCCACTGAATCAGCAACCGATGAGCCAAGACCGCTCGTCGCAACCGGTATCTTTGACATGGGAGCGGATTTTGCTTTGACCTCCAGCATTGGCCAGGAAAACGCTTCGATACGCCTCATTGGTGCCCAGATCCCGCTTTGCACCGACTGCCGCTTCTTGGAATGGCACCGCAAGACCACCTCAATAACGGATTCCGGGCACTCCATCTCCGAGATCCAGCATTGGATTTCAGGCGCTGCTGCGACAGCATCGGCGCTTTCTGCGGCGGCCGGCAAAACGGCTACTTATTCCGGCGGGCTTGTCGGCGCGGTAGCAGGCGGTGGCATGCTTCAGGAAAAAACAGGCAGTTTTGATGCCCGCGTGCAATTTGGGGTGAGCGCGTACCAGGTGCAGAACTTCAGTGCTGACTTTGACGGCAGCCGTTACTCGGGCGCTTCAGGGCTCACCCCCAATAACACGGTCTTCGATGTAACCGGTTCTTCCGGCACCAGAACACTGCAGGCGGGCGGCTATTTCTTCGGCAGCGCGACCCGCGGCAATGCGCCGCCTGATATCGGTGGGCATTTTGAAGTCACCGGTCACGGCTATCACGCGGCCGGGGTGTTCGCCGGATCGCAGCGCTAGCGACTTAACCAAACGCTTTATTTCACCAGCCGGCGTTCTACTCCGTCCCAGTCCTCTCCGGGAGGGGCGTTTTTAAACGCCTCGATACGCTGGCGCATCATCGATAGATAGCCTTTAAAGCGCTGCAGATCGAGTTGTTCGAGTTGTCCAATCAACTCAAGCGCCTCCTGCCAGCGTCGCGCGCGGTAGCATTCCAGCATGTGCTTTTGTACGGACTCCGCCTCGAGGAACACTTCGCTGCGGGCAAGCGACGCATCACCCACTAGCGTGAAGATCCGCACCGGCTCGCTCTTGCCCACGACCTGCACAAGATCGAGCTCCAGAAAGGCGAGATCCTGAACCGGCGCCCGGGTTGCCTCACTCATCAGAATCTCAACCCCGTAGGTTTTGGATTGACCCTCGAGCCGCGAGGCCAGATTAACGCTATCGCCGAGGATTGAATAATCAAAACGCTGCTCTGAGCCGAGGTTGCCCGCAAGGGCCTTACCGGAATTGATGCCGATACCGATTCGAAGCTCTTGTATGTTGGTGCCCGAGCTTTCAGCTTCACGCCGCAAGGCCTGATTAAGATCTGTCAATGCGTCGAGCATTTTCAGCGCCGCAGAGCACGCCCGATGCTCGTGATCGGGAACATCCACTGGCGCATTCCAGAACGCCATAATGCAGTCGCCCATGTACTTGTCGATGGTACCCTGCTCGTTCAGGATCACATCAGTCAGGGGCGTCAGGAATCGATTCAGCAGCGCCGTAAGCTCCTCGGGTGCGAGCTGCTCCGACAAGTTTGTGAATCCTCGGATGTCACAGAAGAGCGCACTGATCTGGCGCGTCTCGCCGCCGAGTTTCAGTTTGTCGGGATCATTCGCGAGTTGCTCCACCAAGACCGGTGAGAGATAACGCCCAAATGCACCGCGCACTTCTTTTTTCTCTTTTTCACTTGCGAGGTAAACCTGAAGCGACTGCGTCAGGTAAAGCAGCACAATCACAAACGCAAAATAAAACGGGGCGATTAAAGTGCTGTACTGGGAAAAAAGTATCCAAGAGGTTCCCAATGCTGCCGCGATGGCACCAAGAGCGATCACCGCACACCACAGCGCGCCCCAGCGTGGCAGCAACCATATCAGCAGCAGACCAAACAACAGCAGCGCTAATAGTTCCGCGCCCTTGGCCCAATCAGGCTGGTGAAGGAAGTCTCCGCTGATCAGTGTCTCCAGAATCTGAGCCCGAATCTCAAGTGCCGGCACAACCCCAAGGACCGGAACCGGCTGGGGTCGCGACAGCCCTGCGGCGCTGGATCCCAGCAGTACAATCTTTCCCGCAATTGCCTCCGGATTAAAAGCCCCTGTGAGGAGATCCGAAGCGCCGATAGCGTCAAAAGGCTGGTCTGAATAACGAATCCAAATCCGGCCTTGATCATCAGTGGGCACCGTCAAGCCACCGATCTTGACGCCGACGACGCCGCCGGGTGCTCCAAACGACTGCTCACCGCTGGCGTTGGTGGACTTGACGATATAGGTCGAGGCCGCCTGTGCAACCCGAAGCGCTTCAGCATCAAGCGTGGGCAGCACTCTCCCGGCAACAGACACCAACATAGAAGCACGCCGTACAACACCATCAGGATCCGGAACCAAACTACAGGCGCCATAGCCCTCGGCCGACTCGGTCAGCATGGGCAAAGCCGATATGCCGCCAGCAAAAGCGGGTAAGAATGGATCCGGCGGATCGCCTGCCCGAACCAGACCGGCCTTGAGCGACGGTATTTCACCCACGATCTCGTCATCGAGCGCAAACCCCAGCACACTGTTCGCGCGGGCAAGAGACTGGGCAAGTTGCTCGTCATGGCCGGTTCGCCCGAGGATCGCCTCGCGGGCACTTTGATATTCAGGCCAATCGGGAATCATATTTGCCACAGCGGATGGTGAGAGCCGATCCGGTTCAGACAGCAAAACATCAATGACGATGGCAGCAGCCCCCGCATCGTTGATGGCATCGACCAGCCGTGCGAGTTGATTGCGCGGCCATGGCCATTGGCCAAACTGCTCAAGGCTTTGCTCATCGATATCCACCAGTTGTACCGGGACCGGGGTCTTTTCCCGGGGCTTGAGCACTTGATACTGATCGAACACCGCGAGGCGGATATCCATCAGCAGTGACGGCTCAGCGAGCCGAAGAACCAAAGCCAGTGCGAGCAACCCCAGAGGCAGCAGACTGCGCCACGACAGAGTCAAAGCGCCCCGGGATCGAGACTTGTGTTTGGAGCTAACTTGGGCCACGGTTTCTACCCTAGCAGAAAACGTGGCCCAGAGGCCTAGTAACCGCGGCCGGAGTTTTCTCCACGCAAGGTCGGATTCTCCGCGCCGGGTTCGTAACGCACGCCCCCAAGATTGATCGAGAACATGAATCCGCTCCAATGCTGCGGAGCTACACCCGCAACACCAATCAACCGACCTTCATGCATCCGAAGTGATCCCCAAGTCATATCTGCGGTGAGATCAACGTAACCTTCAAGTGAACCATCCGACATGCTCAGCGCCTTCAGTGTGGCACCGCTACCGCTGGGCTCCTGACCAAAGACGACATGGCCATTGTCCAGCAGTACACCTGTGGTATAGACATCGCCGTGGGTCTCCACTTCCCAAATCACCCGCGAGGCCGGGGTATTTGGACAACTACCGTCGATCTTGTAGAACATGCTGCTCTCGTTATCCTTTGTGCCGAGATAAATGTCCCCACTGGCGTCAACCAGCGGAGAAGCCCGAAGATCGCCAGAAATGCCAGGGATCTCACAGCCGCCTTCCCACGCTGAAGAACAAGCACGACCAGCAGAATCCATGCAGTAGAGTGTCTGGCGAAGCGCTGTGTATATCCTTGTCCTATCCTGGTTGAACTGGGGGCTGGACAAACCGTTATAGTGATCAGTATCAGTCGGGACATAACTCCAGCGCTCGCTCCCGGACCAGATATCGATGGCGTAGATGCCATTGGCAGTCCCTGGTGTAGAGTCGCTGGCACCGCCGTCGGAGTTGATGAATACCAAATTACCGATCACGATCGGGCTGTTGTAGAACTCCTGTGGACCCTCCTCAGGAGAGAACTCCCACATCTCGCGCCCATTGGCGCGGTACGCCTTGACCGATGGACCGCCCACTACAATGACGTCGGACTCTGATATCACCGGTGTGATCTGGCCCAGGTCATAGACTTCTCCCTCCCCAGCGATGACGCGCTCCCAGAGAATCCTTGGGCTGCCAGCGGCAGGATTGGAAAGTTTTACCAACTTCAGATGTGAGCCTGAATGATCACCGCTGGGTGCCGTACCTGACGCAACTTCGTGAATGCGCCCTGTTTCCGCGACGAAATAGACGGCCCCACGGGAGTCCAACACAGCACTGCCACGCACTTCACGGGTACCCAGATCATATCGCCAGACCTCGCTCATGGTCCTAAGGTCGACCTTGGCGAGAAAATTATCTCTCGCAACGCGCTGGTTGGTCCCATCAGCGGTTCCAATATAGGCGTAGTTTCGAACAATAGTCGGAGTTGAGTAGTAGAAGTTGGCACTGCCTTGTGAATAGAGCATGACGGCTTCACAACCGGTGGCGCCGGTCATCGGGTTTTTGATTCCATAAACCTTATGACGACGTCCCGCTCTGCCCAGCCTGCCGCTGACAAGATTGCCAGCAAACTCGAGATCGAACTTTGATGAGCCGCCCATCCTGACCAACACCAAGCCGGTGCGATCACGGCGGGCACGAAACAATTCCCAGCTTCCCCGGCGTCTTTCTATCCGTCCCCGCACAACGCCGCCCCCTTCGCTCAAAATCTCAAGTGAATGATTGGTGTTGCCAACTTTCAGGCAATAATTACCAACGAGCGGTGTGCCCGACGCATTGCAGGCCCCGAAAAGGCCGCTAAATGCAACATCTGCACCTCCAGGAAGACTGCCGGGAGTGCCGTCCGACATATATCCAGTAATCGCGACACCAGACTCAACGTAGATATCAAATGCCAGATACCCTACAAGTGGATCTTCATCAATGAAGACTTCCGCGATACCGTTACCGCTTCCATCGGGATGCCAGTCTCCCGAAAACGTCCACCCCTTCGCCAGACCAGCAACCACACGCAATGTGGCACTTCCGGTACTGTCGTTAGTGACTAGATCAAACGACATTTCCCCATGATCACCGGGAAAAGCAAAAATCTCCGTACAATATTTCGCGGCGAAGGCATTAAGGGGAAACAACATCCCAACAAGACACATCACTCGCAGAAAACTGACTAAACGGGTTATCGAAATCATCATGGCATCCTCCTCTTTTCGTAGAACAACAGATCAAAAAATCACTTAAAGACCTGTCCAAAACGATAATGGGAAGACTGCCCGAATGATGTGACAGCGATCACCTGAGAGGAGAATTGGCCAGAGCGGCCCCAGGCGGGCTGAATGCGAGCGCCTGGCCGGGAAGACGGGCCGGCAAAGCCGGCCCGCTAGAAGAATTCAGCTCAGCAGTTGATCGAGAATTGAGGCAGCCTTGGTCGGCCCGTGTTCAGAGCGCATATGCGCTGAGGTGGCAGCAAGACGCTCCTGCATGGCTTTGTTGCTGAGCATGCTCTCAATGGTCGCCCGCAGTTCCTTGGGTTTCCAGTGATTGCGGTGCAGGTGATGCCCATGCCCTGTCTCGGCGACCCGCTTGGCGTTGTCATGGCCATCCCAGACATACGGCATGATGATCGCCGGCTTACCGAAATACAGGCACTCATTGAAAGAGTTGTTGCCCCCGTGATGGATCACGGCATCCGCCTGAGAGATCACCGAAGGCTGGGGATA
>JAERSQ010000076.1 GCA_016845525.1 Pseudomonadota bacterium
ATCGCCCACTTCAGGCTAGACTGCAACCTGGATGTGCCGGTCATGAAAGAACTCTTTGGTTCAGATTATGATCCCAGGAACTTTGCAGATCCCGACGATGTTGCCCAGACTTATTGGCTGACTTTCCAGCAGCCAAAATCAGCATGGAGTAACGAAGTTGAGGTTCGCCCCTATACTGAGGAATGGACGTACTAGAGCGTTGTACGACTTATTCGCTGTAATGCCAACTTGATAAGAGATAAGCATTTATGACCTACCAACTCTTTTACGCGCTAGGCAGCGCCGCGATGGGGACACGCGTCATGCTTGAGGAGATTGGAGCCCCGTACGAACTGATTGAATCCACCAAGGATAGAACCAAACCTCGTCCGCCCGAGCAGATGGCGATCAACCCAAACGGTTGGCTTCCCGTTTTGAAATGGGAGGACAGTGCGATGTACGAGTGTGCTGCGATCACGGTATTTCTTTGTGATCGCCATCCAGAAGCAGGGCTGGCCCCGGCGCTGGATGACTCCACGCGTGGGCTTTACCTGCAGACACTGGTTTACTTTTCAAGCTCCGTCCAGAATGCCTTCCAGCTTAACTATTATCCAGATCGGTTTGCGGATATTCCTGCGGATGAGCCGAGCGCACAAAAGCGCGGGATACGTCGTCTCCGTGAGACCTGGGGCATAGTCAACGATCAGATCGGCGATAACCGATGGATGCTGGGAGAGCGTTTCAGCGCCTTGGATATTTATCTTTTTATGTTGACCACCTGGCTCCGCCCGTCGCGTGGGCATCCGACCGTCAGTGAGTTTCCGAATGTAGAAAGAATCGCCTGGTCTGTGTTGCCTAGGGAGAGTATCCAACTCGTCTATGCGGACTGGATTGCGGGAAACAGCTAAGGGTACTGTTACAGGTTAGTTCGAGGGAGTCACAATCTAGGGCAGATGCAGTTCCAGCCTATAGCCAACGCACCGTTTGGAGTCATTGCGCACGATGTTGATTGTGCCTCAGCAAGCGCTGATGACATCGCACGTGTCAAATCTCAAGTACACGACCACCAGTTGGTGGTTATCCGGGACCAGCACCACCTGACTCCCCAGGAAGAGGTCAGCTTTTATCGTACGGTTTATCCTGAGGGCGCCTCCGTCTGGCGTGATCAGCGTGAGAACCCCTGGGAAAGATACAAGGTCGAGCAGGGCAATAAAGCGGGGACCTACCAGATTCCCTCAGAGCCCGGTGTGCTGGTGTTGGGCAAGGGGGAGATTGATCATTACGGCCTCAAGGTAACGCTGGGCGGGGACCGTGCTGCTTACGGGAAGACTGCGGGATCACAGGTGCTGGGCGGCGGCGCTTTGCAGTGGCATATAGATGGAACGTTTTACGGACATGCGCCGGGTCATTACACGCAGATGCGTTGTATTGAACCTCCGACGGGTGAGGGACATTGGCTTGAACATCTTGATCTTGGCGATCCGCTGTGGTGCCCCGCAGGTGCAACGGCTTTCGCCAGCGGACGGATCGCCTATGACGCGCTGACCGAAGCGGAACGGGAAGCATGTCTCGATACTAAAGTGCACTATCTCCCGAAACCCTTTGAAACAACTTACTCCCTTGCGAACAGCCAAAATGGCCTTAGCGTCGTTGATCCGGATGCCGAGGCGATTTACGAAGGCGGCCATGAGGCACCCGGTACGCCCTTTGCTGACCCGGCTGCACAGGTTTATCCGCTGGTCTGGACTTGTCCTGATACGGGACGTCAGGCACTGATGCCCCAGCCGCGGTGCCTTGCTTTTTTGGAGACCAAGAAGGGCGCCAAAAGACAGTTTCTGGGAATGACCGCCTCGCGACGGTTGGTCGAAAACTGGATGCGGCCGGCGGTCTTTGCCGATCAGGTGTATATCCATGATTGGCAGGCAGGAGATCTCGTTCTCTGGTACAACCGTTCCGTTTGGCATTCGGCAACGGGAAAGCTGGCGCCAGAAGATCGGCGGATCATGCACCTGACCGCTTTCAATGCAGGGAGCGCCCCGGTGTGTCTGCGAGATCAGAGAGAAGCGGCCACCTAGTGAGGTGTTGGCAAATGGCTAAAAACTCGATGCTCGATTTTGACCTGGGGAGTCGGGTATTCCCGGTCAGTACCGCCTCAAAGCAAGCGCAGCATCTTTTTGATCTTGGCCTGAATTGGTGTTTCGGCTTTAACCAGGATGAAGGGTTGGCGTGCTTTAAGGCTGCCGCCGCGCTCGACCCGCAATGCGCGATGCTGCATTGGGGGATAGCCTATGCGGCGGGGCCTTTTTACAACATGCCCTGGTGTGATTTCGGCGAAATCGAAGCGTCGGAATGCACCGCTTTCTGTCGAGGCCATATCGATAAAGCCTTAGCGCTCTCGGGCAGTGCGACGGCGCTTGAAATGGCGCTCATCGACGCGCTGGCCCAGCGTATACAGAAACCGCATCCAGTCAGTCGGGAAGAATTTGATCGCTGGGACGATGCCTATGCCGATGCGATGCGCAAGATCAACGAGGAATTTCCGGATAACCTGGATGTGATGGCGTTTTTTGCTGAAGCGATGATGACCCGCACGCCCTGGCACCTTTGGGATGTTGAAAAGGGCTGTCCCACACCAGGGGCCGACACCATTGAGGCCATCACAGTTTGCGAACGCGCGATTACCCTGGCAGACCAACTTGGGACACCCCAGCACTCGGCCATTTTGCACCTGCATATACATCTGCTGGAGATGTCGCCAGAGCCTGAGCGGGCAATGACTTCTGCCGACCGCCTTGG
>JAERSQ010000077.1 GCA_016845525.1 Pseudomonadota bacterium
CGGCATGTTCAATGGCAAGACGGCATCAGAAATCGATGAGTTCGATGCCGATGCCGAGTTTGAAAAGTTAGGCCTCTTTGAACACTTGAGCCCCAGCCGTCATGTCGGTGTTTATGCCATGGTGCAACGGGTTAAACGCCAGGTAAGCGCGATTGAGGAAAGCCAGGGCTAGCAAACTTTCTTCAGGACGGGCGTTACGAAGACCCACGATTCAGCGCTTTTTCCCTTCCCCTCGTGCGCACTAAGTGATCCTAGTCTCTGGATCGGTTCCGTGCGATTGTTGATAATCCCATCATATTAATCGGCCGGGCTGTAAATCAGCTATAGGTGGCCTGTAAACTACCGTGAAATACTGGGAGCGGGATTGATGGGCAAATGCCTTACTGAACAGCAGGTTCAGGACTTCAGGGCCAAAGGTTTTGTGCCGCCCTTTTCGGTGGCCACCGCTGACCTGATGCAGGAGATGCGCTCAAAGCTTGAATCATTTGAGCAGGCTCAGGGCGGCGCGCTGCGCGGGTCGCAGCGCTTCAAAAATCATCTGCTGTTCAAATGGCTGTCGGATTTCATTCGTACGCCCAAGATCCTCGATGCGGTGGAGGACCTTATCGGGCCGGACATTCTGGTCTGGTCCACTGACTGGTGGATCAAGGAACCCCGCTCGCCCCAGTTTGTCTCGTGGCATCAGGATAGCCAGTACTGGGGCCTCGATTCAGACAAACTCGTCACGGTCTGGGTGGCCCTGTCGCCCTCTACCGTAGAGAGCGGGTGCATGCGGGTTTTGCCGGGCAGTCACGTTGGCCCGGATCTCGTTCATCAGGACACCTATCACGATGACAATATGTTGACTCGAGGGCAGGAAATCGCGGGAATCGACGAGGATCGCGCAGTAAACCTTGAGGTCGGAATCGGGGAGGCGACGCTCTTTGCCTATCGCATCGCTCATGCGTCGCACCCAAACCAGACTGATGATCGGCGAATCGGCTTGGCGATTCGTTACATCCCGCCGGACACCCAGCAAGCTTATTCAGATCAGGACAGCGCTGCGCTGGTTCGCGGAGTCGACCGCTTCGGGAATTTCAAACCCGAGCCCGAACCGCGTCACGATCTGGATCCGGTTGCCGTGGAATTCCATCGGGAATCTGAAGAAGTCCGCAGACAGATCATGTATCGCGGTACCGACTGGAACACCCATCGTACCTAGGCTCCCGCCGGGTCGCGGCGACGCAAAGATAGACTGGTGACTCCGCCAGAGATCCACAACTGTGCCCGGCCTGATGGTCAAAAAGACACCAGGTCCTGGTCGATGCCAAGCGTCTAGTTGATCGACTCTGCGGTCGGCAATTCACCGCGTTTACGTCGTTCGACCAGAGTATCCAGCCAATCGGGGTCCATTTCGGGAACGGAAGACAACAACAACTCAGTATAGGCTTCGTGAGGAGGGGAAAGAATCTCCGCTTTCGGGCCCTGTTCCACCACCCTCCCCTGATACATCACCACGATACTGTCGGCAATCGCTTTCACGGTAGCAAGGTCGTGCGTGATGAAGAGATAGGAGACGCCCAATTGGTTCTGCAGATTCTGCAAAAGTTCCAGAATCCCCTCAGCGACCAGTTGATCAAGCGCTGAAGTCACCTCATCGCAGATGATGAGTTCAGGCTCAGCCGCAAGGGCCCGCGCAATACAGATCCGCTGCTTTTCACCCCCCGAAAGCTGCGCGGGGTAGCGGTCCGCATAATCTGCGGGCAGTTCAATCTGCTCGAGTAGTCGCTTAATCGCGGAATCTTTCTCGCCGCCCTTGACACCGAGATAGAACTCCAACGGCCGGCCGATGATCTCGGCGATTTTCTGTCTGGGATTAAGCGCCACATCCGGCATCTGATAAATCATCTGGATGGACCGCAACTGCTCTCGGCCGCGATTTGCGAGCGCCGGGCTCAATACCTCACCACAAAAGCGGACATCTCCCTGAAACGGCGGCAATAGTCCCGTGATCACTCGTGCCAACGTACTCTTGCCGCTCCCTGATTCCCCAACCACAGCAACCGTTTTTCCTTTCTGTACCCTGATCGAGATATCCTTGAGCACATCTTCATCTGCGCGGGGGTATCGGGCGCTGACTTTGGATACCTCCAGCACAGTGTCCTCTCTTTTCGATGCGCCTTTTTCTTCGCGCAGCGAGCGAACCGCCAACAGACGGCGGGTGTATTCCTGTTGAGGATTCTCCAGAAGGCTCCGTGCGTCTCCTTCCTCTATCAGGTCACCGTAACGGAGCACCATGATGCGATCTGCCAGTTGCGCTACGACGGCAAGATCGTGTGTGATGTAGATTGCAGCCACACCCCTTGCTCTAACGGCCTCCTTGATCGTAGACAGCACTTCGATCTGGGTGGTCACATCAAGGGCAGTTGTGGGCTCATCGAAGATAATGAGACGAGGATCGCAGCCCATCGCCATGGCAGTCATGGCCCGTTGTAACTGACCTCCTGAGACTTGATGCGGAAAACGGTTGCCGATGTTATCCGGATCGGGCAAATCCAGTTGGCGATAAAGATCCTGACCCCGACGCGCAGCGTCTTCACTTCGCATCTTGCCGTGCTGCACTGGGGACTCGACAAACTGCTCAATCAGACGGTGTGCCGGATTAAATGCCGCCGCCGCGCTTTGCGCCACGTATGAGACGCTGTTTCCGCGGATCTCACGCAGACGCGCGGGAGAGGCGCCAACGAGTTCCTCGCCTTCCAGATTGATGGACCCGGAAACAATCCGACAGCCGGGCTTAGTGTACCCCATGCCTGCCAGGCCAAAGGTAGACTTCCCTGCGCCCGACTCGCCGATCAGGCCGATGATCTTGCCTTTATGCAGATTCATGTTGAGACCCTTTACGATCGGTTTCCATTCACCGTCGATATCCGCCTCGATCACAAGGTCGCGCATGCTGAGCAGAAGTTCACTCACAGTTGTTTTTCCTTAAGTCTTATGGACTTGCAGTAGTCTTGTTTGAACACAAGTTGAACACATGATGTCGGCAAAGGTGGATCAATTTTCTGATATAACTCACGCCAAGAGATTACCTTATTAAAGCCAATCAACAAAATCTTGTCATCGCGATTGGCGCAACAGACTGAAGAGTGCTACCGATGAGCCAATATCTGCCGACGCTTTTGGATCAACTTGGGCAATTCTGCCGCAATAGTAATAAACCCGACTTCGAGGCGCTTTCGAATCAGATTGCCCGCGTGCCGCGTGAAAAAGCCGAAAAACACTCATCAACCTGCCCCACATCAGAACTTTGCCTTGAAGCTGCACTTTCCGGCATTCCACCGGATCATGCACTTCAGGAGATCGCCTCTCGCGCGGCCCCGCACTCACCCTGGGAAGAGGCCAGCCGTGGTGTGCCGGAGTTTTTTCCCGGGGGCTATGCCTACGCCATGCTTGTCGATGAGAGCCCCCCTGCCGATGATGATCCGATCAGACTGGGTCTTCTCCTGCAACGTGGAGACGTTGCTTATCCGGGCCATGCGCACGATGCTGAGGAGTTCTACTTCATCCTGAGCGGTGAATCCCACTGGCGTATCGACGCTCAGGAGTTCACCGCGCGGCCGGGCGACCTGATTCACCACACTCCCTGCGCCATTCACGCGATGGAGACAGGGCCTTCACCGTTGCTCGCGCTGTGGGTCTGGCGCGGCAACCTTGCGGGCCGTTTCTGGTACGAAAGCGCACCTGACGTGGACTGCCCACGGACCTAAACCTTTAAACCCGTACCCGCTTGCCGCTCGGGTCTCAGCTCCGTACCGGGGGATCGATAGTGGCACTAAAGATCCCGAGTCCGATATAAGTCAGCCCTCCCACAATCTGCGGCCATCGGCTCTGCCCGCTCTGTCGCCTGAGAAGGCGCGTCACCGCACCCGCGGTCAATGCAAACAGGGTATCCGTCACCAGAACGACCCCGATCAGCACCACCCCCAGGATCAGAAACTGCAGGGCCGGCTCACCCCGCCCCGGGTCTGCAAATTGCGGGAAAAACGCGAGGAAAAAAATCCCAACCTTCGGGTTGAGTACATTCACCATGACGGCGTGGCTGTAGACCCGCCATAGATCTCTCGCGGGACGCTCTAATTGTGCGCCCTGTTCTTGCTGCCTGGGTCGCGTCAGCACATACACCCCCAGCGCCACGAGATAGACCACACCCGCATATTTCACCAACTGGAAAACCGCCGCCGATGACGCCAGCAGCAGGGTCAGCCCGAAAACCGCCAGCAGCACATGAACAAAGGTGCCTGTGGCAATCCCCAGCACGGATATCACCCCGGCGCGAGTGCCTTGGGCAATGCTGGTGGCAAGAATGTAAAAAAGAGCCGGGCCGGGTGTTAACGCCAACACCAGCACGGCGCCAACGAAAACCCCAAGCTGGGGTCCGGGCGGCAACAACTCAACCATCTCGAACGCCCTTAGTCCCTTAACCGCCGGTCAGCGGCGCCATCACGACCATCTCGTTACCGTCGGTCAGCGCTGTGGTATCTCTTCTCGCTTTGGACACCGCCTGCCCGTCAACAGACACCAACCCGACTTGCTCAGGAGGAATTCCCAGAGCCGCCACCGCGTCGGCGACGCTGGCCCCTTCGGATAACTCGACCTCATCGACCGAACACAGATCAATGAGGTGACCCGTTACCCGAACCTTGACGCGCATCGGATGTTAACTGAGCCCCAATCGGCCAAGAGTATCCTCCGTAGGCTCACCTGCCTCGTTCCAACCCCTCAAATCGTAGTACTCAGGCAGCATGCGGTCGAGCTCGTTGACACGGCCCTTGGCAGTGCCGCTCGGCGCCGGATCCTTAAGCAGCCGTTCAGGCAAGGTATCGTCGGCACGGGTCAGGCCTGCCGCGAGATTAAACATTCTCTCGAGATTCCAGATCCGCTCACCGCTTTCCATCAGACGCTCTGCCGTCCAGTCACCCTCGCTGTCAGCATCCAACTGTGCGGCAAACTCGGGAGCGCCCCAGGCGCCCATGGTAAACATGCAAAGGCCGCTGGAATCGACCGCAGCCGTCCAGTCCTGGGACGTCTTACAAGGCTCCGCCTTGCCTTCTCCGGTCTGGTCGTCCATATCCACGTCGAAAGTATCGTGCTTCAGGTGACAGGCACCGCGGTTGCCGGTGGCATACCCCAATCCCATCCCCTGCAGCGCTCTCGAGTCATAGCCGGCAAATTCCTGGCCCTTAACCGTCATGGACAGTTCGGGGTGACCATACTTTTCACACATCAGTCGGGACCCCATGCCCAGGATTTCACCAAACCCTTCCTGCTTGCCCGTTTTTTCGGCCATCACGGTCAGTGCTTCGGCATTTCCAAAGTTAAGCTCCACGCCGTCGGTATCGTCAGTGGTGATGACACCCATCTCGTACAGCTCCATGGCGGCCGCAAGGGTGACGCCAAAGGAAATGGGGTCCATCCCGTGCTCGTTCATCAGGTATCCGGCAAAAGTACAGGCATCAATGTCGTCGACGCCGACCACAGGGCCAAATGCAAACGCCGTCTCGTATTCAAGACCGCCCGAGGCGTGCCAGTATTCTTTCCGATTCTGAATCGTAAAGTGGTCTTTTCGGATGTGGGCGATCCTGCCGCAGGCAATGGTGCAGCCAAAGCAGGCCTTGTTGGTCAGCAGGTTGGTATGGCCCGTGTCGTCCGTCTTAAGCATCGCTTTGGCATCGATCTTGTCGTAGCCGTCAAACTGGACTTCCTGAAAGTTGTTGGTCGGCAGACCACCGAACTCCTGCATGGTATCCATCATGGCGTTGGTGCCGTACTTGGTCAGGCCGCCTG
>JAERSQ010000078.1 GCA_016845525.1 Pseudomonadota bacterium
GTCCCAGCGCCCAGTACCAGAGCACATAGCCGACAATCGTCACGCCGACGGCAAGATAAGCAATCGAAAGCCAGATGCCAGTGGGAACGGTCAGCGGTACCGTTCCTGGCTCAACGATAAACAATAAAGGCCACAACACCACCGCATAAAGACCGACGCCGTAGAATGTGGTGCCCATTGCCGAGTAGCCATCGCGTTCGAGACGGCCTCCCGCGACGTAGCCTAAAGAGGCAAACACATTGGAGGCAAGCACCAGCAGGTCTCCGCCAATGCTCGCCCCGGTTGCCCTATCGAGGCCATGACCAAAGATCAGCAGCGCCTCGCCCGCCATCGCGATGGTGCAGCCGATCCACCACGCAACCGCGGGACGTTTTCGGTCCCAGGTCATGGCGATAAGTCCCGTGAAGACGGGAAGCCCCGCCAGAATCATGGATGCGTGATTGGCCGAAGTGTGCAGGATGCCGAGCGTGAAAAGCACAGGAAAGGCCACGAAGCCGCAGAATCCGGATAAAGCGAGAAGACGCCGCTGTGCCCTGTCGGCGGGCAGCGGAATCCGGAGCAGCATCGCCAGCGGCAGTGCGACCAGTCCGCCGATGGCCGTGCGCAGGATAGCGACCATCATGGGCGAGAGACTTGATACCGCGATCTTGGCGGCAACCGGTGAGGCCCCCCATAGCACCACGGCAATGAGGGCTGCCGCGAGAATCTTCATCGAAGACTAATCAGTGTTTGCGCCAGCGAATCTTGTCCTGCCGTTCACGTTGAGTTTTACCCGCCCGGAAACGCCCGAAGAACAAAAAGGCGCCCAGACCGATCACGATCAGGCCACCGAAGAATAATTCGTTCCAGCCCATCAGTTGCGGCTGCGCAGTTTTGCCAGCAGGCGCAGGATTTCAAGATAGAGCCAGATCAGTGTCACCATCAGGCTGAACGCGCCGTACCACTCAAGATACCTGGGTGCGCCCTGTTCGGCGGCTTCCTCGATGAAGTCAAAGTCAAGCACCAGATTAAGAGCGGCAATGGCCACGACAAAAAGACTGAAGCCGATGCCAAACAATCCGTTGCTGTGAATGAAGCCGATACTGGAACCGAAAAATCCCATTACAAAACTGACGAGATATAACAGCGCAATCCCCCCCGTGGCCGCCACGATCATCAGTCGAAAGTTTTCGGTCGGTTTGATCAGACCGCTTTTGTAGGCGAGCAGCAATACGCCAAGCGTGCCGAAAGTGAGGCCCATGGCTTGAATCACGATGCCCGGATACTGCGCTTCGAACATGGCAGAGATGCCACCCAGTGCAAGACCCTGTGCCAGTGCATAAAGCGGCGCGGTCACGCCCGCCCATTGGCGCTTGAAGATCGTGATGAGCGCGAGTATCAGGCCGCCAATGAGTCCGATCCAGAGAAATCCACTGACGGCAGCCGGATCACCCGTACGGAAAAAGATGTTCCAGGTAAACGACGCCGTGACCAGGCAGAGGATAAGCAGAATACCGGTTTTGTTGACGGTACCCGCAAGCGTCATGCGACCGGATGCTTCCGCTTCAGCAAACGTGGCGTCAGGCTTGAATGTGTCTCCCCGGAACATGGGGTTTCCTGAGCGGCCAAAGGTGGTCAGGGCGTTGTGCTTGGACATGGAAGACTCCTTGATCGAGATAGTGATATTGTAGTCTGGAAGGCAGTGCACCGCGGCGGCGAGGCGTGGCGTAGCCGCATGTTTGGTTCATGGATATCCTGGATCGTGCAGGAGGTCTGACAGGGAGGGGTGTGTTGAAAGAAGTCCTGAGAACGCCCGAGGAGCGTTTCGAAGCGCTGCCCGATTTTGCGTATCCGTCCTGCTATCTTGATGACCTTAAGGGGTACGAAGGACTGCGCTGTCACTATCTTGATGTCGGCCCGTCTGATGCTGAGGAAACGTTTCTGTGTCTGCATGGCGAACCCACGTGGGCTTTTCTTTTCCGCCGGATGATCCCGGTATTCCTGGCGTCCGGTGCCAGAGTCATTGTGCCGGACTTCTTTGGCTTTGGCCGTTCTGATAAACCAGCGGAGCAGGGCGTTTACACGTTTGATTTCCATCGCAACATGCTGCTGGCGTTTCTGGATCGGTTGAAACTTGCCGGGCTGACCCTGGTAGTGCAGGACTGGGGTGGTGTGCTGGGCCTGACGCTACCGATGGAATCGCCGCACCGCGTTTCCCGCCTCCTTGTGATGAATACCCTGCTCGGGACCGGCGATCAGCCGCTTGGTGCAGGTTTTCTGGCATGGCGCGAGTGGTGCCGGAACAACCCTGATATGTCGCCGGGCAAGCTTCTCGGCCGGGCTTGTCCGCATCTTCATGACGCCGAAATAGCCGCTTATGATGCCCCGTTTCCTGATGTCACCTATAAAGCCGGTGCCCGGGCTTTTCCGGAACTGGTGCCCGATCATCCGGAGGCGGCTGGCGCTGCACTGTCGCGCGATGCCCGTGCCTGGTTCTCGAAGGAGTGGAGCGGTGACAGCTTTATGGCGATCGGCATGACAGATCCGGTCATTACGCCAAGCGATATGCGGGCATTGCATGCAGTGATCCGCGGTTGCCCTGAACCTTACGAAGTGAAGCAAGGGGGGCATTTTCTTCAGGAGTGGGGCGAAGAGATTGCCCGCGCCGCATTGGCGCACTGGACGTAACCCAATACAGATGCCCCAGCCTTCAGTGTCTGATTCAAGAAGGATTTTCCAGCTTTATGCCGGCAGCACGGAGCTCTCGCCGTTTCACGAGTGCTATGCCAACAGCGCAACAGTGCTCCGCTCCGCCGCAGGCCGGCTGTTCGTACACGACAACGGCGAGGATCCGGGTAAAGCGTATTGGGCCCTTCGTCGGGAGGCCGCGCTCTTCGATGTTCCCGAACGGCCGATTGAGATCATTGGCCCTGACGCGGTGCTGTTTCTGGAATTAATCTTTGCCCGCCCGCTGAAGGATCTCAAGATTGGTCGCGCGCGCTATGTGGTTGCGTGCACACATGATGGCGGGCTGTTTGCTGATGGGATACTGCTGCGGCTCGGGGCTACCCGTTTTTGGTTTGTTCATCCGGATGGCGAGCTGGATACCTGGTTTCTGGCGCATCGTTTTGGGTTTGATGTGACACTCACCGACCCGCAGTCGCGTGTCCTGCAACTGCAGGGCCCGCGCTCGTTCGAGGTGATGCGCTCGGTCTCGTCGGGAGCAATCACTGCCGACTTTGGCTACTTTCACTGCGGCGTTTTCGATCTTGATGGGCAGGAGTTGTTGATTTCCCGAACTGGCTGGACGGGTGAACTGGGGTATGAGATCTACACGCAGGGTGAAGATACTGACTGTCCGCGCCTATGGAACGCTCTGATGGAAGCGGGCGCGCCCAGCGGAATGATCTTTGGGAGCATGCAATCGATGAACATCCGCAGGATTGAGGCAGGTATCTTGGACAGCGGCAGCGATTTTGATTCTTCCATGACGCCATCTGAGGCCGGGTTGGAAAAATTCGTGGACTT
>JAERSQ010000079.1 GCA_016845525.1 Pseudomonadota bacterium
CACCTTGAGCGCTGAATCCACCACCGCTTCCTCATCCGATCCCATCCGGCAAGTCCCCGAAGGGTGAAAAATAGTCACGCCGGTATCGCGGGCAAACTCCAGCAACGCCTCGTCTGACTGCGCCTGCTCTCCCGGCAGGTATTCGGTTTCAATGTACTGCGACAAAGCAGGTTTCTCTGCGATCCTGCGCGCCACTCGCAGCGCATCGACGACGGTTCTGCAGTCATGCTCAGTGGAGAGATACCCTGGGTGAATCTCGGGGCGCGCCATCGGATCGGCGCTCTTGATCGAGAGATGGCCCCGGCTGGTCGGGCGCAACTGACAGACAGAAGCCGTAAATCCGGGGAAGTCGTGTAGCGGTGCGCCCGGGAGATCAGCCGAAAGCGCGGCGAAGTGAAACTGGATATCGGGCCGGTCGATATCCGCACGGGTTTTCAGGAAGGCGCCCGCCTGATTGATGCCCACCGCCATCGGACCCGAGCGCTGAAAGACATACTGCATCCCCATGTGCATCTTCCGCCAGAGGCTGCGCATATCGTCATTAACGGTGAGCGGCTGGTTGCACTGGTGAATGACCCGTACCTGAAGATGATCCTGCAGGTTTTGGCCCACAGACGGACGATCGAGCATGACATCGATGCCATGGCGCTTTAAAAGATCAACATCGCCAATACCGGACAACTGCAGCACCTGAGGCGACTGAAGCGCGCCCGCACTCAGAACCACCTCACGCCTTGCGGTCACCGTTCTCTCCCGACCGCCCTGGCGAAACACCACCGATTCGGCCCGTCGTCCGGCAAAGCCCACCCGACAGACATGGGCATCAGTCTCGATAAAGAGGTTAGCGCGTCCTTTGGCAGGCTTTAGATATCCGGTCGCGCTGGAACAGCGTCTGCCGCGCCACGTTATCAGTTGATAGGGACCGGCACCTTCCTGGCTTTCGCCATTGAAATCCGAATTTGCGGGGTAACCCGCCTCGACGCAGGCATCAATAAAGGCACGGGCCAAGGTATTGGGATTGCCAACATCCGACACACCCTGGGGTCCACTTGCCCCATGAAAATGGTCTTGTCCTCGTTCGTTTCGCTCGGCACGGATGAAGTACGGCAATACCTCCTGCCACGACCAGCCGGAATTCCCCAGCGCTGCCCAGTGCTCGTAGTCCTCGGGTTGCCCGCGCACATAGATGAGGCCATTGATCGCACTGGAACCGCCCAGCACCTTGCCGCGGGGCCAGTAGATCGACCGGCCGTTCATGCCGGGATCGGGCTCGGTGTAATAACGCCAGTTGTATTTCGGATGAAACATCGTCTTGGCATAACCAATCGGAATGTGCAGCCACGGATAGCGGTCCCGAGGCCCTGCCTCCAGCAGCAATACCCGATACCGGCCGTTTTCCGAAAGGCGATTTGCCAGGACACAACCTGCCGAGCCTGCCCCGACGATAACGTAATCGAATTCCATCGGTGAGACGTCAGAAACACACCAGCATGCTACGCAGGTGCATTGCAGTAGTGATGCTCATCCGTCAAACACCGACTGATGCGTTGCTCGATCGGCTGCTGTCGATGACTGTAGGCGATGCACTCGATCTCAAGCAGTGGTGTTCCCACCTCGACGTGAAGATACCGCGCCTCGACCTGTGTCGCGCTCGCGGCACGAAGACGGTCCCGCTTGCTGATCACCGGCACACCAAACTGCTGCTCATAGTAGTTGTAGATCGTATTCGGTACATCACGCGCATCCATCGCCGCAAGTTCAGAGAACTGATCCCATGAGAGGGAAATCGTCTCGTAAATTTTCGGCTCGAGATTAAGGTAGCGGACCCGGATGATCCGGATCACTTTCTTGCCAGCTGCAAGCTCCAGGGCATCCCGCTCAGTACGGCTCGCCGCGTTGACCGAGACACGCAGGGTCTTGCTTTCCGGCAACTCCCGGGCCCCGTCAGCCCGCAGCAAATCAAAGTACTGAAACGGGGTGTGCTCCGTGACAGCGGTCCCACGGCCCTGGTGCCGAGTAAGCAGACCCTGGGCCACCATTTCGTCCAGCGCGCGCCGGACAGTCCCCTGACTGACATCAAACTCCTCCGCCAGTTTGGGCTCGCTGGGCAGCAGTTCCCCGGGGCGCCAGTGGTCTGCCGCCAGCCTTGCCAGAAGCGTCTCCTTGATCTGTTCGTAAAGGGGTCTTTTCTCCACAGGAAATACAGGTCCCGTATGCGTCTGGCTACGCCAAAAGAGCATGTCAATTGACACGGTGAATGGGGTCAGTTATAACACAGTACAAATTCTTATATAAGACTTGATTAATCACCCTATATCACTTGGGAGACCGGTATTGAGTAGCAAAGCACCTGATTTTCTGGTTCACGATGAGCGCGACGTCGTCGGCGTGGTCGTGGTGGAAGGCATCGCAGCGGGCGACAACCTGTCGGGCTGGATTATGGATTGTGACAAGACCGTCAGCCTGACCGTGAACGATCCGATTCCGCTGGGGCACAAATTTGCCCTGCAGGATATCGGCAATGGCGATTCGGTCATCAAATACGGTGAAAACATCGGCCACGCCGTAACCGACATCCCTCAAGGGGATCACGTCCACGTCCATAACGTCAAAACGAGCAAGTGGTGAATCATGAGCGATCTTAGTTTCCATGGATACCGAAGGGAGAACGGCCGTGTCGGCATCCGCAATCACGTTGTCATTCTGCCGCTTGATGATCTTTCGAACGCTGCCTGTGAAGCCGTTGCCAATAACATCAAGGGCACTCTCGCCCTGCCGCACCATTACGGCCGGTTGCAGTTCGGCGAGGATCTGGAGCTGCATTTCCGGACCCTGATCGGCACCGGCGCCAATCCGAACGTCGCGGCGGTCGTGGTGATCGGCATTGAGCCCGGATGGACCGCCCGGGTGGTTGACGGCATCGCCAAGACCGGCAAACCCGTTCAGGGGTTCGCCATTGAACAGCACGGTGATATCGAAACCATTGCCAGTGCCAGTCGTGTGGCAAAAGATTTTCTGCAGGCCGCTTCCGAACTGACCCGCGAGGAGTGCCCAATCTCAGATCTTTGGGTCTCACACAAGTGCGGCGAGTCGGATACGACCTCGGGCATGGGCGCCAACCCCACTGTTGGCAACTTTATTGACAAGACCGACGCGATGGGCGTCACCAACTGTTTTGGTGAGACTTCGGAAATC
>JAERSQ010000080.1 GCA_016845525.1 Pseudomonadota bacterium
TCTTTTTTTAAAAGATTCCGCCGTCCAGACCTGCCGCCATCGCCATGCCAAGCGTATGGCAATCTTCTACGAAGTCCTCTTGCCATTCGCCATGACAGATCATCGGCTCCTGCACGGCTCGCCAGCCAAGACCGGATGTGATGGACTCGACCCCACGCCGTGTGCCCGTCCCGTCAAGCTTGGCCCGGAGGTATAGCGCATACGGCAAGCCACCAGTGGCATCAAGACAGGGATAGTAAACACGATCAAAAAAATCCTTGAGCGCCCCGCTCATATATCCGAGGTTCTCAGTCGTGCCAAGAACAAGTGCTTTCGCCGCAAGGACGTCATCCGCTTTCGTTTCAAACGGTGTTTTCGTTACGACGTTGACGCTGCCTGCCTTGGCAGCTAACGCACCTGCCTCGATAGCGTCACGCAGTCTTTGGGTATTGGCAGACGGTACATGGCCGACGATCAGCAGGGTTCTCGAATCGCTCATCGGAACATTGTCGATGCAGCCTCGCTGACCCACAAGAGGCAAGCCTGGCGAGGACAGATTAGCGTGCTTCAAAAGAAAGTCCCGGGGAGACCCGGGACTCAATTACCGAGGAGGAAGGAGGATTTACATCTAGACTTGCATGTTAGCAAAACAGGGCTGCCATTTCACCCCTGAAGAAGAAAATTTCCTTTTGTTTTTAATAAGTTCCGTTAATCTGGACTAAGCCGACACACATCAAATGGTTACCACCAAAACCTCTAATCCACTTCAATTATGTGGGCTTTTTCCCCGTTTGGATTTCCAACCGATGACGCGCTTCGCTGCCTTCTACCCATTAAAAAAGAGAGAGGAACTCCTCTTATTTGGGCTCAGGGCATTCGTCGCCGAGCGGCAACTTCGCATCGACTTCTTCGATTCGAACCTTTGGTATCCCAAGTGGGGTGATCTCAACCGAAACACCTATCGCACACAACAGTTCAACCTGATCCTGCCGCTGTTTGGTTCCCGTCAGCAGTTCGATCTCTCGCTGCGTCATGAATCGCGTTACTGATCCCATAGTTGCATCCAAAACTGTCTTTTCATCATCAGAAATATTCCTGTGCCCGGTAGGTTGCAGGCAGGCCTTTTTCTTCAAACTCATCGCTGGGACAGACCAGCGCCTCGATACCGAGGCTTTTGAGCTTGAGTGCCAGATGGCGTGCGCTCAGCGAATCCAGCGCGTGGGCGCAAGCCCGCCACTCGAAACTGTTTCCTGTCTGCATGCGGTACAGGACCCGCGTGGTCTCAGCATTCCCTGTCATAGAACTTGTTTTGTTGATGCACTGGCGAAACGGTATGATCTGTACCGAAGTCCAATCGCGCTAATCAATTCCCGCCAAAGCGTGGTCACGCGCTGGAGATGGCATCAATAAAACATGGCCATAGATACTGAAGACCACACCGTCCTTTCGAATATCGCCCTGGCCATTGCCCGGGTCGCCGGTGAATACGGCTGCGATGGTCGGTCCCTGCTGGCCGATGCCGGTATTGATCCCGATGCGGTTGAAGAACCGGACAGCCGGATTTCAGTGGCGGCGCACCAACGCCTCTGGCGCCTTGCCATTGATCGCACCGAAAACCCCTGTCTCGCTATCAAGGTCGGCGAAAGCCTGCCGCCCGGCGCGATTCATGGCCTGGGCCTGGGCTGGCTGGCAAGCGATAGCCTGAAGAGCGCGCTGGAGCGGCTGGTACGTTTTCAGCGGCTGGTATCCACCAATGCAGATATTCATCTCAATGAGACGGGCGACGCTTATGAGCTGATCGGCCAGCCCAAACGGACCCCGAAGCACTTTGAACCTGCCTCGGCCGACGCCCTGTTGGCGCTCATCCTGCGCCTTTGCCGCTTGGCTCTTAGTGAGTCCATGACTCCCCGCGAGGTGCAGCTGGCACACAACCCCGACACCTGCCTTGAGGCCTACGAGGCCTACTTCGGCTGCACGGTGATGCCTGATGCTCCGCGCTATGCACTGGTTTTTGACAAGGGTTTAATGGAGCAGATTCTGCCCGGGGCCAACCCCCTGCTTGCGCGGATCAACGATGATGCGGTACGCGATTACCTGGCGCGCTACGAGCTTGCAGACTTTGCCACCCAGGTGCGTCGGCTGCTGATCGACACCCTGACCGAGTCCGGATCCGACCAGGCGGCAATCGCCCGTGAGCTCAACGTCAGCGTGCGGCAACTGCAGCGCGAGCTGCAGGAAAGGGGTCTCACCTTCAAAGGGCTCGTAGAAGAAGTGCGTCGGGAGCTCGCGATCAGCTATCTCACAGAAAAGCAAAAATCGATCGGCGAGATCACCTACCTCCTGGGCTACACCGAGCCTGCCAATTTTGGCCGGTCATTCAAGAAATGGACGGGTACAACCCCGGCCGCCTTCCGCGCTTCGGCCTAACCCGGCTGATGGCGATCTTGTGTCGCGACAGCGATCCCGTGGACTCAGCACTGCTGCCAGGGCAGCTGATCAAAGCGCCAGCCGGCTTTTGCGCTACGATGATGATGATCATTGAGCGGCCCTTCAAAACCGCCGGTCACGCTATAAACCTTATGGATGCCCGCGTCGATTAATGCCTGCCCTGCCTCAATTGAACGCCGGCCGCTGCGGCAGATCAGAATCACCAGCGGGGGGTGCTCTTCATCCTCACCAAGCAGTCCTCCCAACATCACTTCGCGGATTTTCCGAACAAAATCGGGATCGGGCGTGAAGTCCGGCTCATCGATCCACGGCACATGAATCGCGCCAACCGGATGCCCCACCATCAAGTGCTCAATGGTCGACCGGATATCGATCAGATAAGCCTGGGGGTTTTCTTCCGTCATCTGGTAGGCCGTCTTGGGCTCAACCAGCATCGGAACGCCGCCCTTCCCGGGCGCGACGTTTACTTCATTTGGCATCGTCTTCTCTCCTGCCCTGCCACCGGTATTGCGCCAGTGGATCCTGCAGGGCAGACAGACCAACCAACGCTTTAACGTACTTTTTTCCCGCCCGTAAGTTGTTGTTTAAACCGGCGGCCAGCAGGCACAAAAAAACCCGCTCCTGCTTTCGCAAAAACGGGTGGCAACCCCTTTTAGCGGTATTTATATAGCGCCCCGAAAGCAGTCAAATCGGCGCTGAGGGAAATCTACCCCACCAACGGGTGGAAGTCACGGCCCAGGCAGAATAATGCCTACGTATTCCCGGTTGGTCTGTTTTTGGACCATGGGCCGGATACTTTAAAGCTGGACGGGCCCCTCGCTTAAAATACGCCCACCCTCTTTATTTGTAACCCGAGCCCTAGCCTGCTTATGGATTGGCACTGGATAAGCCCCGCCCTTGGCGACGTCGGCTGGATCGCACTCGCCTTTGTGCTCGGCCTTGCTGCCCGTCTTGCAAACCTGCCGCCGCTGGTGGGCTTTTTGATCGCCGGGTTTGCGCTCAATGCCTTGGGTGTGACGGGCGGCGACACACTCGAGAAGATCTCCGAGATTGGCGTCACGCTGCTGCTCTTTACGGTGGGTCTCAAGCTCGAAGTGAAGACGCTGATCCGGCCTCATGTCTGGGCCACCAGCGCCCTTCACATGGTGGCGGTGGTGGCGGTCTTCGGGCTCATGGTCTTCGGACTCGCCGCCCTCAATCTGCCGCTTTTCTCCGGAATGACCTGGCAGCATGCAGCGTTGCTTGCGTTTGCCCTCAGCTTCTCAAGTACCGTCTTTGCGGTAAAAGTGCTGGAGGAAAAAGCACAGATCAAGTCGCACTTTGGCCGCGTCGCGATCGGCATTCTGGTGATCCAGGATCTGGCAGCAGTGATTTTTCTCGCGGCCTCCGCGGGCAAGACGCCTTCTGTGTGGGCGCTCGCCCTGCTGGCGCTGATACCCCTGCGGCACGTGCTCTATCGTCTGTTGGATCGCGTCGGACACGGCGAACTGCTTGTACTCTTCGGGCTCGTGCTGGCACTTGGCAGCGCAGAGCTTTTTGACCTCACCGGCATCAAAGGTGACGTCGGCGCGCTGATGATTGGGGTGCTGATCGCCCGCCACCCCAAAGCCTCCGAGCTCGGCCGAACCATGCTTGGCTTCAAGGATCTCTTCCTGGTGGGCTTTTTTCTGTCGGTCGGCATGGCCGGCACCCTCACCCCCGGCGCTGTCCTGATCGGCATCCTGATGGTCCCGCTTGTGCTCGCCAAGTCGGCCCTGTTCTTCTTCCTGCTGACGCGCTTTGGGCTGCGCGCACGAAATGCCCTGCTTTCCACCCTGACGCTGAGCAACTACAGCGAGTTCGGGCTGATTGTGGCGGCCATCGGCGTTGCCAACGGCTGGCTCGACG
>JAERSQ010000081.1 GCA_016845525.1 Pseudomonadota bacterium
GAAAATGCGTTTGCGCGTTACCTCAATGCCGGCATCGTGCCCGGCCCAATCGGATCACGTCATCCCTCCATCACACCCTTCGAGCCGTATCCAACAGCCGATCAGGATATTGTGATCGGTCTTGGCAGCGGACAGGACTGGCCCAATTTCTGTGAGACCATCGGCCTGCCCGAATTAAGTGATGATCCGCGATTTGCAGAGGATGAAGTCCGACTAACGCATCGGGATCTGCTCGATGAGATTCTGGGTCAACACTTCAAGCAAAAGCCTTCTTCTCATTGGCTCGCGTTGCTGATTGAAAATGAGATCCCCTGTTCAGCCATCGAGAACGTTGAAAGTGTGGCCAGCAATCCGATTAGCGCGGAATATCATGCATTCTCAACAGTGAATGCGCCAGGCGCAGGTGAGATGCGCTTCGCCCGAAGTCCTATTGCGGATCCAGAAGAGGCCGAATCTGCTGCGCCGACTCTCGGCCAACATACGAGCGAGATTCTTTCAGAGCTCGGCTATAGCCCAGATGAGATTGAGGAGATGCGCCGGTAAATCAGACCGTGGGCCTGGAGTCGTACCGCTATAGTGATCCCATTAGCCCATGCTTGAAATCTTAAGAAATTCTGGACGTTGAGAACTAATTCATGAATCTGCATTTTCCAAGAACAGAATTCGAAACCCGCATTGCCAGGGCCTGCCAACGGATGGCCGATCAGAATTTGGATGGCTTGTTGCTGTTCAAGCAGGAGAGCATGTACTACCTGACGGGTTACGACACGGATGGATTTGTGTTGTTTCAGACACTGTTCCTGAGCGTAGACGGCAGTCTGACGCTGGTAACACGATCAGCCGACCGGGTTCAGGCGGCGTATACCTCCATCATTGAAGACATTCGTATCTGGGTGGATGCGGGGGATGCGAACCCGGGAAAGGATGTTCGGGTGATGCTCGAAAGTCACGGCATGGGCGGCAGGCGTATCGGTATTGAGTATGACGCCTACGGGCTTTCAGCCAGTCGTGGCCGCATGCTGAACAACGCCCTTGAGGGGTTCTGTGAAACAACGGATGCATCGGATCTGGTGCGCCGCCAACGGTTGGTCAAGAGCGCTGCGGAGCTTGATTATCTGCGTAAAGCCGGCGAGATCTGTCAGGCTGTGCAGCATGAGGCAATGAGTCTTTCGGTGCCCGGGGCCTTTGAAGGGGATATCCGAAGCGCGATGCATCGGGTGATCTGGTCACATGACGGTGACACTCCCGCACACGTGTGGCCGATGGGAAGCGGGCCGTCGGCCCAACTCGTGCGTTACAAGTCCGGTGGCCGACATATCGGCCAGGAAGACCAGGTATTTCATGAGTTCGCCGCAGCCTATCGGCATTATCATGCGGCGCTTACGTTTGCTCTGGTGACCGGCAAAGCCAGCGAAGCGCATCGCGTGATGTTTGAGGTATGTCATCAGGCACTGCAGGCCTGCAAAGAGACATTGCGGGCAGGGCGAACCGTAGGTGAAGTTTTTGAAAGTCATCGCCAGGCTTTTATTGCCGGCGGTTTTGGGGAAAGCTATCTCAACGTCTGTGGCTATACGATGGGTGCTATGTTTCCGCCCACCTGGATGGAGGATCCTCTTATTCGAGAAGCAGATCCCCAGGTGCTTGAGCCCGGTATGACTTTCTTTATGCACATGCTGATGGTCGATAGGCGCAGTGGTCATATGATGGCATTAGGTGAGCAGGCGATCGTGACTGAGGGAGCCTGTGAGTCAATCACCCATGCACTGGATAGCCTGGTGATCAACTGATAGGGCGAGGCAGGCCTGTTTGATAAGGGTAGGTTCGGGCCGATGGCTTGCAGCCATCATTTGTTTGGCCTGACCCGCAGTAACTGCAACAACCAAAAGAAACTCCATCGAGCCCCGCTTAGGCGGGGCTCTTTTCTAGGATAAACACTCCGAAATACGGTCGAAGAAGCCGCCGTTACCCCAGGTCGGTGCAGAAAGAATTATCAGCAAAACAGAAAGCCAGGATCGCCTGGTCGTTACATCTGAGCGCACAGGCGAAGTGCATCGAGCATGGCACAGTGAATGTCCCGGCTGCCTGAAACGTCTCCAACCCGGTAAAGATGAAACCCCGACCCATGATCGGGCTGCGCCAAACCCTTGGAGAGAAGATCAAGATCCATAACACCATTGTTGGCGGCCTGGGGTTTCAGTTCATAGAAGAGTGCATCATTCGGCAGGGTACCGCCCTCTACCACGAGATGATCAACAAATCGCTCGGAAGTATGCGCGGTATGTATGTTCCGGACCGTGACGCGCGTTTGTCGGTCTTCTGCATGTGCTGCAGTGAGCTCCTGATCGACGGTCATTTGCACGCCTCTTTCGTAGAACCGCTTCATGAAGGGCGAGAGCTCAAGGCGCATGGCTTCTGCGCCGATATGGGCATCCTGCGTATTCAAAGTGACCGCAGCGCCTTGCTCAGAAAGGAAGTCAGCCACGGCCAGCGCGGTGTTGCGCCCCGTCAGGTCGTGAACGAAAACACTGCCGCTGAGTGATGTCATTCCGGATAGCACATCCCAGGAATTCACCACCGTTGCGTTGCCTTCGATCCAGTCGACATTGGGTGTGCCCCCTGTGGCGATAATGACAACGTCTGGGTCCTCGGCGAGCACATCCTCCGACCCCACAAGTTGGTTAAAGCGGATGTCGACGCCGAGAATCGCGCATTCGCTTTCAAGCCAATCGATAATCGTATTGAGGTCGGTTCGCCAGCGGACTTTTCCTGCCAGCAGGACCTGACCGCCCACCCGGTCTGATGCCTCGAAGAGGACCACCTCATGACCCCTTGCCGCACAGACCCGAGCCGCCTCAAGACCGCCGGGTCCTGCGCCGACTACCACGATCTTTTTCTTGCGGTCCGTGTTTTCGGAGATCCGATGCGGCAGCGTTGATTCCCTCGCCGTGGCCGGATTCTGGATACAGTGTTTGAAGTTAGAGCAGTATGTTGCGCCAACGCAGGAACGGATGCGGTCTTCTTCGCCCCGCATGAGTTTATCGACAATGTAAGGGTCCGCAATGTGGCCCCGGGTCATACCAATCATGTCTACAACGTTATCGGTGATGGCATATCTCGCAGTCGCGAGATCGTTTATCCGGGTCGCGTGAAATATCGGCAGCGCAACTTCTTTTCTGAACATGGCAACCTGTTGAAGAAAGGGAGCAAGCGGGGCAGCCATCCCCGGCATGTAGTTCGTGAGTCTCGGCATCGAATCAATCCTGCCGGAGACGAGGTTCAGAAAATCAAGAACCCCGTCGTCCTGAAGCCGTTGGGCGATGTTGATGTTGTCTTCGAACGAAAGACCCGAGGTATCGTGATCGTGCTCGGTCATGGTCATCCGTACGCCCAGCAAGAAGTTGTCCCCGACGGCCTCGCGCATCGCCTCAAAGGCCATCCGCCCGAAACGCATTCGGTTCTCGAGAGTGCCTCCATACTTGTCAGTGCGGTGATTGGTCGTGGGGGACCAGAACTGGTCAATCAGATGGCCCGAGGCGATGACCTCGAGTCCATCGAGGCCGCCGGTTTGGCAGCGGATGGCGGCGGCGGCAAAGTCTCCGACGATCCGGTCAATATCTTCTTCATCCATTGCTCGGGGGAATCCCCGATGCAGAATCTCCCGAGTCGCCGACGGCGCCACGATCGGTACCCATTCGCCCGCATTGGCGTTGGTGCGTCTGCCGAGATGAGTGATTTGAGTCATTAGGAGTGCATCATGCTGATGATAAAAATCTGCCAGTTCCGAGAAAAAAGGAATGATGTCGTCATCGATGATCAACTGGTCGAACACCGGTGCCGTATCAATTGAGACTGTGCCGGAGCCGCCCACGAAAGAGAGTCCTATCCCGCCCTTGGCCTTTTCCATCTGGTAGCGAAGGGTGGTTTCTGTTGCGCGGCCATGAATAGCGTGACTCAGGGCATGACCGGAGCTGAAGATGCGGTTTTTGACGGTGTGGCTGCCGAGCTTGAATGGCGTCAGCAGGGGATCGGTAGAGCCAGGGGTTGGGGCCAATGTTCTTCTCCAGGAAAACACAGATACTGTAGTTTCTTTGACGTCTCGTGACTATCCTTTCTGCGTTACTGCACGCAGGAGATACAATTGATACCGTCTGAAAAACGATAGCCGGCTGTCAGTTCGCACGGGCAGAGCTGTGATCAGGCTTGCCGGTTCGTACTCAATCGCCGGCACCTCCTTTAATAATCAGAACTCGGGTAGATCTTTCCATGACACAAATGAACCGCCAGATTGTCCTAGCCTCCCGCCCAGTGGGAGAGCCAAAAACCAGTGACTTCAATCTCGTCGAGGGCGTTCCCCGGGAGCCGGATGCGGGAGAGGTTCTGTGTCGAACCATTTACCTGTCTCTTGATCCTTATATGCGGGGCCGAATGAGCGCGGCCAAATCTTATGCAAAGCCCGTTGAGGTCGGGGACGTGATGGAAGGCGGGGTCGTAGGAGAGGTGTTGAACTCTTCTTTTGACGGCATCAACGTCGGAGACCTCGTTGTGGGGCCAGGGGGCTGGCAGGAGTACTTCACGCTTCCCGGCGCCTCGGTGCGAAAGATAGATTCCGACCGTGCGCCGATCTCAACCGCGTTGGGTGTGCTGGGTATGCCCGGGATGACAGCCTATGTAGGACTCAAGAATATCGGAAAGCCCCAGTCTGGAGAAACCGTGGCGGTAGCGGCCGCCTCCGGAGCGGTGGGGTCGGTGGTTGGGCAGATTGCGAAGATCAAAGGTGCCCGTGCTGTTGGGATCGCAGGCTCCCCTGAGAAATGCCGGTTTGTTGTCGACGAACTGGGATTCGACGACTGCATTAATCATGCTGATCCCGAGTTTGAGGAGAAACTGCGCCAGGCCTGCCCAGACGGGATTGATGTTTATTTCGAGAATGTGGGCGGCCCGGTCTTTAAGGCCGTCCTTCCTTTGCTGAATCCGTTCGCAAGGGTGCCCGTCTGCGGAGTGATCGCTCACTATAACGATACTGCTTTGCCAGAAGGGCCGGATTGGACTTCGCTCATCCTGCGAAGTGCGTTGGTGAAAAGATTAACTCTCAGGGGCTTTCTGGTTTTTGATTACGCTGATCAGGAGACCGAAGCGCTTGAGCAACTGGCCCAATGGATCTCAGAAGGGCAGCTGAAATACCGGGAAGACTTTGTCAGCGGTCTTGAGGCTGCTCCCGAGGCATTTATCGGTCTCCTAAAGGGGAAGAACTTCGGAAAACTTGTGGTTGAGGCATCTCCTTTCGACAAAACCCAGGCTGAAATCACAAAATTGCCGGTATAAATTCGCTCCCGAACCCTATCCCAGTGAGTCCAATTAGCGCCTATCTGGATTGTTGGCGCAGTGCTCTATTTTTAGTTCCGTCACCATATGATGACCCCGCCAAGACCGATAGACACCAGGCCCGCAGCACCTCGGATACCTACGTTGGTCCAAGTCATAAATCTGGCGGTAAATCTCAATGGGACCGAGATCACGGCAGACAGCAGTGCCATGCCCAGCATTGACCCAACACCGAAAAGAAGCACGTATGTCAGGCCCTTAATCGCCGAGTCCAGAGCCGCGGCAGCTAAAACGACCAGAGCTGCGGAACCTGCAAGACCTTGGATCATCCCGACCAGCAAACTACGAATGGGCAATCCTGACGCGTGCTCGTGTTCGTGAGGGATTTGTGCGTGGGGTTGATCGCTGTCGGCGTGGGAGTGTGCGTGAATATGAATTTGGCCATTTGCGTGGGAATGAACGTGGATGTGAACCCGCTCGCGGACAAGGCGGTGAAGAACGTTTGCTCCCAGCAAGATCAGCATCACCCCAACTGCGAATTCCAGCCAATAAGACAGCGCAGGACTAATTGAAGATCGCGAAATTAGGATGGCACCCGCGAAGACGCAGAGAGTCAGCATATGTCCGAGGCCCCAGGCTAAGCCGTGGTGGAAGATTTGTTTTCCTCCACGCTTGCCTGCGGAGATACTTGCCAAGGCAGCCAAGTGATCGGCTTCCAGGGCATGCTGCATGCCGAGTAAGAGGCCTAAGAGGATAATTCCTGTCACAACGCCCTAATCATCTACCGACATTACCCGGTCGCGATGGCCAATTTTTCTCTCAACCACCATGGTGCCGAGCGCGTCTAGTATTACCCGGCAGGCGAGTTGTGAGGTATTGTCGTTGACGTCGTAAGGCGGGGAGACTTCGACGACCTCCATGCCACATAAGCCTTCGCGGGCGATTAGCCGCACCATCTCCAAAGCTTCCCGCGGCGCGAATCCGCCTGGTTCTGGGGTTCCAGTTCCAGGGGCAAACCCTGGATCGATACTGTCAATATCGAAAGAAAGGTAGACCGCCTTTGCATCTTTCCAAGCGAGTTCCAGTGCCATCTCGGCAGCCCCATGTACGCCTAGTTCCTCGACATCTTTCATGGTCATGACGCTGGAGCCACGCTCGTTGGCGACTTCAGATCCGGGTCGTGAACCATACCAGCCGCCGATACCGATCTGTACTAAGTTTTTAGGCGGGCAGTTACTGAGCCCGACATCGTGCATATGGCTGTGGGCACGGTGCGAGCCATGAACCTCCACACTTTCGTGGTTGTTGGAAGTCCAGAACCAGGGAGTTGTGTGCATACGTTCATCCATATCCATGTCTTGCATATCGATATGCCGGTCGAAATGGATGATGCCTACATTTCCGTCAATATGCGGCGCAATACCCCGGACGTTGGGATAACCTAGACTGTGATCGCCACCACAGATTATCGGAAAGGCACCCGAGGTATAGATGTGAGAGATCGCGTTAGAGACTTGATCAAACGACTTTTCAATATTTCCTGGAATGACAAACACGTCTCCAGCGTCACAGATATCTAGTTCCTCGAAGATGTCGACCCCACCGTCTACGGAGTAACCATCGTAGACAGCTGAGATTCGACGGACCGCCTGCGGGCCAAAGCGGGTACCGGGCCGGTAGGTCGTTCCAGTATCGAACGGTACACCAACGAAGGCTGCTTCATAGTCACCGACTTTACGAATATCCTCGCAATATGGAGTTTTCATAAAGGTATTAATGCCGGCGAAGGCTGGCTGATGACCTCGGCTAAACAGCGATATGCTTCGATCGTTGATCGAATCTGCAGCCTCAAGCCCCAGTTCCAGGCCCCGTTTAATTTCCTCATCCTGCTTGCTTTGTGAAATTCGTCGCAGGCGTTTGAGATTGCGGTTGCCCCTAAGTTCGCCAGTTTTTGGATCAGGCATTCAATGATCTCCTCATTTTGAATGTTTACATGGAGAGGTGTGAGTCGCTTGGCTGGAGACCGGGTTGTGTCACTGGTCTCCAGCCTTGGCGACTTCGGTTACAGTTACAGTCCGACTCGCCCGATCCAGGCATTGGAAGAATAGGTCTTACCAACACCATCTGCAGCCAATCGCTCCAGGACGCTGGAATCGAGACCGTCACTTGCTGGAGAGGTGGTATCGTTCACTCCCACCTCTTTGTAGAGGTTGCCGAACAGTTCCCAGGTTGCGGACAGGTAGCCAGCCTCACAATCCGGCCGGCCGCCAAATAGAGCGGCACCCCAGCCACTCGGCTCAGTTGGCCCCTTAGGCGCTGCATCGGGCAGGCTCGCACAGACTGGCTTGCCGTCGCCGATACCGAAGGCGCCGAGGTTTTGATCCAAACTCAGCATGATGGCACCGTGTTGGACTTCACGGACATCCCCGACCGGCCAGTCGAGACCTTTAGCAATCAATTCATTACCCTCATCCGGGTTGTTTTTCCACCAATCGATCGCTTCGAACCAAGCGCGTAGCAATTCTTTGGCAGTGTCAGGATTTTCTTTAAGCCAAGTCTCGTTACACGCAATTGATTCCGAGATCAGCCCACGCTCCCAAGTCCTATCTGTGAGACTAGTTTTAAGCACATGGGCGCCATCTCGGGTGAGGGACTGAGTTGAGAATGGCTTGTAGTTAACGTCGATGTCGAGGCCTCCGCTGACAAACGCTGCCGCGGCGTCTTGGGGCAGCATGACACTATGTGTTAGCGCATCCAATGGGATACCTGCGGCCTTTAGTGTCAATAGCATCCACATGTGGTTGAGGAATGCGTAGTCGGCACCATAGCTTTTACCCGGGAACTGGTCGACTGAAGTGATTGCGGCATCCACTACCATCTCGTCGAGCCCGTAAGACATCGCTGGTATTGCTATGACCTTCATAGGTACCCCAGCGGCACGGGCAACGACGACCGAGTCAAGGGTATTAAGCATGCACTGTACTTTACCGCTAGTGATGGCGGCATTCTTGGCAGTTATGTCCTCAATAATCTGGACATTGATATTGAGCCCGTTGGCCATACCCTTCTCCTGAATGACATACCAGGGAGCATAGGGCGAGAAGGAAATGATCGCGATGTCAATCTCCTCGGCCGCTCGTGCTGTAGATGACACCGTCAAACTCAATCCGCTGACGAGACCAACGACTGAGGCGAATGCTGCGGTGGCTCTGAATATACGCTTCGTGATACTCATACTGTCCTCCGTTATTAATGATTTACTTAGGTTGTAATACTCGCGGTTAATTCCTTCCTTGGTTTTTGTTGCGATTCATGGGTACGCTTCTCTCTCAGGCGGTACTACCGGTTATCTCTTCGCGCATCATGGCAAACAGCCGACGCTCCATGTCGGTGTAACCAGGTTGTTCGAAGAGCTCCTCCTTTCGTGGAAAGCGTCTTCCATTTTTAAACTCTAGGGGTATGTTGGCCTTGATACGGCCGGGTTGTGCACTGAAAAAGATGATCCGATCGGAAAGGTAGATAGCCTCCTCGATGTCGTGTGTTACCGCGATCACTGTCTTGTGCTCACGTTCGATTACCTCGATCATCATTTCTTGCATCTCCCAGCGAACTTGTGCATCGAGTGCGCCAAAGGGCTCGTCCATCAACAAGATGCGGGGATTCTGTGCCAGAGTACGACCTATCGCGACGCGCTGCTTCATACCGCCGGATAGGCTGTGTGGATAGCTGTCCTCGAATTTCTCGAGATGCATTAGCTTGAGCATTGCTGACGCTTTTTGCTTTCGCTCTGCCTTAGGGATACCAACGACCTTCATTCCATATTCGATGTTCTTTCTGGCGGTTAACCAGGGAAATGAGGTATAGGCCTGAAAGATCATACCCCGGTCCGGTCCGGGCCCATGAATGGGCTCGTCGAAGGTTAAAAGCTGCCCGCGGGTGGGTAACTCGAGACCCGCGATCAGTCGAAGCATGGTCGTTTTTCCGCATCCCGAAGGCCCGATAAACGAGATGATCTCGTTCTCTTGCAAGGTTACGGTAACGTCTTCGAGTGCGGTGAAGGTGCCGTTAACATACTGTCTAGTGAGATTCCGCGCCTCGACTGCATGACTTCGCTTCGGGGTTTTGTGTGAGCCGTCAGTCATTGATTAAACCTTTCGCGCTACGTTCCAAGGGAAGAGAAGGTGGGCTAAGACTCGGAAGAGGATGTCTGTCAGGACGCCGAGAACGCCAATCATCAGAATTCCAGCCATAATGATATCGACATGCAGGAATCGACCGGCGCGCATCATGACTGCGCCAATGCCATCCTGGGCGCCTACGATTTCGGCAATAACCAGGTAGGTCCAGCCAACGGCGATCATGGTACGCATCGAATCAATAATTGCTGGCGCTGCTGCAGGCACCACAACCTCGAGTACGATCCGTTTCCGACTCGCGCCCATGGTGAGCGCTGCCTCTATGAACTCGCGTCGCACCGCCTCAGTATTATCAAGCACCATAGCGATAAGAAAGAAGATGACACCAAGGAACAGCAATCCCATCTTCGCGCCCTCGGAAGGGCCGAACCACACCAACAACAATGGAATGAAGGACGCTGCTGGTAAATATCGCCAACCTGAAACCGTCGGATTGACTAAGGCCTTAAGGTTGCCGAAGCAACCCATGGCGATACCGAGTGGAACGGCGATAGCGGAGGCCGCGAGAAAACTTCCGAAGATGCGCATACAACTTATCAGCACGTCCTCGAGGAACCCCTTTTCGGTATACAGATAGTGAAGACGCCCCAGCACCTCCTCCACGGCTGGCAGGAAGCGCTGTCCGGACTTGGGTGTTAAATAGTGGCCGACCTCCCAAATCCCAAAGAAGGCTAGGGCGCCGATAACCCCGAGAATCGCAGTTCGGCGCGCGGACGGCGGCGACAATAGCTCGAAGAACCGTTCCTTATTGCGAATCAGATCGTCTTTAGGCGGCGACTTAGTTGCGTTTGAATCCTCCATGAAATTTCCCTAGTAACGGGTCGCTGCTTCTCGGGCAATCCGCCAAGCTGGTCCTATTGGTTTATTCCCAGTTAGTGTAAATATACGTCTAGATAGGCGAAACTCCCGATATTTAGATAGATATCATCAAATTCATTGATAATACGGCCCCTGTTAAGGCCTGAGATTCCCTCTATTGGGGTCGATTTGCTGACTTGACTTCGCGGAAATTGGCGAGCAACTGATCGCGGGCCTGATGGGGACGAGTTTGGGGGTTGGAGATCACCAGTATTTCGGACGATGGATTGCTTTTCGTCCCTAGTACCGGATGAAGTTGACCATCAATTACGTCGCGTGAGGCGAAGGCTTCGGGTAGGAAGCAAAGCCCAAGTCCGAGGACCGTTAATCGCCGCGCTTCCTCCAGTTGCTCTGAAAGACCTGCAACATGACGGCCCAAGTTATAGCGCTGTCTGAACTTAGTCAGTTGGTCGGGTTCGTCGGCGCCGGTCAAAACAAAGGAGTATTTAGCGAGTTCGGCTGGTAGATCGACGGTGGTTCCGAAAAGAGAGTGCGACCGCCCGCAGTAGGGTCGGTAGATCTCATGGAAAAGAACGTCGTACTGAAGGTCGGGATCTCGGTGATGTACGGATGCGGGTGCGATCCCGATCTCGACCTCATTCCGCAGTACGCTACGCTGGATGACGTCCCAGGTCGCGACGCTGACAAATATCTCAACCAGTTTATGCGCCTGATGGAAAGACTGAACCCCTTCATCGATACGGGGATCGACGAGATTGCTGGTCAACTGGATACGAATTCGTCCATGGAGATTCGTTGCGACATCGGCCACCGAGTGTGGGATGTACCCAATGCTGTCGAATATTGACTCACAGGTTTCAGCTATTTGTTCACCTTCACGCGTCAACTCAAACCCGCTGGGGCCGCGCCGACACAACCGGGCACCGATATGGTCTTCGAGACGTCTGAGCGCCATACTGAGAGCCGGCTGCTTTTGACCAGTTTGTTGTGCAGCCCGACTAATTCCGTTCGCTTTAACGATATCATGGAAAGCGCGAAGTAGGTTCCAGTCGAGGTTGCGGGCGAAGTGGTGTCCGGTCGGCGCCCGGACAGCGGCGCGCTGTGTTTTGTCCGGGTCATCATCATTCATCTGTTGGGTCCTCCGCGGCTCGATCATTCAGGGTTCAATACCTAGCCAAAGGAAATTTATCCTAAATCGACTTAGATTTTGGGAGCACGGCGGGGGAAAATCGTGATCTGTCGGGCGCGGGCGACATAGATGCCGCTCCCGGCAATCAGCGCTATCCCGATCCAGGAAAGAAAAGAGGGCAGGGTGCTGAAGAAAAAATAGCCAAAGGCCACCGCTGCCACAATCTCGATGTATGTAAAGGGCGCGAGTGTGGACGCATCAGAATCGGCAAAGGCATATACCAGCAGCACCTGATTTACTGTGCCAGAAAGAATCAGGATCCAGATATAGGGCCAGGCGGAATCCGGAATGGCCTGCCAGCTGCCGGGCAGGAAGGGCGTTAAGACAATGGTTGCGCAGACGGCACCGGTGAACGCCGTAATCAGCGGGGGCGAGACGGCTCCCAGTCGGCGACTCAGCGCGAGTTGGATGCTGAGGACGACGGCACAGAGAAATATCAATATTGCGCCTGTGTTGATTTCCTCAAATTCCGGTCGAATCACCAACAGCACGCCTGCAAATCCGGTAGTAATTCCGATCCACACCGGCCAGCCCGCCCGCTCGTTCAGAAACAAAACGGCGATGATCACCAACAGGAAAGGGTAGGCGTAAAGAATCGCAATCGCGTCCGCATAATCCACAGTGCGCGAGCCCAGAACAAAAAGCGTCGTGGCGCCGGCCATCGACAGACCACGGATCACCTGCATCCCCGGCCGGGCAGGTTTGAGGCCGGCAACGCCAAAACGCCATATCAGATAGGGCAGCAACAGCAGACTCATTCCCAGAAATCGAAACCAGGCAACCAGATAGGCCGGAAGCTGCTCGCCGAGCAATTTCATGATTGCCCCGGCGAATGCCGCAATGGTCATGCTGGCCATGATGAGGATGATTCCCCGAAGGGTGCTTGAGGCCATCATTGTCGTGTCGGGTCTCTCTTATCCTCGTCTGCGCGTTGTATTCTAGGCGAGACTTACCGAGTAAGGCTGACTCATTTTCTTCACTTGGGGTTTCAGGAGGATCGCGGAGTCAATCCGGTATCCAGTCTGCGTGTTGATCACTGGGCTAAAGGTAGAATAGCGATGAATTGGTTTTTCAGCCCAAGAGTTCCGGCGATGCATCACCCCCCATCCGTTACGCAAATCCCAAAGTTGGGTTTGACCCTTTTCCTGACGCTCTTGCTCGCCTCCGTCGCACACGCCCAAGACGACTCGGAAGACATTTATTTTGACTTGCCCCCAGGGTTTGAGGAGGGTTTTGAGGATGGCGACGAATCCTTTTTCATCCAGGAATGGGTGCCAAAGGGTGAAACCGTCAATGACTGGAGCCAGATGCTGACTTTGACTGTGCAGGATCTGGCCAATCTGAACCCGGTCGAGTTTTTTGATCACATGGCAGATGGATGGGAAGAAGTCTGTCCGGAGTATGGAGGAATGCTCCTGCATGAAGGGCGCGAAAACAATTATCCGGTAGCCGTGTGGTTCTTGAGATGTCCCAATAATCCGATGACGAATAAACCGGAATTCACATACGTAAAGGGGATTTCGGGAAACGAGAATTTCTATACGGTTCAGTTGGCTTACGCGCTGCAGGCCGACGAGATAGATGATTCGACAGTGAACCAGTCGATGGCATTTTTAGAGCAGGTGACCGTCTGTGATGACAGCCGGCCACAGACGCACGCTTGTAACTGAAGCGTTTAACGCATTGATTCAGAAGATGACTCAGCAGACTGACCTTAGACCTGAGCCCTGGACACCGCATCTTCTGGGATTCATCACCCCGCTTCTCGTCATCACAGGAAACCTGCTGGGCGGTGCATACACTGCGATGGGCGTGGTGTTCGTTTGGTTTATAGGTCCCGTGTTGGACATTATCATGGGGAAATCAAGCCAGGCCCGGCCTCCAAGAGAATCAGGGGTACCCTTCGAGATATTGCTTTGGTTGCACGGCCTAATGCATTTTCTGGTGCTCGCGTCTTTTTTCAGATTCGCTTACCTGGAGGCCTCACTATCGTTCTGGCTCCTTACCGCAGTGTTGTCGACCGGCCTTTCCGCAGCGGCGTCTGCAATCGTGACCGCCCATGAGATGGGGCACAAAAGCCAAAAAGTTCTGGGTACAAGTTAGCCCGGTTGATCATGTTCAGCGTGAACTACTCACACTTCACCACCGAGCACAATCACAACCACCACAAGTGGGTCGCCACCAAGCACGATCCTGCAAGTGCCCGGGAAGAAGAGGGTTTATGGTTGTTCTGGGTCAGAACGATTCCAGGTCAGTTTGTCTCGTCAGTCAGAGTAAACGCAAGAAAAGGGCGGCCCGGTCTGCGCAACCCGTCATATCAGTGGCTGGCAGCGCAATTCGCAGTGTTGCTCTATTTATTCTCCCTGCCGCATGGAGACATCATGGCGATCGGTTGGCTCGGGTTATCGGGAATCGCGATTTTGACCCTCGAGTACGTCAACTATATCCGCCACTGGGGACTGAGACGCGGACGGGAAGAGCGCCAGACCGAAATGCATTCCTGGAATACCGAGGCAA
>JAERSQ010000082.1 GCA_016845525.1 Pseudomonadota bacterium
CGTTTCACTCTTGGTGGGTTTGTACCAGACCGTCGCGACCCGCAGATCCTCGGGGAGATTGCGCCGACAGCGCGATTTGAGCTCATCGATGATCGCTTCGATGCTTCTGCCCGAGTCCAGTACGTCATCGACGATCAGCAGCTTGTTCTCACGGTTCAACTTCCTGATCAGGTACCCGAGGCCGTGGACTTGAACCGCATCTTCGGTGTCTGCGATCCCGCGGTAGTACGAGGTTCGAATCGCGACATGATCAGTCACGATGCCTGCGTAATCCAATAACTCCTGGACAGCAATGCCGACTGGCGTCCCTCCCCGCCATACCCCAACAATGAAGTCGGGACGAAACTCTGTCTCGATAATCTGCCGGCCCAGTAAAAAAGAATCCCGCAAGAGTTCACTTGCCGCGATAAATGTCTTGTCAACCATTCTTACCCTGATACTCCGTCTCTTGAATCAACGTCTATCGTCAGTATCAACATCGAATTGGGCCAGCCTGTTACTTGCGTCGCTTGGGGGCAACATCAGTGACCTCGGCAGGCGCCGCCTCCGTTTCGGAACCGGAGACATTTTGCAGCTCCGCGTCAGATCCAATTGCTTCCTCAACCGCCTCTGCTTCAGCTTCAGTTTCTATAACTTGCGCCTGCTCTGCATCATCACTGAGGGTTTTGATCGATTCGGACTCCTCTGTCGTATCGAGCGCTGAATCTGGTTCAGTCCCGGGCTCGGGCTCGGCTACAGGCACAATTGTAACGCTGTCGAGCGCTTTTGCTTCCTCCTCAATACCCGCTGCACTGGAGTCGTTTTCAGCCTCCTCAGAGGCTGCTGACTCACCCACCGGCTGCACGTCATCGCCGCCCATGGTCTCTTGACTGCTTTCTGCCTCTGAGACTTCCTTCTGGCCCGCTTGTGCGGTGTCCGCGGCCTGCGCTGACTCCACAGGCGCCTGGACAACAATCCAACCGGGGTCCTCAGCGTGCGCTTCAGCTGGCAGGTAGTAGACTATCTGGACGGGCAAAGTTTTTTGCGGATACCGCTTTTTGAACTGGTTAACGCCATTACGGGCGACTCCATATGTCAGCGCGATCCGGCAGTGATCGCAGGCGGCACCCTGATACCGAACCCTTTGCTCTTCATTGATCCACACATTCACCTTGCCTTTGGATCGACTCCATACCGCCTCAACAATGATATCGTGCCACTGACCGCGTAAATCGCGTTCGTTTATGACGGAAAAATAACGGGATTCATCGTCAAACTGGCTTCCAAACCACAAGGCGCCGGTGCTGCCAATCTCGAAAACCCAGGCCGAGCCCCCTGCTCCGAGATCAACAAACTGGCCATGGCGGTTCCTCGCAGGATAGGCGCTCTCATAGTCTTTTGGAAAAAATACCCTCCAGCGATACCAAGACGCCTCGGAGGGGGCTTCAGACGCCGCCGTCTGCCCGAGTTCCGCCCGTTCAACGCCTTGCTCGCAATCATTGAACGGGGGCTTGGAAACACAATCTCCGGGGCGCAGTTCGAAGCGCTGAACCACTGCTGCCGGAGCAAGCCCGGTTGGATCATTGATCTCGGTCACCGCCCAATCTGCTTCGTTGAGAAACGGCGCGAACTCAGCCCCACCGGAACTCGGCACATAGCCGAAAAAACTGACGAGCAAAAGTAGTCCAAGGACTTTTCTGGAAATCATAAAACCGTCTAGAGTTCCACGACAGGGTCTCGGAACGAGAGGAAAATCATTGGGATATCAAATTGGTGGTGCCCGGGGCCGGACTCGAACCGGCACGGCCGTTAGGCCGAGGGATTTTAAGTCTCAATAGTACTGCATCCTCACTCACCTTCCCACACCTGAACCCCTACAAATACAGACCAAAGGAGCCTGCATTGTAGCGCCTGGGTGAGTAGCCGTGAGTAGGTTTGTTGCAATAATTGCACCAGAATTGCACCGCGGGAATCCTTGCAGGCGGATCGATGTCCGCCCTACTCCCACAGCCTGGGCCTCCGGCATCGACTCTCTTGAGAGGTTCCAGTGTCAGGCCAAAGGATTTAGAGCCTGACCAGCGCAAATTCCAACTCGCCGGATATCAAGAGCGCCGGCTGGCTGTCAGTGACTGCCGGATCGACTACTCTTTGACGCTGAAGTGACCGATGACCGGCTTGGCTAGAGCGACGTAGTCTTCGCACTCCATGCGAAGTACCTGTACATGGGATCCAGCGTTGAAACAGATATCGTCAACTTCACGCACCATCTCGTCCATATAAACGGGCATGGCATAAAGATTGCCGAACGGCGGCATGGCCCCAACCTCGCAGTCGGGGAAGCGTGACTTGAATTCCTGTTCGGTTGCGAGCCGCGCTGTGTCAGCGCCAATCGCACTCGCCACGGCATCCAGATCCACGTGTCGTGATGCCGGCACGACCACCATGACTTCCTTTCCATCGGCATCGACGATTACGGATTTGGCGAATTCCCGGCGCGGGACGAAGGCTGACGACGCCACTTCCCGCGCTGTGTACGCGGGCGAGTGATCAATACTGAGATACCTGACATCATGGTCGTCCAAGAAGTCTCTGAGTGCATTTACGGCCATTTCCAACCTCTGTTGCAGGTATGTCGATACCCAGATCATTGCAAACACCCGCATCATGAGGATTGATTGAGGTCAAGTTGCGGCGTGGTCTGAATTGATTCTTGATAAGGATCAATAAGAAGATGCCTTGATCGGGGCAACAATAGCGCTCGAGACAACGCCGGTTTATGGGGTGAGAGGTCAATGCAAAAAACTTGGGTTCTAATTGCAGACAGCGAGTACGCAAGATTTTTTGAGCCCGGACCTGCGGGGAGCCAATTAAACGAGTTCCGAGCGATGGTATGTCCAGCGGCGCGCCAGTCAGAGGGCGAACTCGTCAGTGACCGGCCCGGCCGCGCGTTCGACAGCAAAGGCCGAGGGAGGCATGCCATGGAAACTCATGAAGATGCAAAAGACGCCGCTGCCAGAAAGTTCGCCGGCGCGGTGGGTGAGTTCATCGACAATTCCTTCAAAAGGGGGCGATTTGAGAGGTTGGTTCTAGTCGCACCGCCTGCTTTTCTGGGCTTGTTGCGCAAAAGTATTGGGGATCAGACGTCAAGATCCGTATGCTGCGAGATCGACAAGAATGTCGTCCGAATGGAGGCCAAGGAGATTCGTACTCATCTTCCTTGGCGCCTGTAACATTTTCAGAAATCCGGTCCGAGATGTGTCTTTCTGATCAGCGTCGCGGACGATCAGACGGCAATCGGACTTTTTCCGGTCGGCCACACCAAAGTAGAGCGTGCAGGGGGTGCTACTGGCCTCTCGAAAGGCCCTCAAGATCGTGAAGTCCTCGAGCGACACTTTGATCTATCAGGGACAATGGGGAATCCAGTTATGTCTGTGAAACGCTTGGTTCTCGACGTTCTCGTACCCCTTGAACCCGACGCGCTGACGTTCGCCACCCGCATCAGCGAAATAGAAAATATCGACGGCATCGCCATCTCAGTCCTTGAACAGGATGAACAGACCAAAACCGTCGTGATGACCATTGAGGGGGAAGCTGTTCCCTATCAAGCTGTACGGGAAGCCGTCCGAGAGCTTGGCGGGTCGGTCCACTCGGTCGACGAGATAATTGTGGGTGCACGAATGGTGGAACCCAGGTTGGTCAGGCCGGAACGTTAGTGATAGGCGCATTTACCCGGGGCTTTGTAGACGGCTCCCTTTCGACGCTTGGAATTGTTATAGGCGCATCCGCCGCGAACTCCACGGTGATTATCTCTGCTGCCGTGGGAGGGGCCATGGCCAACGGCGTATCCAACGGACTTAGCGCCTTTGTCGCCAGGGGTGCTGAGGATTACTCAGAGCTGTGCGAGGTCGAAAAGGCCATGGTCTCCAGGGATTTGAGGGGCAGCACCCTAGATCAGGAGATCAGCAAAAACACAATCCGGGCCGGGGTCACCGACGGAATCGCAACTATACTGGGTGGTGCGATTCCCATCGCACCCTATCTGCTTGCACCGCCCCTCCCTGCCATGCTCATGGCCATTGGCCTTGTAGTAGGCATCACCTTCGTCTTTGGTCTTTATCTTGGTCGAATATCCAGAAAGAGTCTTCTGCTATCGGCAGCCAGAATGGCAGTATTCGCTCTAGTGGTTGCCGTGGTCGTATATCTGGTGCAGCTCATTCTTGTTTCAGAAGGTAAGGTGTAAGCCTCGACCGGCCGGCGCCCAACGACACAGTATTTTCGGCCTTTTCCAATAGCTGAAGCGCATGTTGATCGCATCCCATTCCCAAGCGGTGGTTGTCACAGTTGACACAAGTCAAGCCTGGGCATTGATCCCATCCGCTGTTGATCCAGGTCACAGTGCTACCGGCATAACAGGAGTGAAATGGATACGGACTATGAGGTCCGTACATTCACTGAGTACCAGGAGGTTACGATGTTTGACCTGATAAAGCGCGGTGAGCGCCACCGTGACTGGGATCCGATGGAGTTCTTTGATGAGGTCCATTGGCCGAGAAACTGGCCCTTCTCCCAAAGCGGCCAGCTATTGCCAGCAACCGACATTACCGAAACCGATGAGGCCTATGAAATAGCGGCCGAGTTGCCTGGTGTTGACAAGAAAGATATCCAGGTGTCGATCAAGGACGGGGTGCTGACCATCAACGCCGAAAGAGAACAAAAGGAAGAAGCTAAAGACAAGAAGAAGAATGGCCGGGTTATCCGCGCGGAACGTCACTTCGGCAAGTACGTGCGCTCTATGCGTCTGGGTTCTGATATCAATGATAAAGCGATCAAAGCCGCCTTTGATAACGGGGTGCTGAAGTTGAGTCTTCCCAAGGTGCCTGAAGCGGACGCCAAACGGGTAGACATCAAGCTCGACTAGGATCACAAGCGGTTGGAGTGATGAAGGGTTGCCCCCGGTCTATCAGGAACCGGGGGCGGGGGTGAGTGTTGCTTCCGGGTTTATGGTGGGAGCAGTGGCTCAAGGAACACCCGCATAAACAGTAGCTAAGTTCGCAGGCCGAGGCTCTTGCGCAGCAGCAAGTATGTCGTCGGGCGCTTAAACAAACGAACGGATCCTCTGTGACCCGCGCTTTGACTTCTCACACTCGCCCCCCGCAGGGGACTTGGGTTACGTTCATCGGCCTGATCAATCACCTCTCCCTTTCCCTTGTCGTTGTAAGGGCTGATGCAATCAGCCCCGCTGGGACCGCCACTATTCCTATTCCGATCAATGAGATAAGAAACGCACAGACTCTGCCTCCAACCGTAATGGGGTAAACATCACCATAACCAACCGTCGTAAGGGCCACAACCGCCCACCATAGGCTATGGAACACCGATTGAAATAATTCCGGTTGCACGGGATGCTCGAAATAATGAACCCCAATGGCACTGAGATATAAAAGGAATAACGCGAAGCAGAAAAACAGCATGATCTCTTCTTTTACCGTCCCAAGTGCAACACGTAATCTTTGCACAGCTTGATTGTATCGGGGCATCTTAAGAAGGTGAGTTAAGCGAATTAACCGAAAACCTCTTAGCGCGCGAAGATCCAGCCCCAGAGCGAGATAGAAAGGAGCGATCGCAATCAAATCAACAAGGCCATAAAAACTGAAAATGAATCGAAGCTTTCGTTCACTGAGGTAAAGCCGAAGTAGGTACTCGACAGTGAAAATCCCAATCACTATGACCTCGATTCGATGCAAGAGCCTCCTCGCTTCCATAGACAGATCTGGCAGGGTCTCAAGTCCGACCGTGATCGCGGAAAACACAATTAGAAGTTGGATGCCAATATCAAATACTTTTCCTCGTTTCGCTTGTTGCGCCGATATGATTCGTTTGATTGCTGACATGGCCCTGTCCTATTTCAACACAGTTATCGCTACTGGAAGAAAAAGAGAGATCCGCCTAATCAGTTAACAGGCGGGCAAGGAGAGGCCTATTGGGGCGACTCTTAGGTAGTGGATGGAGCATCGCCTAGGGAGCGGCAATTTTGAATGAAGTTTTGGGTGGTTTTTACTGAATCTCATTGACCTGCGTCAATTAGGCAAGACCCAAGGAGAATTAAGATGGGGCTCAAAGCATCGTTTCTGTTCGTTCCGGCATTTGCCGTACTGCTGGCAGGCTGCGTTACGGTTTCAGGTGGCGAGCTCGCAAGCGAAATTTCACCTGAAGCGGTCAACGATGTACCTGGCGCGGAGATACACGGCATCCACGTATGGCGCAGCGAAGGTAAATACGTCGTAACCGGCAGTCTGGATCGCTATGGAAAGAGCGCGATGGGACGCGGCCACATTCATGTCGAGGCAGCTGGACCGGAGCAAGAAATGAAGATAATCGGAGCCGCGTTCCCGACGAGAGGAATCAGGACCGCCAAAACCCAACGCCGTTCAGAGTTCGGGTCACGTTGGCGGAACCCGTTCCGGAAAACGCCGCCATCCTCGTCAAATACCATGGCGGGTTTCACGGATAATCTCTGAAGGCAAATTCCAACTTGACCCTCCAGTTGCCGGAGGGTGCAGATTAGGGTGAACTGATCAACCAGATATTCGTCCTCTGCACCGAAAGGATGGCAACGATGAACGATCATTCGGCCTGTCACGGGCACGGCCACGCAGGCGCAATAACCGAAGCCGCTACTGTCGGCAATACGGCGACCGATCCTGTCTGTGGGATGAGCGTTGATCCGACTGCCGGCAAGCCTTCGTTCGAGCATGATGGTGCGACATACCATTTCTGCTCGACCGGTTGTTTCGGTAGGTTTCAGGCCGATCCTGAGCACTATCTTTCCGGCGCGCACAAAAAACTCAAGGAAGACGTTCCCGAGGGCACCAAGTACACCTGCCCCATGCACCCGGAAATCGTCCAGGTCGGCCCTGGTGAATGCCCGATATGCGGTATGGCGTTGGAGCCCATGGGCGTCCCCGCCGGTGATGAAGGCCCCAATCCGGAACTGGTGGATTTCAAAAGGCGGTTCTGGATTGGCGCGGTTCTGACAGTTCCGCTGCTCGTTCTCTCGATGGGGCCGTTGGTGGGATTGGGATTTGTTAGGGAGGCCGTCGGCGAGAAAGCCGCTCTCTGGCTTGAACTTGCCCTGGCTACGCCCGTGGTGCTTTGGTCGGGATGGCCGTTCTTTGTCCGGGGCGTCAAGTCGGTGATCACCCGAAACCTCAACATGTTCACCCTTATTGCCATGGGGGTCGGTGCGGCCTTTGCGTTTAGTGTGGTGGCGGTGTATATACCCGAGATATTCCCCGAAGGCTTCCGGTCGGCCGACGGCCATGTCGGCGTTTACTTCGAGGCCGGTGCCGTGATCGTCGTTCTGGTGCTCTTGGGCCAATTGATGGAGCTGGGTGCGCGCGAACGCACCGGGGCCGCCGTGCGTGCTTTATTGGATATGGCCGCAAAGTCGGCCCGCGTCATTCGGGATGACGGTTCCGAAGAGGAAATCCCAATCGAAACTATCGCAGTCGGCGACAAGCTGCGCGTCCGCCCCGGCGAAAAGGTGCCTGTCGATGGCGTGGTATTGAAAGGCCGTTCATCCGTCGATGAATCGATGATCTCCGGTGAACCGGTTCCTGTCGAAAAAACCGAAGGCGACGACCTCACCGGGGCGACGATCAACGGCACCGGTTCGCTCGTCATGGAAGCCAAGCGCGTCGGCGCGGATACGATGCTGAGCCAGATCGTCGAAATGGTCGCCAATGCCCAACGGTCTCGCGCGCCGATCCAGAAAGTGGCGGATTCCGTCGCAGGCATGTTCGTGCCGGCGGTGGTCGCCGTCGCCGTTCTTGCCTTCATCGCCTGGAGCATCTGGGGGCCAGCGCCGGCAATGACCTATGCTTTAGTGTCAGCCGTTGCAGTTCTGATCATCGCCTGCCCCTGTGCGCTCGGGCTGGCAACTCCCATGTCCATTATGACAGCAACGGGCCGGGGCGCACAGGCGGGCGTCCTGATCAAGAATGCGGAGGCGCTCGAACGATTCGCCAAGGTCGATACCTTGATCGTCGACAAGACAGGCACCTTGACCGAGGGCAAGCCGAAACTCGTCGCCGTGCTGCCGACGACAGGTCATGAAGAAGCTGAAGTGCTGCGTTTAGCGGCGAGCCTGGAGCGGGGCTCCGAGCACCCCCTCGCCGAGGCCATCGTTTCCGGCGCAGAGGAGCGCGGTGTCGAGTTTGCGGAAGTGAACGGTTTCGAAGCCGTCACCGGCAAGGGCGTCAAGGGCACGGTTGACGGCAAAGCCGTCGCATTGGGGAACGCCAAACTGGTTGCCGACCTGGGGTTGGACGGCGGCGATTTAAAGGATAAGGCGGATGCTTGGCGGGATGGGGGCGAAACGGTGATGTATGTCATCGTCGGGTCCGAGATTGCGGGTTTGGTGGCGATCGCCGACCCGGTCAAGGAAACAACGCCTTCGGCCTTAACCGCCCTTCATGCGGAGGGTTTCAGGATTGTCATGGCCACGGGTGACAATGAGCGGACGGCTAAGGCCGTCGCCGGCAAACTCGGCATCGATGAAATCCGGGCTGATGTCCTGCCCGAAGACAAGGCCCGGATCATAAAGGAACTCCAGGCTGAGGGCCGCAAAGTCGCCATGGCCGGAGACGGCGTCAACGACGCGCCGGCCTTGGCCCAAGCGGATGTGGGCATCGCCATGGGCACGGGCGCCGATGTCACCATCGAGAGCGCCGGGTTTACCCTCGTCAAGGGCGACCTGAACGGGATCGTTCGGGCGAGGAAACTGGCGCGGGCAACCATGCGCAACATCAGGCAGAACCTGTTCTTCGCGCTCGTATACAACGCGTCGGGTGTGCCGGTCGCAGCGGGCGTTCTCTATCCCGTCTTCGGAATACTGATTTCGCCAATCTTCGCTGCCGCCGCCATGAGCCTTAGCTCTGTTTCCGTCGTCGGTAACGCCCTGCGCCTGCGAACCGTTTCGATTGAGGAGAAGTAAGATGAATGTAGGTGACGCCGCCAACGCGACCGGGATGTCGGTTAAGACCCTTCATTATTATGAAGAGATCGGACTGGTCGTGCCGAAACGCCAGGGAAACGGCTACCGGGTCTACAGCGAGATCGATTGCCACAAGCTGAATTTCATTCACCGGGCGCGGGGCCTCGGGTTCTCGGTCGACGCCTGCCGGACGTTGCTCTCGCTTTACGAAGACGATGCCCGCGCCAGTGCTGATGTGAAAGCGATCGCTCAGGAGCACCTGGGGCAGATCGAAACCAAAATCGAGGAGCTTCAATCGCTCCATGGCACGTTGAAGCATCTGGTCGATCATTGCGCCGGCGATCACCGCCCAGACTGCCCGATCATCGACGGGCTGGCTGGTGAAGAAAAGGACAAGATGCACTGGACTGATATTTGTAAAACTATTGACCGTGGCGGCCATTGTCACCGTGGGTGCGCATTTTGCGGTGACCTATTTCAAGGACCGGATCGGCCCCTCGGACGAGGCGCATCTGATGCCGGACAATCCGGAATGGGTCGCCATGGGAAAAGTCATCTACGGGGAGCATTGCGCTTCCTGTCATGGCGTCCTTTTGGAGGGTCAGCCGAATTGGCGGGAACCCAATGCAGACGGGCGGTTCCCTGCTCCGCCGCATAATGCCACGGGTCATACATGGCATCACCCGGATTTGATGCTGATTGACTTGACACGTTGGGGCGCGGAAAAAGCTTCCTAAGTCGAAGTGGAAGCAAAATAGAATTGCCGTTAGAGCACTAGACGGACTTGAAGAATTCCTTGATTACGAAGGATCACGCAATACGCTTCTTATCCTACGACAGTTTGATCCCGAGGCAGACGAAGGGAAGGAAGGCGCAGTGGACAGTGAGGGGCGGGTTGAGCGGAACATGGCAGGTCACCCCACGGTCAGTCTGGAAGGTGAGAGACCCGAGTTGGAGGTCAACTTCACCGGGACAGCATTTCTCTCGGATGATGGTAGATCGATATTAACCAACCGTCACGTTGTTGAACCCTGGGAACGTCATTCAGCCAGTAAGCGCATGCTCGAACTCGGCCTGCAGCCGCTTATCCGGAAAATGCTTGCATACCGCCCACAGGACCGACAGGGTATCAATGTGGAAGTCGAGCGGATGCACGAATCAATGGATATTGCACTCTTAAGGGCGCCGGATCTCATTCCTGACAGGCATCCCTTAATGTTAAGCCATCAACGTGTCACGCCAGGTGAGGAAGTCGTCTTGCTCGGCTACCCTACCGGTCTTCGAGCGCTGCTGGTTCGTGCGAGTACCGAGTTCATAGCAAACATCGATGTCAGAGATTCAATCAGCTTCTGGGAGCTCGCAGCCGAGCTGGCAAAGGAAGGACTGGTGCAACCCTTGGCGAGCCGTGGGATTGTTGCCCAGGTGGGCCGTGATGTCATTGTCTACGATGCAGAAACCGCCAAAGGGGGCAGCGGCGGACCGGTGTTTTCCTTGGAGGGCGAGGTGATTGCCATCAACACGGCAATAATGACTGAATTCGGTGGATCGAATATCGGGATTCCGGTCGAATTTGCCCGAAGCCTGATGCTAAGACAGGCCATCGATGATCCGCCTGGCGCTTCCCCGGCCCCGTAACCGCAGCCATAAACAAAACCCCTGCGAGATTTCTCCAACAGGGGTCCTGGCGGGACGATCGACTAAGGTCTAATAAAGAGTATTTTGGTCGCGCTCGGGAGCCCTATTGGGCTCTATGCTTTTCCGACCTTGGGTAAATAAAAGATACCTGTGGTCGATCGTCCAGGAGGCATCATAGCGCATTTTCTACCCGCCGGTTGGACCCGGCAGACGGGTTGCTATGGTGGAATCCCCTGGCAGCACCCCTTAAGCGGAAGGGGGTTCTGACCACCCTGATCTAACCCCCTTTGCCCCCAGCGGGAAGAGCATTAACGTGTACAAAATTGATCTTGATCAGAACTCGCGGGGAGAAGGCGTGCTAATTTACCTTTGCGTGTCCCGATAGGAGTTGGTTTATTCCGGTTGCTATCTTGGATGGGGTTAAATGACTTACCCCAGTCCCGACGGGGATGACACGAAGAAAGTCTGGTAAACTTTCCGGGGGACAGGGTTACTCGTAACGCTGTCCCCTCTTTTATTTGAAGCCCCTCCCCCCTGTTATTCCGGTAGGCAGCACGATAGCCGGAGTCCCCGCCCAAAGAGGTTTGCCGAAAGTCTCTTGGCTTGGGGTAAACGCCACTAAGTCACCATCTTTAAGGGGGGACAAAGCCGTCCGATCCAGGTATTATTCACCTGCGCCGATTTGACTGCTTGCGGGCGCCATATAAATACCGCTAAAAGGGGATAAGCCCGTTTTGGCGATAAGCGTCAGGCGGGTTTTTTTGTGCCCGCACACCGCCGGTTTAAGCAACAACTTACAGGGCGGTTAACAAATTCTGTTAAAGCGTTGGTTGGTCTTCTCTGCCCTGTAAGACCCGCTGGCGCAATACCGGTGACAGGGCATAAGGAGTTAAGACCATGCAGGACTCCCAGCGGATGCCAGCACACTGCCGGTGTCACCTGTGAACGCTCTTGCCGCCGTCGCCGAGGGGGTGACCGAAGCGCCTTCCCGCGAACCACCCTCACTGCTTTCGCGTCTTGGGCTTTTCGGGCTTGACGGTCTCGCACCGGTAATGGTGGCGGCCCTGGCAAGCGAGATGCCTTTGCTGCTGATCGGCCCGCACGGCACCGGCAAAACCCTGCTCCTGACCCGCATTGCCGAGGCACTGGGGCTCGTCTGCCGGCACTACAACGCGAGTCTTGTCAACTTTGATGACCTAATCGGATTTCCCGTGCCAGGAGCTGACGGGACCCTCCACTATGCCCAGACCCCGGCAACCATCTGGGGGGCAGGCGCGGTGATCTTCGATGAGATCAGCCGTTCTCGCCCGGAGATGCAGAACAAGCTCTTCCCGATCATTCACGAGCGGCGGGTGCAGGGTCTGCTGCTGGAAGATCTCCGCTTCCGCTGGGCGGCGATGAACCCGCCGGCTGTCGATGATGACGAGACCGGGTACGCAGGTTCCGAACCCCTTGACACTGCCCTTGCCGACCGCTTCGGCTTCATTGTGGAGATGCCGGAGTGGAAGGGCCTTAGCGACACTGAACAGGCTGCCGTGATTCTCGCCGATCCGGATGACTGGGACCGGGACGCGGCAGCAGAACTTGCCTCAGTTCTTCGCACGGTGCAGGCATCCCTTACGGCACTGCACACCGCACTCGGGGAACGGCTTGCCATCTATATCCGCACCCTGATGGCGCTTCTGGCCCAGGCCGGAATCGCGCTCAGCCCACGGCGCGGCGGTATGTTGCTGCGCTCGGTCATCAGCGTGCATGCAGCGGCTCTGGTACTTGACCCGGCTGCAAAACCTGCAGATTCGGCATGGCTCGCGCTGGTGAACGCTCTGCCGCAACGGGCGGAAGGGCTTGCCGTCTCCCGCACCAAGGTGCTTGCGGCACACAAGCAGGCCTGGCGTCTTGCGGCCATCAAGCCTGCCGATCCGCTGCGTTACATCCTGACAGCGGCTGATCCGGTCGAGCGCATCCGTCTGGCTGTTGCCGCACCTAGGCTCCCCAAGGGAGAACTCTCCGGCATTATTGCCGATGGGGTGGCACAACTGCCCCCGGGTGCCCGGGAGGCGGCGATTGTCCACGTATTTGAAAGCGGGGCACTCGGCCGGCTGAATGCCGCAGTTGCCGAAGAGATTGCCACGATCTACCGGGGCGTTGCCGTCCCCGTTGAGTTCTCGGAGACGCTGCATGCCGCCAGCCCCCGGTTTCGGACCTGGAAGGCGATCCGGAATCTTCTCTCCCGTTTGGACCCGGCTGAGCCCCGCGCGCACCTTGCCGCCAACTGCCTGGCGGCGGCCTTTGCACGCGGCGAGATCACCTCAGCTGAGGAGGCAGAGGCGGCCTTCGGTAACTGGCATGAGGCAGACCGAAGACTCGCGGGAGGCGCTCTTGAAGCCCATGACTGACCGGACACCATGCCTTGGCAACATGTCGGCGCCGCCAAGGTCCAAGGTCAGTTATATCGGCCTTGGGAATCTCGTTGCCGCACCGGATGTCACCCGCGTTTCTGACCGTACCGCCTGCGCCGCAATGGTGACCTTTCGCCTCGCCGGTGTACGCCCGCCCGTCAGCCGGAAAAGACTCCTGACGCTTGCCGGTATCGATCCGAGACAACGTGGCGCCGAGAAGATGCTGATCAGCCGCATTGAGGCCCGTACCCGGGAACTTGCCCTTCCTGACGGGGCGGCGGTTACTGAGGGTACAGGGGCCGGTCCCCTGACCCTGACCGATCCGCTGACAGTGCTCTCGGTACTCACCAAGTCCTCAGAAGCCGTTTGGCTGAAAGCCAAGACACCCCGGCTGGGTGTGCTGCTCGAGCGGGTTCGTATCTCTCTGATTGTGCCGCAGGTGTTTATCGACAGGATGCAGGGTGAGGCATGAGCACCATCGCCGAGCGGATTCTGGATTGCTTTCCAAGCGGCAACTACGCGCTCGGCGCCCTGCTGAGACTGGTGGATATCGAGGAGACGGATACCGTTCCCACTGCAGCCGTTGAGTGCCGCGCGGCACCGCGACTGCTGGTAAACCCCGGCTTTGTAGAGGCGCATGCCAATACCCCTGAAAAACTGCTGATGCTGGTGATGCATGAACTGCACCATGTGCTGCTCGGGCACACCACGCTGTTCCCGGCAGCGACCCCGGTACAGAACTTCGTCTTTGACTGTGTGATCAACGCGCTCATCTCAAGGATGTTCCCGGCCCCTGAGCACACCGCATTCCTGACCGACTACTACAGTGGTGCACGGTTTCCCGAGTGCCTGCTGCGCCCGCCGCCGGGATGGCGGGACAGCAGGGCCGGACGGCTGCCCGGCGGGATCAGAAAACTGGAATCACCGGACAAGGAGAAGACCGCCGAGGTGTACCGCGCGCTTTATGCCCCTGCCGGTGCCACCTACAAGGAAATCTTTGACATTCTGCCCAAGTGCCTTGATGGTGAATCGGTCGAAGGGGTGCCGCTTCTCGGCGGTCATCAGGGCGAGTCAACCCAAGGTCAGCTCGAACACCGGGCTCCGGTGCTCTTTGATGTGGTACGGGAGGCGGTGGAGCGCTGGCCCCAGCCGCCGGACCCGATCCGGGGCCGCTCCCTGGCGGACCTTCTCAAAGCCTCGACAGTGAACCTCGAGAGCAAGCCCCACCCGCGCAGCATCCTGCGTCGTCTGCTGCAAAAAGCAGGCGGACAAAGCGGCGGCGGAGCGGTGCGCCGCATTGATCTGTCTGCAAGCCCGGTTATCTCTCCGGTGCCCGCCATGGAGCGGCGGACTGCGGTGCTGCAAAGCCTTGGGGTTAAACCCATGCTCTACACGGGCGAGACCCTTACCCGCCGCTCCACCCGCTCGGGAGAGAAAGTCCACGTCTATGTCGATGTCTCGGGCAGCATGGACGGCCTTGAGGGTGTCATCTACGGCGCGATCCTGGACTGCCGCGCGTGGGTCCATCCCCGGGTGCACCTGTTTTCAACCGAGATCATGGACATCTCCCACAAGGCCCTCCGTCACGGGGTGAAGCATTCCACCGGCGGCACGGACATTGATTGTGTTGCCCGGCATATGCATGAGCAGCGTGTACGCCGGGCCTTGATCATCACCGACGGCTGGGTTGGAAAGCCTGCCGGTGGTGTTCTTGCCACCATGAAGAAGGCCCGCCTGGCAGTCGCCTTTGCCGGCGAAAACATCCACCTTGATGATCTTAAGGGCCTTGCCCGCTATACCGCCCACCTCCCCGTATGAGGAACGAAGACATGGAAACAGCCCTGCATACAGCCGAATATGTATTCCCCGGTCATCCGGACAAACTCTGTGATGCGATCGCCGATTCCCTGGTACAGGCGGCAGGCCGTCTTGAAAAGCGGGCGCTCGTCGGAGTGGAGGTCGCGGCGCATCGGCACAGGGTCTATATCACCGGACGGATCGCCTGTATGGGTGCAGAGCGCATCGATACGGATGCCCTCGTCCGCGGGGTGTATCAAACGGCCGGCTACGGCACCCCGTGGTTTCCGGGACCTGAGGATCTTGAGATGGCGGCAGACCTTTGCCTTGGGCCCCTGGAAGACGGTGAGGCAGAGTTTCGTAGCCTGGCGGATGATCAGAGTATCTGCACGGGATACGCGGTTGACATCCCGCAGGCCAATTACCTTCCGGTCGAGCACTGGCTTGCCAACCGGATAGGCAGAACTCTGCAAAGCCTTCGCGAGGTGCACCCTGAGCTCAATCTGGGTCCTGATGGCAAGGTCCTCGTTACGATCAGAGAAGACGATCACCGCTATGCGCTGGAGACATTCTCCTGCTCGCTTCAGCAGAAGGCCGGGGCCGATGAGGTTGCCCTGCACCGTGCGGCAAGGGTCACGCTGGGTGAGGCGCTTGCGGAACTCGCCACGGAACTCCCTGGGCTGGATGAGGCAGTGCCAGAGCAGATCGAGGTGAACGGTGCCGGGGCATTTGACCGCGGGGGGCCCGAAGGGGATAACGGTCTTTCCGGCAAGAAACTCGTGATCGATGCCTATGGGCCAGGAGTCCCCATAGGCGGGGGTGCTTTATCCGGCAAGGACTTCTTCAAGGCCGACCGGGCCGGTGCCCTGCATGCACGGCGTCTTGCCAAGACCGTGGTGATGACCGGGGTGGCGTCCGAGGCGCTGGTCCACCTGGGCTGGGTTCCGGGCGAGCGGACAGCCCGGATTGTGTCCATCACAACTGCTAACCGGAAATCTCTTCCACCCAGCAAATGGGAAAGCCTCACTGATCTCTCGCTTCTCGCTTCGGGTGAGCACTTTACCAATTGCGGCAATCTGGTCGAGATCGCCCGGTTCGGGCACTTCACCAATCCGGCGCTGCCCTGGGAGCGGGTACAGATCGGCGGGGGCTTGCCTGGCTGATACCCGTGCAGCCTGACCCTGTTCTCACAAACAAAAAGCCCGCCTGAGGCGGGCGCAATCTCTCCAGGAGACGCCGAAAGGACTTATAAATTGAGGAGGATGTAACGCGGAATGGTCAGTGCAATGCGGTTACAGGATCCTTAAGGCGTAAGTCTCATTATCGGGGCGGAGAATGGTCAGGCGATGGTGTGGAGGTGACAATCGGATGGGCATTATCTGGCTCAAGTCTTGTTCGCCTCGTTTTTCTCCGACAGCCAGTGAAAATAGAGCCCGATGCCCCAGCCCAGCAAGGGCCAGAAGGCCCAGTAGTAGAAATCCTCTCCGCCGATACCACGCTCACCCCCGGCAAAGTTGATTGCGTGCAATACCGCATTCACGATGATGTAGACCCGAAGGTGTTGCTGAAAGGTGATATTTCCCATATCCGTGTCTCCTGCAGTTACAGCCACCGCCGCACCCGGGCGGTATAGTCCCGGTAGCTGCTGCCAAACGCTCGGGCAAGATAAGCCTCCTCACGGTGGATCACCCCGGTTTGAATCAGGACGAGGACCACGGCGAGCGCCGCCACCAGCCACCAGGAATTGGCCATCAGGGCAAAGCCCAGTGAGAGGATCGCCCCGGCGAGATAGATCGGATTGCGGCTGTGGCGATAGATGCCACTCGTGACCAGGGCCCGGGTGGCTTCACTCACCTTGTGGGTGGTCTGGTGGTGGGCAAGTTCCCGGATAGCGGCGGTAACGATGGCGAATGCCAGAAGCACCAGCGCCACCCCCCACAGCCACGGGTAAGCCTTGCTGATGGGTAGCGGCCATAGCCAGGTCAATACACCACCCGCCACCCAACTGCCGGCATAGACATAGGGCGGGAAGAAAAGCGTATTGGTGTTGTCGGGCACGATCAGGATGCTACGCCTGGGGGCGTCTTATCACAAGCGCGAACTCGGCGATCCTGAACAGTCTTATGCCCCAAGGCTCAAATGAACTTATCGGTACAAACAAGCCGTTTCTTTACCCGCACAGACCATTTCACTTCCCCCGGTGTAGGGACACTTGATCCGCATCCATTCCGTTACATCCAAGGGGTGTACCGGGGGGTCTAGATGGCCAAACGCAAAAACTTTCCGGCCCAATATCGAGCCCGTATTGAGTGGTTTGTGGGAGACACGCCCAAACGCGATCACGCCACTTAACGTTCTGCCGATTATGCGAACTTCGGGTTGCCTGTAAGTTGTTGAAATCACTGCTCCCACCGTTTGGAAGGACTCCTGGGAGCCGTTATGTTGCGATATACCAACACTGAGCCTCGGCTATTCCAGGGGAAAGTGGTAACCCAGGGATTTGCTGGAATTAGTGGATTTGGGGTGGTTTGGAGGCCTTTTGAGGGCGTGTGGGTAGGTGCAGATTCTATCGATATGGGATTTGGATGTGTCTTAAAGGTTTACGCCACCAAAACCCATCTCACATCCAACCAGTCTGCATATCCAGCATCTCCTGGCCTTCCCGCGGCCGTTACAAGGTTATCTAATGTTTCGGCCCCTGCGGGAAAGATATATACAAAGGACTGTCACAGAGATAACCGGGAAACCGGACAGCAGTCATCTCTGTGACGACTATTGGTGATTTTCGGTTATCTCGGTGATAACTGTTGATCCGTCCTGGTTATCTGTGTGACTACCGCAGATTTTCTCCGCCACCATCCGGTGGGTGCGTGAAGCGATCTTCAGTTTAGCCAAATACCAGTCAGGCGGACCTCTCCGCCACCAATGAAGCGGCCTTTCGAAACTGAGGGGAAAGGCAAAATCAAACTCGGCTCTATCCATCGGAGCCCAGGTAATCCCATAGCGCGACACTCTTCTTGCAAAGTTGCCTCTACGCGTGCAGACGATAAGACCCCGGACTTCGAGCTCTGCCGCGGCACGATAAATTGATGGCTCTGAGAGCCCAGTCCGTTCGATTAGTGTCAATCCATCTTTCAGGTCTTTTTCATTCGGACAAAGCACCAGGCGGCCGTTGTTGTTGCCGCGGTACTGGTAGGTGAGGTCAAAAAGGAGGATCTTTGCCTTGGAAGAGGACTCCCGGTACGCATCGGAGAGGTAGACACAGTGAAACACCGCCCCATAGGGCTCGTGCTCACTGAACAGTGTCTCACGATCATCGAGACGACGACCGCGGGTTCTTGCTCGGCTACCCATGCGTAGAACCCCAATAAGTGTACAAAGTGGTACTACACCACCGGGTTGTACACCGTCTGGCAACAAAAACCCCGCAAATACAGTGTCCCTGAGGCGGTATTCAAGGGGTCCCTCGACCCCCTCATGGCTTGTCCCTGGAATAGTTTCCGTACGGGTTGTGCTCGCCTGCCACCGGCTTCCAGAGGATATCGCCTTTGGGGATGTCTTCGGACAGGTTGAGATCCCAGAACTGTTCATCGGCACCCCGGTGCCAGCGGTAATCCCGGGAGCGGGCAAAACGGATCAGGACCCAGGCCTTTTGAGTTGATAGCAGCCGTCTCCCCGATTCGACCGATTTTAGCGTTGCAAGGCTCATTGAGAGGTTTCTTGCGAGTTCTGCCTGACTCAACCCCAGTCTTAATCTGACCCGGGCGAGAAAAGTGTTCGCCGGAAGGTCGTCCTTGGGCGGAGGATCACGACGATGCAACTCGTCGGTCAGTGTCTCAAATATCGGACAGTGGAGGGAGTGAATTTCTTCCGCGAGTTCCCGCAGCGCTGAAGTTGACCACTCATGTAAATGATCAAGCCAGGGTCCGGGGGAGACCAGGCTTTCCGTTTGAAGGTCAGGCGCATCCAATGTTTGCACCCAATTGTCATCCGGGATACCCTTCATGGAGCCGGCCCTCTTGGGTCTGCAGTCTCCGAGCCTATCGAGACGATCCAGCCCTCGGGGTGTTGCAGCACCTCGGGGGCTTTTGTTTTGGGATCAACTTTCATCAGCCCTCCCCAGATCCCCTACGAACCATTGAAAGTACACTGGTTTGTTGATCCACCACTCTCCGTCCGGTCCTTTCGTGACGGCCTGGGTAGCAGCCAAGCCGTTCGTATTACGGTTTCGGATCTGCCAGTAGAGGGTGTTCCGATTCCTTAGGAACCGACCGATGTCGGGATCGGTTTTAGCTTCCCGGAGGGGGACAAAATCTGAGTAGTCCATATGTCACTCCATGCGTGTCGGTGTTCGATAACCTCCACTGGATACCAATGCCAGTAGAAGTGATGGAGTGATTGTGGATATTGATAGGGGTGGAAGTAAAACTTTATAGCGGAAGTTCTGAATAGAGTTCCGGAACTTGATCCGGAATTTCCAATAATGTGAAAGGATATACCTACTGTCGCTTCAAAATCTTACGCAATTGGCGATCACCAATTGATAAACCAAAATGGCCACGAATATCGTCATACAACTTGGCTTTACTTGATAGTGGAGTCATGGCATTTATTCGCCACTCAGAATACTTCCGTATTTGTTCGTTTCGCCTGGCAAGCATTTCCGTTCTTCTCTTTCGAGATTTGTAAGCCGATTGTTCATAAGCTAAGCCAAGATGGGCGGGTAATGCAGTAAAAAAGACAAACATTGAAATAAAGTTATGAATGTCCTCCGCATGCTTCTTGCGTTCACTTCTCCTTCGCTCAATAACGATCCTGTCTAAGTAGTCATCCAGAATCTCCTCAATCAGATTCTGCCAGCGTAGAGGATCGACTCCAGATACCATTGTTGCAAGAGCCAAAGTATGCGATTTACGATCCTTAAACTCGGTTCTAAATGCCTCTAGAAATTCTTCATGACTGCTAAATTGTCTATTCGTGCCAAATTTCTCGAGTTCTGAGTCGAGCCATTTAACCATCCTTTCAACGCCTTTAACATCTAGGATCTCAACAACTGCTTCAGGAGACAGAGGTGGCCCCGTTTCTTTGAACAATGAATATCCATTCTTAAGTGGATGCCCAGCCACCAGTTATGCCGCCGCTTTCGAGGACAGCGATTCAAAGTAGAACCGATCCGGAGTTTGGCGGTCAAGCCTCGAGTGAGGCCGGCGCCGATTGTAGAAATCGAAGTAATGCGCGATCTGCTGTCTTGCTTCGCTCGGGGAATCGTAAGCATGCAGATAAACATGCTCATATTTGACCGTTCGCCAAAGCCGTTCGACAAATACGTTGTCCCGCCAGGCACCCTTGCCATCCATACTGATGTTTATGTCGTTGTTCTTGAGGTACCGGGTAAAGGCCAGAGAAGTGAACTGGCTGCCCTGGTCGGTGTTCATGATCTCAGGTTTGCCATACTTTCGAATTGCCTCTTCGAGCGCGTCCAGGCAAAAGCCGGTGTCCATCGTAATCGAAATCCGATGCGACAAAACACGCCTCGAGTACCAGTCCATCACCACCGTGAGATAGACAAACCCGCGCGCCATCGGGATATAGGTGATATCCATCGCCCAGACCTGGTTGGCGCGGGTAATCGGCAGGTTCCGGAGCAGATACGGGTATACCCGATGCTCTGGGTGTCGTTTCGTGGTCCTGGGCTTGCGGTACAGGGCCTCAATGCCCATTTTCCGCATCAGGGTGGCCACCTGCTTACGGCCGACCTTGAAACCCTCGCCATTGAGCAGATCTCGCAGCATGCGAGCGCCGGCGAAGGGTGACTCGAGATGCAGCCGATCGATACGATTCATCAGCGCCTGACCACGCTCGCTCGGTGGCTTTGGCAGGTAGTAAACGCTGCCGCGGCTGATACCGAGTGCAGCGGCCTGCTTTGTCAAAGACAGTTTGTGTTCCGGATTTATCATCTTTTTGCGCTCAGCAGGCCGGCCTTGGTGAGCGCGCCTTCTAAAAAATCATTCTCCAGAGCCAATTCCCCGATTTTCGCATGCAGCGTTTTCACATCAATGGGCGGCTCTTTCGAGCCGGGACCATCGAATGCCTCCGCAGCGCGCTCGAGCAGTTGATTCTTCCACTGGGTGATCTGATTGGGGTGAACATCAAACTGTTCGGCCAACTCAACGAGGGTTTTATCGCCCTTGATCGCGGCCAGCGCCACTTTGGCCTTGTAGGCCGATGAATGATTACGACGGGGTCGTTTTGCCATGATTAGCTCCTGTTTCATATGCATTAGACTGCATGAAATGAGGCTGCTAATCCACTTAAGACGGTGTTCAGTTTTT
>JAERSQ010000083.1 GCA_016845525.1 Pseudomonadota bacterium
CATCATTGCTGAGACCGTTCCGGAATCGATACCGCCCGACAGGAAGGCGCCGACCCGCACATCGCTCAGCATATGCGACTCCACGGTCTCTCGCAGGGTCTGATGCAGCCCTTCTTCGATCTCCCTTTCGGAGCCGGGGTGTTTTTTCAGGAAGTCGATATCCCAGTAGCGGTCCACCTTGACCGTCCGGTTCTCAAATACCAGGCGGCTGCCCGCAGGCAGTTTGTGGATATCCTTGAAGAACGTGAACTCGTCAGGCATGAAACGCAGTGACATGTAGTGCCACAGTCCTTCCAGTTCCATCTGCGGCTCGACGAGTCTTGAGGCGAGCAGACTCTTGACCTCGGAAGCGAAAGAGAAGGCGCCTGAGGCAGTACTGTAGAACAGGGGTTTTTGGCCCATGTGGTCACGAGCGAGCAGCAAGCGCTCGCGTGTACGATCCCAGAGCGCAAACGCAAACATCCCCCGCAGATGTTTGACGCAGTCATCGCCATGTTCCTCGTAAAGATGCAGGATGACTTCCACATCCGTGCGCGTGCGGAAGCGGTGACCCTTTTGGATAAGGGTTTCACGAAGTGTCGGGCTGTTGTAGATCTCCCCGTTGCATACCAGCACCAGCGTATCGTCCTCATTCAGAATCGGCTGGTGACCGGTTGCGAGATCGATGATGCTGAGGCGGGTCTGCGCCATCGCCATGGGACCGTGCCGGAAAAACCCCATGTCATCCGGCCCCCGGTGCACCAGGGAATGGGCCATGGTCTCGATGAGGTTCCGCTGTTCAGGGTCTGGGCTCAGGATGCCCGCAATTCCGCACATGTTGTGGTGAGATCGTCAGTTGAGAAGGTTCATGGGTGCCCCGGGACCAGAGATCCAGACAGAGCGCCGGGGTCGGGGATAGACAGATTGTAAGGTCTTTGGTGGACCCTGGGCATGGGATAATCAAATGATGAGGCGACAGTCCGCAATGGTTGTCAGGCGAAGTCTTTTGCGCCTGATGACAGGAATGGCTTCCTCACTGCTCCTGATGGCTGGCCTCATGTATCTGGTGGAGCGCACCGGCAGTGAGGTGAATCTGGCAATGGTTTTTGAGTCGCTGAAGGCTATCCCGCCCGAAGTGCTGTGGCTGTACACGCTGATCGTTATAGCGAATACGCTCGCCCGCGCCGTACGCTACCGTGTGCTGGTGGATACCCGAACCGGCGCACCGAAGACGCGCTTCGTTCCTTTGCTTGTGGTAACGGCAGTGCGCAACATGGTGGTGGACCTGCTGCCAGCCAGAATCGGCGAGTTGGTATTTGTCGGGATGCTGAAACGCGCCTGCGCCACTCCGGTCGCTTCAGGCCTGGCCGCGGTAGCACTTAGCTTGCTGCTCGATATCGTGGTGCTCATCCCTGTGCTTGTAGGAGTTACGCTGTTACCCCTGACCGGACCTGCCCTGCGGGAGGGTTCGTTGCCGGCTGCGCTGCTTGTGACCCTGCTGAGTGTGTTTGCTGTTTTCGTTCTGTGGCCGGGTCTTCGGGTGTTGGTGCGTTGGTTCCAAACCATAGGAGCGGATCGGCCGTGGATGCGTCGCCCCGTTGCTTTCTTGGCGGATATTTCAGATGCCCTGAACCAGTGTCGGCATGCCGGGACGCTGGGGAGGGCGCTCGCCATTACGGTGGTGATCCGTGTTCTCAAATACGGCGGCCTCGTGCTTCTTTTTTTCGCTGTTCTGTCCGGTCCGGGTCTGCAGGGCAGTACTGCGGCTGTGACCGATGTTGTCGCGGCACTGGTCGCATCGGAAGTGGGGGCCAGTCTGCCGATACCGACCCTGATGAGTTTCGGGGCTTATGAAGCGGGCGGTGCAGCTGCTTTGGGTCTGCTGGGGTACCCCCTGGCGCTGGCTCTGTTGGTGTTGCTGACGGTACATATCGCTAGCCAGATACTGGACTATGCGATCGGCGGAATCTGCCTGGTTGTCTTTTTTCTCATCAGTCCCTCGGGGGCAGATCACCGACGCCGTGAAAACGCCAGCGTGTCCGCACCATCCGGTGGCAGATGGGGCCATGCCGGGCTCGCAGCGCTGGCCCTCGTCTTGGCAGCAGGTTTACTGGTTTACCAGCTGGATCGGGTTCGCTCTGTGCGGTCCCAGGTGGCGCCTCCGGCCGGGGCAAGCACAACGCCTCAGGCCGCCTCCGTGAAGATGCCGAACGGGGTTCAGGGTTGGGTTGTCTGGAGTTCAAACCGGTACGGCAATCACGATATTCTCAGGATGCGTCTTCAGGATCGGCACATCAGCCCCCTGACGGATCATCCCCATACCGAAACTTTCCCGCGAATCTCTCCTGACGGAAGGGCTATTGTTTTCATGCGCTCACGGCAGCCTTGGGTATCGTTGCGCGATCTCGTTAATTGGGATGTCTACCTGCTCGACCTCAAAACCGGGCGCGAACATCTGCTTGCCGAGTACGCCGGTGCGCCAACCTGGTCTACAGATGGAAAGTCTGTGTTTTTTCAACGGCGCGGTGTTGAGTTTGTCGAGCGGGATCTGTCAACCGGGAAGGAGCGCGTATTATTCCGTTCGGCAGAGAAAGGACTGCCCGCGGGGGTAACGCTGTATGAGCCCTCTCTGAGTGCGGATCGGAAGCAGTTGGCGGTGACCCTTCGGGGTTCGCGGCGTATGACCGCAATTCTTGACGCCACGGGGACGTTGCGCGAAACAGGTGACGGCTGTCATTTGACCTGGGCGCCCGAAGACCGGTTCGTCTACTGGATCAGCAAGGGCGGTGTGATGCAGAACCAGGTATATCGCCGTGAAGGCGGTGGGGGTGCCGCTGTGCCCTGGCTTGATCTTCCCGCGCCATTCAGCCATGAGTATTTTCCCAAATTAAACCGGGATGGACGGTACCTTGTGCTGGGGGCCAGCGCCGGCGGCCATGAGCATGATGTGGCGGACTATGAGATTTTCCTCTGGCCGGTAGGCGAGCCTGCTGATCAGGCGCTGCGCCTGACTTTCCACAGCGGCAACGATAACTGGCCGGATATCTTTACCGAGTAGTGAGGTTGCGCCGGCCGCAAGGCCTCAATCAGCGATACCGCGGGATTTGAACACGCGGAAATAGTACGGTCTGCGGGTGATTGAGAGCGGGGCTACGGATATCGACCTCAGCACAATATCCTGGCCGCTTAAATTGGTGGGGTCCAGGCGAAGCCGTTTGCAGTCATCGATTCCGGCAGCGAGCATCAGGGCGCTCTCTCCAGAATCGAATTTGGCCGTGGTGGATGACTCGCCCATCCGGTCAGCAAAGCCCGCCCCGTTGCTCCAGAAGAGCTGCAGCGTGCCGGGACCGCTGCTATGCATGCGGATCCGGATGAGATTGTTGGCCTGAAAGTATCGGCACACCGAGGCGTCAAGTTCAATCTGGCTGTCTTTGGTGGTGGTATGGATGTGCCAGCCGTCATCGTCTGCGGTCAGTTCCAGATCGGAGGTGCTGGCGATAGCGGCGGTCGTGGTGAGATCGAGCGGCTCAAACCCTGCCAGACCCAGTACCCGGGTCGGCGGATCATAATAGGGGATGACGAAACGGCGCAGCCCATCGACATGTACAGCGACCACGGTACCGAGCGCAATCACGAGCAGGACCGGAACGCGAACTCCGCCAAGCGTTGAGCCAAATACCAGAACAGGCCGCCAGCGCCTGAAAGGCTCCGAGAGAGAAACATCCCGCACCCAGGAAAGAAACAGAACAACCGGACAGATCACGATCGGCAGCAGGTATTTCCCCTGAACCTGCACTTCCTTTTGCCACTCATACAGGGCGTAGATAAGAAACTGAAAGACAATGGCCAGCAGCAGCAAACTGTCAAACAACAGCCGCCTCGAATCTGTTTGAGACCTGCCCCGCAAGCCGGAGAGCGCGGCCCTTATCCATCGTACCGGGACATAAATGATGCCGAGGGCCAGCACAAAGGTGTACAGGCTGTACTGTGGCAAACCGAGGCGCAGGCGCAGCCAGTCGAGGTTGCCAATGGCTGAGATCAGTGTCTCATCGACAAAGTTTTTGTAATCCCCCAACACCAGATCGGCAAAGGAAATACCTTCTGCAGCGAATCCGCGCACCTGATCGGGATCAATCTTGATGAACTGGGCGCTGATGGTTTTGCCAATGTTGAATAGCAGTGGGTCACTCCACCCGTAATGCCAGATGTTGAAACCGATCCACCACCCGCCGCCCAGCATAATGCCGACGCCCGCGATCGTGAGGGATAGCCACCATCGTCCTGACGGGGGTCGGGCGAACAGCATAAGTGCCAATCCGGCAACCGGCAGAAACAGCCAGGCCGTAAATTTGGACAAGATCACGAGCCCCAAGGCAAGCCCCGTCAGCAACGCCAGGGACGGACCGACGGGTTCGCGCAGCAGACGGATCAGGCAGTAGATCAGGAACGTAACGGAGAAGATGGCCGCACTGTCGTCGTTAAGGTGGGAGGCGATAAACGCGAACTGCGGCAAGAGTCCGACCAGCAGGGCGCCACCCAGCGCCAGCCATCGGTCGTTAAGGTACCGATTTGCTGCCGAGAAGACCAGGCCCAGCGTCAGCGCACACAGCAGCGCCGAGCCGGCCCGAAACAGCATCTGCAACTCGATGCCCGTCCAGGAAAGGCCTTTTGCGGCCGCTGCGGCAACGAGATAGGAAAGAGGTGGGCGCAATGCCCGAGTCGAGCCATAGGCCGTGAACTGAAGCTTGGAGATATCTTCAGGCAGGACGGCAAGCCTGCCCTCAGTATAGATAAAGCGGGCGCCGTCAAAATGGGCATCGTAGTCCGGTCCGGCGCCGTACGGCAAGGTCATCGCGGCGGCAAGGTAGTAGGCAAGAAAGGCGAAAAACACCAGCAGGGCGCCTTTCTTGGCGGAGTAATCGGATTGGGGGTTTACCAATGTTGTCTACCGATGGAGCCAGCCCGTGTACCGCATCCGGGTCACGCGCAAGGGTAACAGGTATCCTGATGCCGCGTCAGCGAGACCCGAAGCGCCAGCGTACAACGCCGATCACGCTGGCCTGCGGCCCGCTTTCTTTTCGGTGCAAGGGTTCTTCACGCACGACCATGTAGGTGATGAACTGGGCCCGCGTGCCAAGCGGTTTGCGGTAGAAAAACTCAAGACTGGTTTCAAGACCGTTCGGAACCAGACTGGTGCGTGTTGAATTGAAGCCGACTCTTGCGCGCCCGGGGTCCCAGTAAGGCGTGCTGACTTCCACATCGCCATCAATCGTTCTCAGTGGCTGCGACACGCCAAAGCCCAGTTGGTCACCCCGGCTGAAGACATGCCGTCCCGCAAGGCCCATTCCCCAACTGTTGCTCTCGATCTGTGAAAAATCACTGAGCAGGCTTTTTTCGTAATCATCGGCAAAAGTCAGTCCGTGCGTGTATTTACCGATCAGCGACCAGTGTTTGGCAAAGTCGAGATGGCCCCGAAGCACAGTGAAGAAGGTTTGGGCGCGTGATGCGCTTAAGGCCCCGCCGGAAGCGCCGCCCAGCAGGTTACCTTCCTCTTCCATAAGGCCAAGCGTTGCGCCGACACCAAAGGCATTTCCTGCAATTCCAAGATGAACCGAGGAGGTATCGCTTTGCAGGCCATAGCGATCCCCGTCGTCCACAGAAGCGAAAGAGAGCCCCGATTGCAGACCGTGTTTCGGTGCATAGGCGATGGCGCCGTGATACCCCTCGGCAGTGAAGCCGAAAAAGGGATTCGAAAACGCGTCTGACCTAAAGCCGCCGGCGAGTTGTCCGGCCGTACTGTGTGTGTCCAAACTCTGGTCAAAAAGCGTCAGGGGTTGATTGAGTCCAAAGGCAGTATGCAGGTTGCCCTCGTGGGTCGTCTGGATACGCATACGAGCGGGACTGCTTTGTTCGTTCGCCAGGGGGTCATCTAAAGGAGAAAGCGCGTTGGGGCGGTCGGCCCAGTAGACCGTGCTGACTCGAAAGTCGCTCCGCTCGATCAGGGTCTCACCGACTTCCTCGGTGTCCAGTTCCTGCACCACAGACTTCGCCGACGGTCCCGGGTTGCGCACACTGACGCGGGTTTCCAGGTCGAGCTCATAGGTGCGGCCGAAGTCGTCCAGCACCAGAGTCTCCTCAAGGTCTGAACTGTTCCCGATAAGCGCATAACCCACACCCCCGACAACCAAGGCAGCAAGCGCCACGCCTGCTCCCCCACCGGAACTGCCGCCGCTTGAGCCGCTGTTCTCTGAGTCGGTCGAGTCCTCCGAGGCCTCGCTGTCATCGGACGCCGACTCTTCACCATCTTCAGTGGAAGATTCGGAATCGTCTGTTTCGTCCTCCTCTACCGGGGCGGTAATGATGCCGATGGGCGCAAGAGCGGCTTCGATATTAAGCGCTCCGACCCCGGTTCGGCTGTCGACTCCGGCCGCGCCGATATCCGTCGCGGTGGTTTTCAGAATCTGGGCTACCTGTGCAGCGGTGAGCCCGGGTGAGTGACCCCAGATGAGTGCGGCTGCCGCGGCCACCTGGGGCGCGGCCATGGAGGTACCATTGACCCGAAAATATGCGTCGTCGGCACGGTTGCCTGCGGCTACAACCCCCTGGCCCGGCGCCGTAATGAAGTTGCTCTCGACACCTTGCGCACCATTGCTGAAAGGAGAGAGAGCGCCCGCGCCATTATGGGAGCCGACAATCAGCCCCGCGCCGCCGAGTGCCTCAAAACTGCTGGCGGGATTGAAGGGCCCAGCCTGCCCCGCATTGCCGGAGGGCGCAATGATGAGTTTCCCCTTCGCCACGGCGGAAACAAATGAATTAAATTCTTCTGCGGAGGTTGACGCACCCACCGCCTCGAGCAGGATGATCCTGACGCTCGGGTCGGCCGTAGCATAGTCAACGCCCTGACTGATGAGGGCGCCGTTGGTTTCGTTTTTCTCATCGGTTATCTTGACCGGCAGTACCCGTGCGCTGGGTGCAATACCCCCCACTCCCACCCCGTTCCAGTTGCCCACGATAATTCCGGCAGAGGCAGTGCCGTGTCCGTAGGTGAGTGATACTTCATCATCATCAGGGTCATCGTCGTCATTGACAAAGTCATAACCGCCCGGCGCGATTTTGCCCACCAGATCGACATGGGTGGCGCGAACCCCTGAATCAAGATCCGCGACAACCACACCTGCCCCAAGAAGGCCGGCATCCCATGCGGGCACGACCTTGATACCGGCCAGATAGGGCTGGTTAAAGTATTCGCCTGAGTTGACGTCGGGAGTCGCACCGGCAGCAGAGACGCTGAGGGCAAGGAGGACGCCGATGGCTTTTGAAGTTAATGAGTTGTTCATAGCCTGAAGATAGGCAGCCGCGCGGTTGCGGTAAGGATTCCCGGAAGGGCCCGTCTTCTCGGGGCCGGTAACGATAGTCAGAATGTGACTGCGTTTCAAGTGCCGTTCATCGCGCGATCGCCCCCGGGTAAGCCCCTGTCAGACTGTATAATCGCGCTGCGTGACCTGCACCGCAGGTTATTTCGTTAATTTCTGTGCTGTTCCCGTTGACCCGGGACAGAAACCCGCCGGAACTAGGCGCTGGAGCAGTCCCGCGATTGTGTGCCTACGGCATTGCCCTCAGGAGAAGATATGGCGGCTAACGAGTTATCCCCCGAAATTCAGAAGATTCAGGAAACCGTCGTGGGGATGTATTCGGAGAACCCCTGGCCCCTTAACCGGCGTACCGACGAGGAGATGGGTTGGCGCCTTAAGTGCCTGGGCATCGTGCCGGAGGACTATGAGGGCAAACGCGTGTTTGATATGGGCTGTGGCACTGGTGAATATGCTCTGTGGTACGCCAAGAATGGAGCGGCTAGCGTCACAGGCATTGATCTGTCGGATGGCTCACTGTCGGTGGCTCGCGAGCGCAAAGCCGAAATGCAGGCGGATCATGTTGATTTCAGGAAGATGGATATCCTGAACTGTGATCTGCCCGACAACCACTTCGACTTCAGTTATTCGGTTGGCGTTTTGCACCACACCGGAGATCCCTTGCGGGGATTCCGTCATCTGGCACGGGTCACCCGCCCCGGGGGTGTCGTCATCGTCAGTCTTTACAGTCAGTACAGCCGGCGGATCCTGCGTACCAAGCAGCAGACGTGCAAACTGCTCGGCGGGGACGATATCGACAAGCGCGTGGAGTGGGGCGAAAAACTTTTCGGCGGCACCCTGCGCAAACTGGACAAGCGGTATCACGGACTCAACACCAAACAGATCGGCTACGACATCTTCGGTTTTCCACACGAGTCGCTGCACACGGGACAGGAAGTCCTGCGCTGGTTTGATGAGAACGACCTTGAATTCAAGGGCGCATTTGCGCCGCTACGCATCCGGGATTACTTCTACGCATTCTCGCTGCCGGAGTACCAGACCTTCAGGTCCACCTTCAGCGGATTTCCGGTAATGCGCCTCGTGGCAGACGGTATGGACAGCGTGTCCAAGCGACTTTACGGAGAACAGCAAACCGTCAGGCAGTTTCCCAGGCCCGGTCCGCTGTCGCTCTGGTTGTCGCAGTTGATCTGGATTCCCTTCGGCCTGCGTTTTAACTGCTTCACTATGGCGGCAGTCAAACGCGGCTGACATCCCATTCAGGCAGCGCGCCGTTCCCGGCGCAACGCAAACACGATACCTCCCAGAACACCCTGCAGCAGGGTGAAGCCGTAAGCGATCCAGGCAAAGGCCAGGGCCTCGATGCTGTGCACGCCATACAGGGAAAAAAGAAACACAAAGACCGTTTCCCGAACCCCGATGGCATTGATGGAGATCGGCATCATCATGATAAAGATCGCAACCGGGATGATCAGGAACATGGACTCCACCGGGACTTCAATGCCGACGGCTCGGGCCACTAAAATGAAGTGGACCACCACGTTCACCTGAAGCAGAACCGAGAGTCCCAATGCGCGCAGGACTGCCGATCGCCCGTGGCGGTAGGCCTGAAAGGAGCGAAGCACCTTCGCCAGCATGCCGCCAATCCGGGCCATCACACCGTTCTTCGCCGAAGAGAGCATCTGCGTGGTCGACGCCGGGATTTTCAGAATCAGCCAGGTGGCGATACCCAGTCCCCCAAGACCCGCTGCTGCCCAGGCCGTGATGAACGGTACCTCGCCAGCGACTGCCTCATCAAAGATCAGCGCCAGCAGCGCAAAGCACAGCAGCACAATGACGCCAAGAAAGCGGTCGACCAGCACAACAGTGACCGCGTCTGATTTACTGTTACCCAGGCGCCACGAGTCGTACATCCGAACCACATCTCCACCCACGGTGGACGGCAGAAAGTTATTGAAAAAAAGTGCGACCATAAATGAGCGCACTAAAAAGAAGATGGGGGCATCGCCGCCTTGCACCCGGATCAAGGTGCGCCAGCGAAAGGCGGCAATCACGTAGCCAACAAAAAAGAGACTGAAGGCCAGTATCAGCAAGGACGCATTGGACTGTGCGATGACGGCAAAAACCGAGTCCAGTGCGATGTCGTGTGTAATCCAGAGGATCAGCGCGACTGAAAGCGAAATTTTCAGCAGCAGGAAAAGAGTCTTTTTCTGCATGCAACAGAGCCGTTTAAGCTGACCTCAGTGTTGGTCGCGCTGGCCGATGGTGCGTGCCGGTACGCCGCCAACGATCTCGCGCGCCGGCACCGGTTTAACGACGACGGCACCTGCCGCTGCGATGCTGCCCTCGCCAAGACAGGCGCCATCCAGCACGGACACATTGGCACCCAGCCATGCGCCAGTGCCGACACTGCAGCCGTCACTCGCGCGGATGCCCTGCTGGGCGATGGGCATATCGGATCGGTCTGTTTGATAGTTGCCTCCGCCCACGAGATAGCATCTCGGTCCCAGTATGGCATCGTCGCCAATAGTCACGGGACAGCGCTGAGCCGACTGAATGATGGTGTAGGCACCTATGCCGGTACGGTCTCCCACCGTAACCGTTCCTTCCTTGCATGAGATCATCGTATTGTTGGCAAGGATGACTTCCTCGCCGATCTGGATAGCGGTGCGTTCGGTGGTATGCCGGGCATCCAGTAGCACTCCTTCGCTAAACACGACATTACTGCCAATACGAATCCGCCCTGGATGACGGAGAATCATGTTTGCGCCGAACATCACGCCCGAACCGCATTGCCCGAAAAGACGCGGCCAGAAGATCTTTCTCAACATAAGACCCAGAGCCCCTGGAATGGGCGCAAGCCAGGAGCACCACTCAAAGTAAAGGGTGGTCCCGATGCTGCGCGACCCCACCATCACGTCCTGATAGCGGCGCAGTCCAGATGTATCCTGGGTGACCGCTTGATGTGTTTTTAAAGAAGACGAAGACAAGGATCTTGTGCTGCTGAGCAAAAAGACAATGGGTTCGCCTTTACCCTACAGCAGGAATATCCACCTTAGGTCGCAGGCGCTGGCGCGGCGGCGGGGCGCTTGGCGCCGCCGGCGTGGCTTTCGGCGGACGTAGAGCAGCGGGCCTTGGAGCCGTCGACCTGGCCGTACTTTTATCGGCCGAATCCGGCGCGGGTTGGTGATCAACGGGTTTTTCTGGCGCGGATTCTGCTTGCGCTTTAGTAGAGCGATCTTGAGTAGAGCGATCTTGCCGGCGCGGCTCATCCTTTTTGGCCTTTACATCCTTGCGTTCCTTAGGTCCGCTGGATTTTCGGAGGTCGGATCGGGTGTTCGGAGCCGGAGCCTCCAGCGTGCCCTCTGAGATTTCCTGACGTGTCAGCGCATGGCCAATGTACTCTTCGATATCCATCAGAGAGAAGGCATGGTCCTCGCAGGCAAAACTGATAGCGTGGCCGCTGGCGCCGGCCCGGGCAGTCCGGCCGATACGATGCACGTAATCTTCCGGGTCCTGAGGCAGATCGTAATTGAACACGTGACTGACACTCGGGATGTGCAGGCCTCTCGCCGCCACGTCCGTCGCCACCAGCACGCGGCTCTTGCCTTCTGTGAATCCCTTGAGGAGTTGCTCGCGTTTTTTCTGGGGAACATCGCCCGACAGCACGCCGGTGGAATAGCCCTGCTGCTTCAGGGATCGCCCAAGCCGGTCGCAGGTCACGCGCATATTCGCAAACACCAGCACACGTTCGCCCTCCGTCTGACGCATCAGACCCAAAAGCAGGGGCAGTTTTTCGCTGTTGGCAGGGTAATACACTTCTTCCACCAGGCGGTTGGCGACGACTGTCTCTGCGTCAATCTTGATTTCCTCCGGATCATTCATGTGTTCGTAGCCCAACTCATGAACCCGATGGGAGAGCGTGGCTGAAAACAACAGGTTGAGCCGCTCCTTTGGGGGTGGCATCCGTCTCAGGACGTAACGGATGTCTTTGATGAAGCCAAGGTCAAACATGCGATCTGCTTCATCGAGCACCACGACCTGCACGCCTTTCAGGTCAAATACCTGCTGCTTAAAATAATCAATCAGCCGTCCCGGCGTCCCGATCAGGACGTCGACACCCTGGCTGAGGCTTTCGCGCTGTTCGTGATAACCGGTGCCGCCGTAGACGAGACCGAGTTTGAGATCCGTCGCTTTGCCCAGCATCTCGGCATCCCGATGAATCTGAATGGCCAGCTCACGGGTCGGTGCCAGCACGACGGCACGCGGGCTGACCCCGTCGCCCGATTCGGGTCTGGGGTGCGTGAGCAGGTGATTGAAGATCGCGAGCAAAAAAGCCGCAGTCTTGCCGGTGCCGGTCTGAGCCTGTCCGGCGACGTCTTTGCCCGTGAGAACCAGAGGCAAAGACTGGGCCTGGATCTTGGTGCAGTATTCAAAGCCGGCATCGCTGAGACCGGTCAGCAGTTCAGGCGCGAGTGAAAAATCGGTAAATCGGGTTTCGGTAAGGTAACTGATGTCTTCCATGTTGTTCTTGTGAGTAGGTTACTGGCATCATAGAAAGACGCCGGCGGTCAGGAATCGGCTTTCGGCGTGATTGGTATGTGTAACGCCGTGCCTCCGCGGTTAATTCGATGGACCGGGTTCAGCCGATATCGTGACACGGTCAGAAACCCCGGGAAAACGGGTTCTTGATTCCTGATGCGAAAATCTGGTAAAACTAACGAATCGTTTAGGGGTGTTGTGCCGTTCACGTAAAGGTGCGGTACACTCTGCACCTTGGCGGAAAGCGGGAATTGCAGTATATCACACCCCCGAGAGCCGCATCCCACACCATAATTTACGTTTCTTCTGGCGCATCCGTTTCAGGCGACAGTCGATAGACAAATTAAAGCGAAAGAAGAAAACAGGAACTTATTGAACATGTCCGACAATATTATTCATGTCAGCGATGATTCATTCGAGCAGGAAGTCCTGCAGTCAGAAATGCCCGTGCTCATCGACTATTGGGCCGAATGGTGCGGACCGTGCAAAATGATTGCACCCGTGCTCGACGAGGTGGCAGGTGAATACGCGGACAAGATCCGGGTCGCCAAACTGAATATTGATGAAAACCCGGCAACGCCGCCCAAGTACGGCATCCGCGGTATCCCCACCCTGATGCTGTTTAAGAACGGGGAAGTAGAAGCAACCAAAGTGGGTGCGGTTTCAAAAGCCCAGTTAACCGCCTTTCTGGATGAGAACATCTAGGACGCAGCCGAGCATCGAGCAGTCTGATACCCGAATTCCGAATATTGCAGCCGGCGCCAACGTCAAGCAGGTGCCGGGTGAATCCATAACCCCAAAACGAGTTAATCCAAGGCAAGCCGCCTACCCCACCACCAGATTTAATCAACCCCAACCCTGCATGCCGTGAGATCACCAGGTTGCGCGGCCAAACGGGTGTTCATTCCTATCCCATACCGAGGCCTGTACCGTCATGTCCCTGAGCCTGTCAGAGCTTAAAGCGAAAACCCCCACCGAACTTGCAGAGGTCGCCCGATCGCTCAAGTTGGATAACGTTACCCGTCTGCGCAAGCAGGACCAGATCTTCGCCATCCTGAAGTCCCAGGCAAAACGCGGCGAGAAGATCAAGGGCGAAGGGGTCGTTGAAATCCTGCAGGACGGTTTTGGTTTCCTGCGCTCGGCGAGCAGTTCCTATCTCGCGGGTCCCGACGATGTCTATGTCTCCCCAAGTCAGATTCGCCGTTTTGGCCTCCGAACCGGTGACACAGTTGCGGGGCTGGTTCGCCCGCCCAAGGATTCCGAGCGCTACTTTGCCTTGCTGAAAGTAGAGACCATCAACTATCAGCAGCCTGAAGAAGCCAAGAAGAAGATTCTCTTTGAGAACCTCACGCCTTTGCATCCGGATGAACGCATTCGACTCGAGCAGGGCAACGGGTCATCCGAAGACCTGACCGGCCGGACGATTGATATCGTTTCACCGATCGGCAAAGGTCAGCGCGGGCTGCTGGTCTCGGCGCCCAAGACGGGTAAGACCGTGATGCTGCAGCAGATTGCTCACGCCGTGACGGCGTCTGAGCCTGACTGTGAACTGATCGTCCTGCTGATCGATGAGCGGCCTGAAGAGGTCACCGAAATGAAGCGCACCGTACGCGGTGAGGTGGTGTCTTCGACCTTTGATGAGCCGGCTACGCGCCACGTACAGGTGGCCGAGATGGTGATTGAGAAAGCCAAGCGACTCGTTGAGCACAAGAAGGATGTGGTGATTTTGCTGGATTCCATTACCCGTCTCGCGCGGGCCTACAACACGGTGCAGCCGGCGTCGGGCAAAGTCCTGACCGGTGGCGTGGATGCCAATGCTCTGCAAAAACCCAAACGTTTCTTCGGGGCGGCACGCAACATCGAGGAAGGTGGCAGTCTCACGATCCTGGCGACCGCTCTCATTGATACCGGCTCGAAGATGGACGAAGTCATCTACGAGGAGTTCAAGGGAACCGGCAACATGGAGATTCACCTGGACAGGAGGATTGCCGAAAAACGGGTGTACCCCTCCATCGTCATCAGCCGTTCCGGCACCCGCCGCGAGGAACTGCTGACGGATCCGGCGGAGCTCCAGAAGATCTGGCTGCTGCGCAAACTGCTGCATCCGATGGATGACATTGAAGCCGTCGAATTCATGCTGGATAAGCTGCGGGCCACCAAGAGTAATGCCGAATTCTTTAAATCAATGAACCGTTAATGCTGAACTTGCGGCCCGGCACGGTTTCGCCTATGATCCCGTCCCCCTGCGGACCGGATCCGCTGCAAATTCAGCCGTTTTCGTCATGAAGCCAGAAATTCATCCCTCCTACGACACCATCAAGGTCGTCTGCGCCTGTGGCAACAGTTTCGAGACCCGTTCAACGCTCGGTCAGGAACTGCACGTGGAAATCTGCTCAGCCTGCCATCCGTTTTACACCGGTCAGCAGAAGATCGTTGATACCGCCGGGCGCGTTGGCAAGTTCCAGAAAAAGTACGGCCGCTCGGCTTAAGTTTCCCGTCGCCGGGCTCTCCTGGCACAACGCATTCTTAGAACGCCGGCCCATCGGGGTCGGGATCGTGCTGTGGTGCCTTCTTTTCTTTTGCTCTGCACAGGCGACTGCCCAGACCGAATGGCGGCTCGGTGAGGTCGCCAAATTCGTTGATGGTGATACGCTGATTCTGGACTCCGGCGAATCGATTCGCCTTGCGGGGATCAATACGCCTGAGATGGCGAGGGACGGTCGTCCGGCCGAGCCCCTCGCACTTGAGGCTCGAGATGCCCTTGCTCGGCTGCTGGCCGACGGTCAGGTGCTGATCGAAGCCGCGGCGCAGCCGTTTGACCGTCATGGCCGAACGCTTGCCTATCTCTTCCGGACGGACGGGTTCAGCGTTCAGGAAGTCCTGTTGCGCAAAGGCCTGGCGAGTGCAGTGGCGATCGCACCCAACGACCGTTATCTCGATCGCTTTATCGAGGCCGAGAGCGCAGCCTACCGTGTCGCTCGGGGTCTTTGGGGTTTGGACTACTATGTGCCGGCGGCTGCGGATAAGATCCGCGGGGGTTACCAGTTTGTGCGGACACGTCTTTCCCGCGTCGAGATGGGAAAAAAATGGTTTTCTTTTTCGGCTGGAAAAAATCTCACGGTCCTGGTGCGTCGAAACGACTGGGCGTCTCGGTTTGATTACTCTCCCGCGGCGCTTGATCAGGCCAGTATCGCCGTGCGGGGATGGTTCTCCAAAAAGAAAACCCGCGCGACCCTGGTGATCAACCATCCCTTTATGCTGGAGCGTTGTGGTATCAGTCCGCAGCGCCTGTGCGCCGGTGATTGACTCACGCTTGATCTGCATCAGGAGCCGGGCGAACGCTTCTGATGATCACGACCCATTTTTCGAGATGAGCGGGTAGACTTCGAAACGTGAGACTCCGAAAAACAAATCCGGCTGTGCCATGGTGGGCAGCGTTGTTTCTAGTGATGCAGCCGGTGACCGGTCTTTTCGCCATGAGTGGATCGGGCGACGCGTCTGCGCAGTGGGTCACGGTCTGTACGCAACAGGGTGTGCATCAGATCAAGATAGCGTTGTCCGACCCGGAACAACTGCCTGCCGCTCCTGAGATCGTCGGCTGGGCCTGCCCGGACTGTGTTCCCGCGCCTTTGGCTGGCCCCCTTTTTTCCGAAGTCGGTGTCCTGGTGATGCCGCTTCTTTCAGGCTCACCTGAGCATGCCGTTTCGGTATCTTCGCATCTGAATTTCCTGGCGAGGCCGACTCTCCCGCCCCGTGCGCCGCCGCCCACGGTCAGCTTCAACTCGTAGCCTTTGCTCCGCGAGGGGTCACGGACCGACGCCGGCCGGCAGGCCGGAAGTGAGTGTCCAGTTGAACTGGGAGATCCAGATGAAAAAAATCGTTTCTATTCTTATTACTATGGCGATCACCATGGGGGGTGGGCCGGTCCTGGCCGGGACCTTTGGCATCCATGCGCCGATGGTTCGAATGGTGCCGCCCGGACAAACCGTCAGCGCGGCCTTTATGATCCTGCACAATCACGGCATGCAGGAGCGAATTGTGGTCGCGGCGCATTCGGATGTCGCCGATGCGGTTGAACTGCATAACCACACCATGGAGGACGGCATGATGAAGATGCGTCGGGTCGATGCCATCGCGGTGGCGGGGCACGCTGAAGTCGTGCTAAAGCCAGGCGGGCTGCATATCATGCTGATTGGCCTGACCCGCAGTCTTGAGGTGGGGGAGAAAGTCACCCTGGAACTCGAGTTTGCTGACGGTGAACGTCTGTCCTTCAAAGCCCCCGTACAGATGGTGTCAGGAGCGCATGATCATGCGACTCACGATCATTGATCTGTCACGCGGGTGTTTGTTTTGGGAGATGAGACCATGTTGAAGTCCTGGCGTGTGCCCGTGTTGGCCCTGCTGGTGGCGACTGCGGTGGGTTTGGGTGCCGGTTTGTGGTGGCATCAGCATCGTGCACAAACGGCTAATCCCTATGCACACCTTGGCGGGGACTTCACCCTGGCGTCGGCGGATGGCCCGGTGTCGCTAAGTGACTTTCGGGGCCAGGCGGTAATGCTGTTCTTCGGCTATACCACCTGTCCGGATGTATGCCCGATGGATCTGGCCAAGATCAGCGCCGTCATCAATCGTTTTTCCGAAGCCAAGGCACAGCAGGTCGCAGGACTTTTTGTCAGTGTCGATACCGAACGGGATACGCCAGAGCGCACGACCGAGTACGCCGCTTTCTTTCATCCCCGGATCACTGGGGTCAGCGGATCGGCCCAGGCGGTCGATGCCGTTGCCAAGCAGTACTATGTGCTGTACCAAAAAGTCGAGGACCCGGGTTCCGCGCTCGGCTATACCGTCGATCATTCCGCGACCACCTATCTGATCGGCCCGAAAGGAAAAGTCCGCCAGCTCTTGAAGCACGATTCGACGGTTGATGAGATGACCGATGCGGTACGCGCGGTGCTGGCGGGGTAGCCCGGGCAGTCATGCGATGACCGTCAGTGTGGAGCAACAGGTTGAGCAGGTGGCAAGTGCGCTTGATGCCGCAGGCCTGTTCTTTGGTCACGGCACCGATAATGCTTTTGATGAGGCGGCCTGGCTGGTGCTCGAAGCCTGTGAGCTCGATCCCAGCGGCGACGCCATTCCCTGGGACCAGCCGCTGACCGGGGATCAGCAAGCGTCCGTTCAGGCCCTGCTTGAGCGGCGGATTGAAAGCGGTGAACCGCTGGCGTATCTGGTGAACCGCGCCTGGTTTGCCGGCCACGATTTTTTTATTGATCATCGTGCCATTGTGCCGCGTTCCCATATCGGCGAATGGATCCCGGACCGGTTCCTTCCCTGGCGGACAGACCGTCCCGCGGCATCCGTCCTGGATCTATGTACCGGCAGCGGCTGTATTGCGGTTGCGCTTGCTCTGGCCTTTCCTGAGGCCAGAGTCGACGCGAGCGACATCAGCGCCAGCGCGTTGGAAGTTGCCGAGATTAATATCGCACGTTACGCAGTACAGGATCGGGTATGTCTTAAACGCGGAGATCTTGTCGAGGGGCTGGGTGAGGTTCGTTATGATCTGCTCGTGTGCAACCCGCCCTACGTCAGTGACGCCATCATGGACGCGCTGCCGGGTGAGTACCGGCACGAGCCGGCGCTGGCTTTCGCTGGGGGAGCGAGCGGTCTGGACTTTATTAACCGGTTGATGGATCAGGCGAGAGATCACCTGACGGACGACGGGCTGTTGGTGGTTGAGGCAGGCAGCGCACGGGAGCCGCTCGAAGCGCTATGGCCGCGTACGCCTTTTACGTGGTTGATGTCGGAAAACGGTGAGGCCGTGGTGTTCGCCCTGGAAGCGGCGGAACTCGTCTCGTCGACCCGTCAATCTGCATGACCCGGGAGGGCCGCGTGAGTCAGATTTCGATCATCTCAAAGTCGACTTTGGTGGCGTCACAGTCTGGGCACTGCCAGTCGTCGGGAATGTCTTCCCAGCGGGTGCCCGGTGCGATACCTTCTTCGGGGAGCCCTTCGGCTTCGTCGTAGACAAAACCACAAATAATGCACATGAAAGTTCGATTGGCCATCACAAGATTTACGGGGAAGCGGTGTCAGGCACGCGATTCTAGCCCAAGGCTCGCGAGCGGAGTGTCCGACCGCCAACGCTTTTTTTGTCTCACTTAAGACAGGGAGTAATTGCATGAATAACGACGACCCTCTTTTTGAAAGTGCGTGCGCAGTCATCCCGGGCGGAGTGAATTCCCCCGTGCGGGCATTCAAATCCGTAGGCGGTACCCCCGTTTTCATTGATCATGCCAAGGGACCGTTTCTGTTCGGCGCAAATGGTCAGCGCTACATTGACTACGTGGGCTCGTGGGGCCCGATGATTCTGGGTCATGCGGACCCGGACGTTGTCGAGGCAGTGCAGTCGGCTGCTGCGGAGGGTCTGAGTTACGGTGCGCCCACGGAGCTCGAGACGCAACTTGCCCACCTTGTGTGTCAGGCGGTGCCGTCGATGGACCAGGTACGTATGGTGAATTCAGGCACCGAGGCGACCATGAGTGCGATCCGGCTGGCCCGGGGCTATACCGGCCGCGATACTCTGATCAAGTTCGAGGGTTGCTACCACGGGCATGCCGACAGCCTTCTGGTGAAGGCGGGCTCCGGAGCGCTCACGCTCGGTATTCCGACTTCCCCCGGGGTGCCCAAAGACGCCGCCCGGCACACGTTGACGCTTGATTTCAACAACAGTGAGGAGGTCAGGCGGGTATTTGCCGAATCGGGTGACAAAATCGCCGCGGTGATCGTGGAGCCCGTCACCGGGAACATGAACTGCATTGCTCCTGCGCCGGGTTTTCTCGAAACCCTTCGCGAGGTCTGCGATCAAAGCGGCGCGGTGCTGATTTTCGATGAGGTGATGACGGGGTTTCGCGTGGGACCGGGCGGTGCGCAGGAGCTTTATGGTATCCGGCCGGACCTCACGACCCTCGGTAAGGTGCTGGGCGGCGGACTGCCGGTGGGTGCCTTCGGCGGCCGCGCTGAGATCATGGCGCACCTCGCGCCGCTCGGGCCGGTTTATCAGGCGGGAACCCTGTCGGGTAATCCTCTTGCCATGAGTGCCGGGATCGCGACATTGAAAAAAGTCGGGGTGCCGGGATTCTTCGACACCCTGACCGAAACTACCCGATCACTGGTTACCGGTCTGGCTGAGGCAGCCGCTGATGCGGGCGTACCGCTGGCGACAGAATCGGTTGGCGGCATGTTTGGTCTCTTCTTTACCGAGAACGACCGCGTCAGTTCTTTTGCAGAAGTGATGGCCTGCGACAGCGGACGGTTCTCAACGTTTTTCCACGGCATGCTCAAGCGGGGCATCTACCTTGCCCCGTCGGCGTTTGAGGCAGGCTTTGTCTCGGTTACCCATTCCAACGCGGAGATCAGCGAAACCCTGACCGCCGCCGCTGAGGTGTTTGCCGAGCTCAACTGAGAAAGTTGATGGTGAGCGGGTAGTGCGCGGGCAGGTTGACTGAAGTCCGCCAGCCGTTTCGGATCAGCACGATGATGTGAAACGCTATGAGGATGCCGAGCAGTATGAATCCGACGAAGAAGAAAACCAGGATAAGCGCACTGACATAGAAGATGCTGATGGTCAGGGCAAAGTTCAGCGCTGCCCGCCCGTTGGCATCCAGCGTGCTGGCATGCCTTCGCCAGAAAAGCCACAGGATCCAGGGCCCCAGCAGATGCCCCAGGGGGACACCGGCGTAAGCCGACAACCCCGCAAGGTGTAGCACAACAACTCGCCAATCGGGCGTGTGGGTTTGATCCCGCGGTAACGCAGGGGTGACAGGCGTGGATCTCGCGAGGCCGATGATGCCCGTCATCGCTGCCAATGACGCAAAGGCCAGCGCCAGTATCACGGCGGAGAACGATGCCACCGGCAGGCCCGGCAGGGGCAACAAGACTGCAGCCAGTCCCGCGGACGCGAGCAAGGCCAAGCCCGCACCCAAAGCCAGAAAGCTGATGCAGACGAACTTCAGCATGACACCGGCGAGTGGTCAGGACTCACGGGCATAACGAGAAGCGATTGTCTCGGACTGCCTTCGGCAGCCCGGCGACGCGAGATTTAATCGACGGGTGAAACGTCTTCCGCGGCGGGACCCTTGTCACGGGTCGTCAGAGTGAATTCAACACGCTGTCCTTCGTTCAGGGTCTTGAATCCTTCTCCTCGGATTTCACGGTAGTGTACAAATACATCGTCCCCACCTTCCTGCTCAATAAAGCCAAAGCCTTTTCTTTCGTTGAACCATTTAACGGTTCCGGTATGTCGTTCCGACATGAACTCCTCCACTAGGGTGACTACAAACAATCCAGGGGCTTCGGTTAATTGGTCCTCGCCCCCACGCGCATTGTAGCCGTGTTGTGACTGGGCGCAACACCTTAAAAAAATTCGACTTCATTCTTTTGGCACACCGTGTGTAGGGTAAAAGGCGACTCTTGATCAAACCAGTCTTCAATGAGTCTGAACGAAATTGAAATCGAAGGCGGAGGCACAAAAAGACCCTGTGCGATGCGCGAGGCAAGTTCTTCACGGCTGAGCCAGATCGCATCCTCAAGCTCCTGATCATTCAGGCTGATGCGCTCGCTGCCGGCTTGCGCGTGGTAGCCCAACATCAGGGAGCCCGGAAAAGGCCATGGCTGTGACGAGTGATAACGCACAGCAGTGACATCGATCCCGGTTTCTTCGTCGACTTCGCGCACCACGGCCTGTTCGGCACTTTCGCCGGGCTCGACAAACCCGGCAATGGTGGAATACCGGTTCGGCGGCCACTCCGGTTTGCGGCCAAACAGGGCATGGCTGCCGCGCTGCACCAGTACGATGATGGCGGGGTCGGTGCGCGGATAGTGGGTCGCCCCGCACTGCACTTCGGAACACAGGCGCACGTGCCCGCCCTGATCAGGTTGGGTGGCGCCGCCGCAGTGTCCGCAGAAACGGTAGCGGTGATGCCAGGCAGCCATCGCCTGTGCGTAGGCCAGCAGGGTGGCTTCGGCATTGCTGACTTCTCGGGCCAGCGACCGCAGACCGGAAAAGCCTTCGCTGGATTTGGGCAGATTGTGATCAAGGAGCAGCGCGAAGTATGGCGTCTGGCCTGCTTCACCAAGATAAACACGTCCCTCACACTGGCCGAACCGGTCTGTGACCTCCCGGGATGTCAGCCATGCCGGGCGTCCCGGATCCTGCTCATCGACGGCGATCCGCATGTGATGAATGCCGATGAAGCGCGCGCGCTGATCGGCTGCCCGCTCGGCAATCGACTCTGGATCCAGTCGCAGTAACGCGCCGCGATCGAGCAGGTGGCTGGTGAGCAGGTTAAGCCGGCTTCGTTGCAGGTGGTCCATCAGGAGGAGCGGTTATGCTAGAGGAGGCCAAAGGGTACTACAGACGGCTTTGGCGGATGTGAGGCTTTGGTTAAAATCACGCTCCGTCACAGCTTTGGTTTATCCGTGGGTATCGCGCCCGCTCGCCACTCTTTCCAACGTCTGGGTTTTTGCATATGCGCAATGAAGTCTGTCAGCTGCTTCGTGATGCACTGGTATCACTGGTTGAGGAAGGGGTGTTGCCGGATGCGCTTGAGGCTGACGTCCAGGTTGAAAGATCCCGCGGTCCCGAACATGGCGACTTCGCGAGTAATCTGGCAATGGTGCTCGCCAAACGTGCAGGCCTGAAGCCGCGCGATCTCGCTGAAAAAATATGCGCGGCGCTGCCCGCTTCCGATCTGCTGTTGCGTGCCGAGGTGGCGGGGCCGGGATTCATCAATCTCTTTTTGTCGCCGGCGCCGTATCAGGCGTTACCGGAAGAGATTCGCTCGCGCGGTGCTGCTTACGGCACCAGCAGCGTCGGTGCCGGTAAAAAGGTCATGGTGGAGTTTGTCTCGGCGAATCCAACAGGCCCGCTGCATGTCGGCCACGGCCGGGGCGCGGCTTATGGCGATGCGCTTGCCCGGGTGTTGCGGGCCGCAGGCTATGACGCGATCAGCGAGTACTACATCAATGATGCCGGTCGGCAGATGGATATCCTTGCGGTCAGTGTCTGGCTGCGATATCTGGAACTGTGTGGCGAAACCGCACCTTTCCCGCGGGCGGCCTACCAGGGCGACTATATCTTCGATATTGCCGCAACCCTGCACCGCGAGGATGAGGCTCGGCATCACACCGAGGCGCAGGCGCTCTTCGCCGACCTGCCTGAGGAAGATGATCCCCTGCTCGATACACTGATCGCCCGCGCGAAAGCCGCCCTGGGCGACCAGGGCTTCGGGCGCATCCACGGCCTCGCCCGCGACACGCTGGTAGAAGATATCCGTTCGGACCTTGAGCGGTTTGGTGTGTCTTACCAGACCTGGTTCTCCGAGCAGAGCCTGATCGACAGCGAGGCGGTGAGTCGCGCCATCGAATCGCTCAAGGAGACCGAGTTTCTTTATGAGCGTGAAGGCGCCTGGTGGTTTCGCAGCACCGAGTTTGGTGATGAAAAAGATCGCGTGGTCCTTCGCGCCAACGGAAACCATACTTATTTCGCCACCGATATCGCCTATCACCAGGACAAGATCCTGCGCGGGTTCGCGCATGTCATCAATATCTGGGGCGCCGATCACCATGGCTACATCAAGCGGGTCAAAGCGTCGATGTCGGCGCTGGGGCTGAATCCGGATGATCTCAGCGTACTGCTGGTCCAATTCGCCGTGCTGTACCGCGGCGGCGCCAAGGTGTCGATGTCTACGCGCAGCGGAGAGTTCGTCACCCTGCGCGAACTGCGCGAAGAGGTTGGCCGGGATGCTGCGCGTTTTTTCTATGCGCTGAGAAAACCGGACCAGCACATGGATTTTGATCTGGATCTCGCCAAGTCCCAGTCCAGCGACAACCCTGTGTATTACGTACAGTATGCGCATGCCCGCATCTGCAGTGTGTTTCGGCAGTTGGCAGAAAAGGGCATCGAGGCGGATCTTGCTGCAGCGGATCACGGACTCCTGACCGAACCCCGTGAGGCCGATCTGCTGCAGAAGTTGTCGCGGTATCCGGAGGTCGTCGAATCGGCGGCGCGTGTCTATGAGCCGCACCAGGTCGCGTACTATCTGCGTGATCTCGCGAACGATTTCCATACCTACTACAACGCGCATCCGTTCATTGCTGCCGAGGCGGATCTTCGGCTGGCCCGCCTGTCTTTGATCGATGCCACACGCCAGGTCATTGCGAACGCGCTTGACCTGCTGGGTGTCACCGCGCCAGAGCGCATGTAGGCAATGGCCCGAAACAGCCGCACCCGAAAAGCAAACGGCGGCTCACGTCTCACTTACGATGTTCTGCTGATGGTGTTGGGTATCGCGGTGGGCGTGGTCACCGTCGTGCTGTATCAGGGGGCAACAAGTGGAGACCCCGATCGCATGGGCGCAGGCATCAGCCAACTGCTGCGATCGTCAGATATCCCGGATCCGGAGTCTGCGCCCGGGGCCGTCAGCGCGGGTGTGGAAGCCCCTGCCCGGGCGAGTTTCGACTTTTATACGGTGCTCCCTGAGATTGAGCATGTCATCCCCGAGGCTGACCTGCCCGACCCGGCAGAAGATGCCGTTGCAGCCAAGGACTCCGCAGAAACCCCAAAAGACGCGGGGACGCGAGCAAGCTTTTATATGCTGCAGGCCGCTTCTTACGATAATCGCCGTGAGGCTGAGCGCATGAAAGCACGTCTTGCGATTGCCGGATTCGAGCCGAGCATTCAGCATATCTCAGTGCAGGGTCAGGGCGACTTTTTCCGCGTGCGCGTCGGCCCCTATCCGTCCATGGCAACGATGGAGAGCGCCAACCGCGTCCTTGCGGACATGAACATCAGGGCGCTGCGACTCAAAGTCTCCCGCCAGCCCTAGATCACCGGGCTCAGGGTCGCGACTGCAGCCAGGCTGCCACCGCCGGCGGCACTTTCTGCTGCGCGCTGCGGCTGACATAAATCCCGATGTGGCCCCCGTCGAATTCAAGCTCGCTGTAGTCTGTGCTTGCCACATGATCTGCCAGGGGCCGCGACGCCGATGCCGGTACCAGGTGATCGGCCAGGGCATACACATTGAGCACAGGGCAGCGGATATCACCCAGATCAACGACTCTGCCATCAAGCACCAGCTCACCGCGGACCAGGGCATTTCGCTGAAAGAGGTCTCCGACAAATTCGCGAAAAGCCCTTCCCGCCTGGTCAGGACTGTCCGCTATCCATCGCTCCATTCGGGCAAAGGTACGAAGCCCTTGAGGATCATCGGCAAGATCAACGAGGTCGAGATATTTTTTTGATCCAAGACGAAAGGGCTGCAGGGCAACAAACAGGGCATTCAGGAGCCCGCCCGGCACATTGCCATAGCAGCCCACCAGAGCGTCCAGATCCACCTTGCGTACCCACTGGGACAGGGTGTTGTCCTCAGTGTGAAAATCCACAGGTGTCACCATGGTGACGAGATTGCGCACTTTTTTGCTGTGAAGTGCCGTGTAGCAAAGGCTGAATGTGCCCCCCTGACATACTCCCAGCAGGTTTACTGTGCTCTCGTTGCGAAGCGCACTGACCGCCTCAACGCATTCATCCAGCAGGGTGCAGGCGTAATCGGAAAAACCCCGATTCTGGTCCTGCTCGGAAGGGTCCTCCCACTCGACAAGAAAGACGTCCAGTTCCGACGCGAGCAGACCTTCGATCATGGAGCGGCCCGGCTCAAGGTCCAGCACGCAGGGGCGGTTCACCAGCGCATACACGATGAGCACCGCGCACCGATCAGCCCGTTGCCCGCCCGGGCCATAACGCAGTAGCCGAAAGCCTTCCCCCGTGAGCACGGTCTCGTGGGGCGTGGTGCCGAGTTCCGGCAGGCCCATCGCGCCCAGTTGACCCACGCTTTGTGTCAGCTGACGGGTGAGTTCAGCCAGTTCCAGACCGAATTGCTCAGTTCCCTTCATGGCCTGGGCCCGCCCTTTGTCCCAGCTTTCTTGCGCCGCTTGTTCTTGGCTTTCGGAGCGGTACCCGCGGGTCCTGCTTTGCTTTTCTTTACAGTTTTTGCAGTTTTTGCCGTTGCAGCGGCTTTGGATTTCTTGCTGAGCCGTTTTTTTGCAGGGGAGGGGGGTGCGGTGTCAGTTTGGCGAAGCGCTTCAAGATCAGCGCGCAGCCTAGCCTCTCTCGCTTTTGCAGCAGCGAGGGCCTCCTTGAGTGCGGCAGGATCATCCGGCTGGGGTGCCGAGCCGATGCCGGAGGCGAGCAGGAGCGCTACTTGCGCGTTGATGAGTTCGCTCACCAGATCGGAATAGTGCTCGGTGACGCGTTGCCGGGCAAATGCCGCTTCTGCGCAACGGACCCAAAGGTCGTAGATCCCCCGCAGATCCCGCGGCGCGCTTGCTTCATCGAGCGCCTCGCGCAGGGCGTCAAAGGACTCGTAGCCGATCTTTAGCCAGGCGGCCTGTAGGGCGAAGGCGGCCTCACGGTAGCGCTGTGCAGCGGATCCCCATGCCGCATGCGCTTCAGAGGAGGCGGCCAAACCGTCAAGCCCGGGCGGGGCAGCAAGATCACCACCTATGCCGGGTGTGCTCATCCTGCCCATCATCTGGAGCCAGTCCGTGGTGTCGGGCAGCCTGACCGGGGCAACGCTGGGTTTGGCGTTGTTAAGGTGCTCCGCGAGCACCTGATGCAGCCCGAGGATGGCAGAGGCCCAGTCGGCCGAAAGGTCCGGATTCATGGGTCGATTCTAGTTCAGAATATCCTGATTTCCCGATCGCCGCTGCGGGGCTGCGAAAATAAGATGTTGCTGTGCACCGCTATTCAGCGGGTATTGAGGATCGACATATTTGACCTGAATCGTATCGTTTTGGTTTCATAAGATATTGAATAATATACGTAAAGATATAGTTCCTTAAAAATGTTGCACTGCATCAATCATTCTGTTATTGTGCACTGCAACAAAACATTTCCATTCCTGATATTGACGAGGACAAAACGATGAATACCAACATGACCGACACTTATGAAACTGCCGCCAAAACGGCTGCCAACACGGCCAACAGCGCCGGCCAACTGATGGTCAAGAACATTGAAAGGATGATTGAACTGCAGATGGGTTCTGCCAGGGTTTACACCGACGCCCTTTTGAACAACGCCCGTGAAGCGCTCGAAGTCAAAGATGCGCAGTCTGCCCGGTCCTACTTTGAAAAGCAGCCCGAAGTGGTTCGGGGCCTGGTTCAGAGAATGACCAAAGACTCCGGTGAGATCATGGAACTCAGCCGGGCTTACGTCGACGAGGCGCAGGCGCTCTTTAGCCAGTCAGCTGCCGACCTCGGCACGGTGATACAAAAAGACACCAAAGCGGCCGACAAAGCGGCTTAATTGCTGAGGCGCCCCGAGGCGCTGTCACATTAAGGCGAAGTCTTGGACAGGGAAGACCGGCCACCGCGGGTCTTCCCTGTTTTAAGTTGGGGCGGAACACAAACTTCAAGCCGCCCGGCATGATCCCCCAGTCGTGATGGTGTGACACAATGATCGGGTCCGTGTCATCCGATGCTGATCAGGCGCGCGGTCGGCGGGTTCAGGCCTCCGGTCTTCAGAATTGACAAAACGAGGTAGACCTCTCATGACATCTCAAACAGATGTAGTTATCGCAAGTGCCGCCAGGACACCGGTCGGCGCTTTTAACGGCGGGCTCTCGGCACTGCCGGCGAGTGAACTCGGCAAGGCGGCAATCACAGCCGCGCTCGAGCGCGCCGGGGTTCCTGCTGACGACGTCAATGAAGTCGTCATGGGCCAGATCCTGACCGCGGGCACGGGACAGAACCCGGCTCGCCAGGCCGCAATCGGCGCCGGCATCCCCGTGGAAAGCACAGCACTCGTGCTCAACCAGTTGTGCGGTTCAGGCCTTCGCGCCGTGGCCGCGGGCTATCAGGCGATCCGCAATGCAGATGCCGACATCGTGGTGGCCGGCGGACAGGAGAGCATGAGCCAGGCACCGCACTGCGCCCATCTTCGCGACGGCCACAAGCTCGGCGGACTTCAGATGATTGACAGCATGCTGGTAGACGGCTTGCTCGATGTGTTTAACGGATATCACATGGGCAATACCGCCGAGAACGTCGCCTCGAAGTTTGGCATTTCCCGGGAGATGCAGGATGCCTTTGCAGCCGCTTCCCAGCAAAAAGCCGAGGCGGCGCAACAGGC
>JAERSQ010000084.1 GCA_016845525.1 Pseudomonadota bacterium
GTGAAAGTGCCTCTGCTAGGCGTGGGTCACGCTCCTGAAGCAGTCCGTAGATGATCTCGTGATCAATCGCTTCCAACGCACCTCCCTCCATCGCTGGGCGAACACAATGCAACAGCATTGTCCGGATGATTCGGTCCGGACGGTGATAGTAACCGTCGGTGTGCCAGTTGAGTTTCTTGTCGGTGTAGGGCATGTAGCGCTGCCGAACGCCCTCGGGATGCACCTGAATCGAGCTAAGACCATCAGCATCCGCACACAAATTCTGATCCGGGTCACCCAGGCCGAACTGAGCCGTCAATGCCGTCACCGCGCTTCGGTCTTGCCCATAATCCGGCCCGAAGCGGTAGATCACCATGTTGGTTTTTTCGATCCGCCTGGCAAGCGCCGTGCGCTCGATAGTTGAGATTCGGTACGGATCATTAATGTCGACAACGAGGTTCTCGATGGCTCGCTGATATTGGCTAAGTCTTTCCCCGAAGTGATTGGGCATGTCGATCCGCGCCGGTGTTACCCGGGTTTCGAAAAGCGCCGAAGCGGTACTCCCTGTGTACATTTTAAATAAACGGATGGAATGGACTAAACCGAGGAGCCTGATTCTAGAGCGCAGGCCTGGCCGGAAAACTCCCCCAAAAGGTTGATCTCTGGTCGAATTTTCGTCCGCGCGGCCGACAGAATTCGCAGTGTTTTCTTCTTCTTGGTCGGCGTTTCGTTTTAAGTCCCTGATTTCATGAACTTGTTCGAAAAAAAGACCCCACTCGCCCCAAGTGAATTTTGTGCATTGCAAAAATCAGCCTATCCCCAAGGGGATAAAACAGAGATTTTGACCGCATACCCCCCGGGGAATGGCGTCAGCGGGAGAGGTCAATAGAATGATCGCAGGCACAAATCGTGTGCTACGCCAAAGAGCACGATCGACCTGGGTTTCTGCAGACGCAACTGTCTGTTGAGGGGATGAAACCTTCAGGGAGGTTGTTGCAAAGCAGTCCGGGTACAGGCGCACAGAAGCGATCACCGAAGGGAGCGCGACAAAAATGGCTGACAACAAGCAACATGACACCCCCATGCTCGATGAGCTGGAGAATGGACCCTGGCCGAGTTTTATTTCGGGTATCAAACGTCTTCGGGACGAGCATCCGACAGAGCGTATCAACGGCGTCGCCAATGACCTGCTCGGACAACTGGAGCACTCCTACGAAACGCGCAAGGGTTATTGGAAGGGCGGCACCGTCAGTGTTTACGGTTACGGCGGCGGGATCATCCCGCGCTTTTCAGAGGTAGGTCAGCAGTTCCCGGAATCCAAAGAATTCCACACCCTGCGGGTTCAGCCCCCGGCGGGCAACCATTACAGCACCGATATGCTGCGCCAGTTGGCAGACAGTTGGGAAAAGTGGGGCTCCGGTCTTGTGACCTTTCATGGGCAAACGGGCAACATCATGTTTATCGGCGCAACGACCGAGAACACGCAGCACTTTTTCGATGAGATCAACGATTATGGGTTTGACCTCGGTGGTGCCGGACCCTGCGTGCGTACCGCGATGTCATGTGTCGGCGGCGCACGGTGTGAACAGTCCTGCGCCAATGAGCACAAGATTCACCGGACCCTGGTCAACAACTTCACAGACGATGTGCACCGGCCGGCGCTTCCCTATAAGTTCAAATTCAAGGTCTCGGGATGCCCGAACGACTGCATGAATTCAATCGAACGCGCAGATATGGCGGTGATCGGTACCTGGCGGGACGACATGAAGGTAGACCAGCAGGCCTGGAAAGACTACGTCGCTGAGAAAGGCCGCCAGCACACTATTGACAACATCATCACCCGTTGTCCGACACGATGCATGAGTCTGAAGGATGACGATTCCCTCGAGATCGACAACCGCAACTGCGTGCGCTGCATGCACTGTCTCAATGTGGTGCCCAAAGCCCTGTCCCCGGGAGAAGACACCGGAGTAACGATTCTTATGGGGGGTAAACGGACCCTCAAAATCGGTGATCTGATGGGCACGGTAATCGTGCCGTTCATGAAGCTCGAGACCGAAGAGGACTACGAGACCATCACCGAGATTGCAGAAAACACAATCGACTTCTGGGCCGAGAATGGCCTTGAGCACGAGCGCTGCGGCGAAATGATTGAGCGCATCGGTCTGGTGAACTTCCTTGAGGGCATTGGCATTGAGGTCGACCCGCACATGATCGCTGATCCCAGGCAGTCTTCCTACGTACGGATGGATGGATGGGACGAGGAAGCGGTGAAGTGGTTCGAGCGGCAAGCGGAAAGCGCGCAGTCGGCAGCAGGATGATTGGACGGAAGATCTCGTCCAGTTCCAGTAAAGAACGCTTAGTTAAGAACATAAGAGCATAAGAGAGAGATAAAAGATGGCTAAGGATATGCGACAGCCAATCGAGTCGGGTTGTCCCGACGGATTCCAGTACATGCATCCGCTGATGGTCAAGAATTTTGGTCAGTGGCGCTGGCATGATCACCCCCGCCCGGGCGTTCTGCGCCATGTTGCGGACAGCGGCGATGAAGTCTGGACTGTCAAAGCGGGTACCCAGCGCATTCTGGATGTGTTTACCCTTCGCAAGCTTTGCGACATCGGCGATGAATTTGCCGATGGGCACGTCCGGTTCACGATCCGTAGCAATATCGAATATATGGTGGCTGAAGAAGCCAAGGTCGAGCCGCTCATCGATGCTTTGGAAGATGCCGGGTTTGTGGTTGGTGGAACCGCTAACTCGGTTGCCATGATTTCGCATACCCAGGGATGGCTGCATTGCGATATCCCGGGGACTGACGCGTCAGGCGTGGTCAAGGCAATGATGGATGAGCTGATCGATGAGTTCAAAAACTGCAATATGCCGAACCGGGTGCACATCACGACCTCGTGCTGCCAGATC
>JAERSQ010000085.1 GCA_016845525.1 Pseudomonadota bacterium
TGGCGTTTAACCCGTTGCACCATGGCATAAACACCGACATGACGGCTGGGGCTCAAGTGTTCAAAGAGGCCTAACTTTTCAAACTCGGCATCGGCATCGAACTCATCGATTTCTGATGCCGTCTTGCCATTGAACATGCCGAGCAGGATGGCCACCACACCCTTTACCGTTGAGGTGTCGCAGTCTCCATGGAATGTGAACAAGCCCTCATCGTTTCGGATAGCCCGGATATAAACCGTACTCATGCACTCGGGTACATGGTAAAGGTCGATCCGCTCTTCGTCCGGGTAGGGCGCCAGCTTTTCACCCAGTTCGGTGATGAACTGGTACCGCGCATCCCAGTCCTGAAGAAACTCAAAGGCTTCCACGACGCGGGGGTAGTCAATTGGGAAAGTGTCCATATAGAGCGCCGGGTATTAACGGCTCAAAAGAATCATCCGGTGAATTATATCGTCGCGGGCCGGTAATGACTGAACCCGTCATCCACAGGTATGATCCCGCATGCGTTTTTCAACCATTCCAGGTTTAAGGAGTCACCAACACCACATGGGAACGACTGACTACCGTTTGACCATCAAACCGTGGCAAACCCCTCTGGTCGTTTTGCTTGGCGGCTGCCTCATCTCTGTGATCGGTTTTGGAGCTCGATCCAGTTACGGGCTTTATCTCGGTCCCATCACCGAAGAGTTTGGATGGTCCCGAGAGAGCTTTGCGCTGGCCATGGCCTTGCAGAATCTCTTCTGGGGCCTGTGCCTTCCGTTGGCAGGAATGCTTGCCGACCGGTTCGGTCCAGTGTGGGTAATAGGCATCGGGGCGTTGGTCTATGCGGTCGGGACCTTCGGCGTGACGTTGATCGACACGACGTTGACACTTCATTTAACGGGTGGTGTGCTGGTGGGGACCGGCGTCGCGTTCACTGCGTTTTCGTTGGCAACAGCAGCTATGTTGCGGGTCGTGGGAATGGAGCGGCGCTCTTTTGTTATCGGCTTATGTACGGCGGCCGGTTCCGTGGGGCAGGTTCTGTACTCGCCGATCACACAGGGAATGATCAGCGGCTACGGCTGGCCGATCGCACTGATTGTGACTGCCATCTCGGTCTGCCTCATCGTGCCGCTTGCGTTTACCTTGCCCAGTGACCCCCGGGTGAGAAACGAGAACGTTGTGCATTCAGGTAGCAGCGGAGCCATCCGTGAGGCATTTGCGCACCGGGGCTTCCTGCTGCTGACCGCAGGCTTTTTTGTCTGTGGTTTCCATGTCGCGTTTATTACCGTGCATCTTCCGATTTATGTCGCGGATCTCAATCTCGCGCCGATGGTGGGTGCGGTCGCGATTTCGCTGATCGGTATATTCAATATATTGGGCTCGTTGCTTTCCGGGGCATTTGGTCAGCGCTACAGCAAAAAGCTGGGCCTAAGCGGGATCTATGCCTTGCGGGCACTGGTCTTGGCGATATTTTTCCTCTCACCAAAAACCACTGAGGTGATCTACGTCTTTGCAGCAACGATGGGAATCCTGTGGTTATCTACTGTACCGTTGACTGCCGGGCTGGTGGCCCAGGTGTTTGGCATCCGTTACATGGCAACGCTCTACGGGTTTGTGTTTTTCAGTCATCAGATCGGCAGTTTTATCGGAGTGTGGTTGGGCGGTTTTATTCACGACACCACAGGCTCATATGACCTGATGTGGCAAGCCGGGATCCTGATGGGATTAGTCGCGGCAGTGATCCACCTTCCGATTGATGAGGCGCCTGTGCCACGGTTGCAGGGAGCGTAATGCGGGTTTTGGGTTTAGCCAAGATGAATTCCCATGACTCGGCCCGGGGCTTCGGGTTTCGTAATATGAGAGTCTTGTGGCGAAGGCAGTCCTTTCGTTGAATTAACAGTTGATCGAGGCGGGAAATTCCCGCACAGTAGGGCCAATCCAATCCGGAGGAGCGATGATCGACGCCAGCCTTAGGGTGTTACGAACCGACGTAGCCGGGATGCCGATTGAATGGATCGGCTTTGAAGAAGCGGTTCGGCTGCACTGTCTTGATCAGATTCTTTACCCGATGGGTTCCGTGCTTTATCACGTGCATGGCGGCATCAATGCTCGATCTGGAGAGCAAAGCACCCTCGCGATTCATTCCATCATCTGCACTGCGGGCCAATCCCGCGCTCATCTTAAGCGGTTGCCGAGTTATGCGCCGCCATTGAACAACATCACCCTGTTTCGGCGGGATGCGAACTTATGCCTTTATTGCGGGGATCAATTCAAAAATACGGATCTCTCGCGAGATCATGTAGAGCCGCTCAGCAAAGGCGGCAGGGATATCTGGCAGAATGTCGTGACTGCGTGCAAACGATGCAATCACCATAAAGGCAGCCGCACGCCTGAAGACGCCGGAATGCAGCTTTTGGCCGTGCCTTTCGTGCCGACGCATGCCGAGTATATCTATCTCTCGGGCCGGCGAATCCTGGCCGACCAGATGGAGTTTCTGTTGGCGCATTTCCCGCGCAACAGTCTGCTACATAGTCGCCTGAATGCCGGCGATAGCGAATGGCATTCGCGCTCCCGCTGAGTAAATCATCGGCTGAAACGCGCTTAGCGGTCTCTTGGTTAGTCAGCAGCAAGACGCCTTATTACCTAAGCAGTACTACTGCTTGAGCATGTAAGGCTATCCGGATTTTTGATCCCTTAGATACATTGTGACGGTGGAGTGCGCCGGGACGCAGTTGCAGTCGCAGTATCTCTCCACCGCTTCTGGCTACGACTACAGAAACCAAAGCTGAACTCCCCATCTCGATTACCTCGATAACTTCGGCTGACAAAATGGTTCCTAGACTGGATTCGTTTGGGTGGTCGTCTTTTACCAGGAAAACATCGGATGTCCGAATTGTCCAGTAAATTGGGTCATCAGGCTGGGATTTTGGCCCTGTCTCCGCCCTCAACAGAACATCACCCCAGCGAAGGGTGATTCCCGACGTGTCCGAGCCCGCCCATTGCGCTTTCGCGAGATTGGCGAAATTCATCAGGCGAGCGGCCTCCACGGTGGACGGCCTTCGCAACAGCTCGCGAGTTGGCCCCTGTTGTACCACCTGACCCCGACGTAGCAAGACCATGGTTTGGGATAACTCCGCCGCTTCGTCGAGATCATGAGTAACAAAAAGCACAGTCATTGCTAGGGAGTTCTGCAGGCGCTTAAGCTCAACGCGGAGACGCTTGCGGGTGCTATGGTCGAGTGCCGAGAAGGGTTCATCGAGCAGAAGCAGTCTTGGCTTTCTCGCAAGTGCGCGCGCCATGGCGACTCGTTGGCCCTGACCTCCAGAAAGTTCGCTGGGCCGGCGAGCTGCGAGGCCGCCGATTCCGACTAGGTCAAGATAGCTCTGCGCTTCACGACGCCGCTCGCGCCTTGGCCGGTGGATCAGTGCAGTTTCGACGTTTTCAGTGGCGGTCAGGTGCGGGAACAACCCAAATGTCTGACTGACAAAACCCAATGGACGCTGATGAGGCGGTCTGACGTATCGTGTTCCTGTGTCAGCCCAGATATCGTTATCGAAACTTATCAGCGAATGCCGGGTGGCCAGTAGACCCGCTACCGCACGGAGAACACTGGTCTTCCCGCTGCCAGAGGGACCGACAATGGCAGAAAGCGTTCCGATCGGGAGCTCGAAGTCGACTCCCAGGGTGGGTGCATCATGCTCGATGCGGATCGACAACATCAGACACTCCTGCGCCTAGGTTGGCCACGCCTTTCCAGAACCCCATAGCCAAGTGCGACTGTCACCAGCGAGATCAGCAGCAGAAAGCCTGCCATCTGACCTGCGGCAATCGAATCAAAAGCTTGGACACGATCAAATATGGCGATAGATAAAGTTCGGGTTTCTCCGGGAATATTTCCGCCGACCATCAACACCACTCCAAATTCACCAAGTGTGTGGCCCAGCGTCAGAACCGCCGCCGACAACACACCCGGCCAGGCGAGAGGCATCTCAACTCGTGTGAAAGTCTGCCAGGGGGTCATGCCACAGCACGCGGCAGCATCGTGTAGTTCGCTGGAGACCACCTCAAAGGCCCGCTGCACCGGCAGAATAGCGAAAGGCAGGTTAACCAATATTGAGGCCACCACAAGACCAGGAAAACTGAACACCAAAGACACTCCGAACCAGGACATGATTAACTCCCCTACGGGGGATCGCGTGCTTGTGAATACCAGAAGGTAATAGCCAATTACCGTGGGGGGAAGCACCAGTGGCAGTGCGAAAAATGCCTGTAGCCAGGGTCGTGCTCGGGTCTGGGTCTTTGCTAGCCAACGTCCCGTCACTACCCCGATGGGCAGCAGCAATGCGAGCGTCCATGCGGCGAGTTGTAACGACAGATGAAAAGCGTCCCAATCCATGTTTGGAATAGAGCGGCCCGATGACTATTGTTGTAGGCTTGGATTAGCTAAGGTGGGCGCGCCCAAGCCATGGCCGCTGAAAATGTCCCGAGAATCGGTCGACTGGAGAAACGAAAAAAACTCGTGGGTTTCTTGGTCAGCGCCGGACAAGAGCACCATTTGCTGATCGAGCTCAACGTTCGGAAAAATCTCGTTCGGCAGCGCCTGAAGATGTCCAGTCTTTTGCAGTTCTGCCAACTGCGCCAGCGGCATCGGTACGAACGCCACATCGACATCTCCCTCGAGCGCATACTGAACCGCCTGCCCCGCATTGGCACCGACGAGAAGCACCTGCCTCGCTTGGGTCCAGGTGCCGGAATGCTGTAAGGCCGCTCTCGCGGCGCTGCCGTAGGGTGCATACTCTGGGTTGGCAATAACCAAGCGTTTGATAGCACCGTCTTCGAGGGCATAGCCAAGTGCGAGCAATGGATCTTCAGTCTGGCCAAGCAGCCCGGGACGACTATACAGCGCCAGCACACCGCTCGCATAAGTTACCGGCGCGCCTCTAGTTAAGCCAAGGTCGACTAGCCATTGCACGTAAGCAGTATTGGCTGACAGGAAAAGTGTATAAGGGGCACCATTCGCAATCTGATTGGCCAACGTGCCCGATGACCCGAAAACCAGTCTGACGGATTCCCCTGTGACCTGGTTATAACGGGCTGATAGTTCCTCGAGTGCAGGCCGGATACTGGCGGCAGCTGCAATAAGGGGTCCGTTGGCAAAAGCCGGGATCGAGAAAAAGAGGGTCGTGCTCCAAAAAAACAGAACAGCGATACAGGTTCGCCAATTCCTCACGAATCGCTGACCGCAAGAGAATTTGTGTCCGATGCGATTGTCCTTAAGAGTGCGTGGTCCTTTTTGCGAGCTGCATGACAAAGAAGATAGCGCTCAAAGCGAGGCAGGTCCGCCCAATTCGCCTGGACCCGTGCTTCTTGTCTGAACGTGGCAATCTCCAGAGGTTCTGCTTCATTTAGCCAAAGAGCACTATCGGGTGTGGCGGGCTCAGAGAGCGGCATTGCCTCTCGGCCAGCTGATGCCAGAACCTGACGGAGAACCGCAGAGAAACGTTCACCGCCGTCTGGGCCCGTCACCGGGGTATCGATCAGAATTTGACGATCATTCTCGCTGACAGCACGCCAATCCGAGAGGTGAATATTCGCCCCGGTCAGATCAAGTTTCATTCTCACAACAAGAGGAATGTTTCTTCTCTTGGGGTCTTTTGCACGCTCCAACGCAAGCACCTGTTCCATAAGTCGACTCCTTTGATCTGATAGCTGAATGATTCCATTTTGCCAGTGGCAGGGCGCTTCTAAAATTAGTTTAAACCTATCTACTGATTCATCTAATGGTTCTACCTATCGCACAATATGTATTGGCATGTTGCCTATCAACTAATTTAAAAAATCAATTTGTAATCTATTTTGAGGAGGTTAGGTTTCTATTACACAAAACGAATTTATCGATCAATAAGTAAAGCAAATTTCAGTCGATATTTCTTTTGTCCTGCTTTGGCTAACAACTTACAGGAGGAGTTATGACCGAAAAGCAAGTCTTGCAACCCATCTCACGAAGTTCCCCTGAAAAGTATTCGGAAGGAATGGCGCGGGAAGAGGGAGCTCTTAAAACCACCACCCGAAGGTCGTTCTTAACGGGCGCCGCTTCCGCGGTTGCGGCAGCGACCGTTGCGTCCACGACTGGAGCTGTAGCGAGTCCGTTAGAAGTACAGCCGTCATCGAAGTCGATGGGTCGCACTACCGTGCCACAAGGCTATGGTATGCCCTCGAAGTATGAGGGGCACGTTACTCGGAATCGTACTGATGTGTACGTCAACAAGCAGAACTATTCTGACTGGAGCATGACACCGATTCAGCACCAGCACGGAATCGTGACGCCGAACGGACTCATCTTCGAACGGCATCACGCGGGGATCCCCGACATTGATCCCGACACGCATGAGCTTGTCATCCACGGCATGGTTCGCCAGCCGATGCGGTACACGATGGATAACTTGATGCGCTACCCTTCGATTTCGAGGTTCCACTTTATGGAGTGCTCGGGAAATGGCTTAACAGACTGGTTGGCGGTGAAATCAAAGACAGTACAACAGACCCATGGCTTGCTGTCGTGTTCCCAGTTCACCGGAGTTCCAGTGTCGTGGTTACTGGACGAGGTTGGCCTTGAATCCGGCGCCAAATGGTTGTTGTTCGAAGGAGCTGACGGTTCCGCGCACGCACGGAGTATCCCGCTTGATAAGGCGCTTGATGACGTAATGCTTGTCTTCGCGTCGGGCGGTGAGATGTTACGTCCGGAGAATGGTTACCCTTTGAGGGCGTTCATCCCGGGATGGGAAGGAAATACTTCGGTAAAGTGGCTGCGACGAATTAAGGTTTCCGATCAACCATGGCACCTGCGAAGTGAAACCGCGCGCTATACAGACCCCATGCCTGAGGGCAAGTTCCGTCAGTTCTCAATGGAGATGGAGTGTAAATCTGTCATCACGAACCCATCAGGAGGCATGCAGATGCAGGGCCCGGGGCTCTATGAGCTTCAAGGTTTCGCC
>JAERSQ010000086.1 GCA_016845525.1 Pseudomonadota bacterium
ATGATTGCCGCCAACCCAGATCGCGAGTTTGGTGTGCTCTGGATCGTTGATCTGCATCGGCGGGCAAGGCGGATAGCACGCGCCGCAGCAGATACATTTTTTCTCATCAACCTCAAGGGTGGGCTTGCCGTTTACCTGTGCTGGCCGGATGGCTGCCACCGGGCAGCGCGCTACCACAGACGGGCGCTCACACACATTTGCCACGAGATCGTGGTTAATCTTGGGCGGCTTGGTGTGCTGCACATTAATCGCAATATCTCCCTGACCGCCGCAATTGATCTGGCAGCACGAGGTCGTGATGTGCACCCGGTTCGGCATATTGCAGTTTTTGAACTCATCGATCAGTTCATCCATCATTGCCTTGACCACGCCTGACGCGTCAGTCCCCGGGATATCGCAATGCAGCCATCCCTGGGTATGCGAAATCATGGCAACCGAGTTAGCGGTTCCACCGACCACGAACCCGGCATCTTCCAAAGCATCGATGAGCGGCTCGACCTTTGCTTCTTCAGCCACCATGTATTCGATATTGCTGCGGATCGTGAACCGCACGTGCCCATCGGCAAATTCATCGCCGATGTCGCACAGCTTGCGGAGGGTAAACACATCCAGAATGCGCTGGGTGCCCGCCTTCACGGTCCAAACCTCGTCACCACTGTCGGCGACGTGCCGCAGGACACCTGGCCGGGGGTGATCATGCCAGCGCCACTGGCCGAAATTCTTGACCATCAGCGGATGCATGTACTGGAATCCATCGGGACAACCCGACTCGATTGGCTGTCGCATGTCCTTAGCCATTTTTTATCTCTCTCTTTAAGCTCTTAAGTAAGCGTTCGTTACAGGACGAGATTCGTCGTCCATTCAACCTGCTGCTGACTGCGCGGTCTCAGCTTGCCGCTCAAACCACTTCACGGCTTCCTCATCCCAGCCGTCCATCCGGACATAGGAAGACTGTCTCGGGTCAGCGATCATGTGCGGGTCGACCTCAATACCGATACCCTCAAGGAAGTTCACCAAGCCGATACGCTCGATCATTTCACCGCAACGCTCGTGCTCCAGGCCGTTCTCGGCCCAGAAGTCGATTGTGTTCTCTGCAATTTCAGTAATGGTCTCGTAGTCCTCTTCCGACTCGAGTTTCATAAACGGCACAATCACGGTACCCATCAGATCGCCGATCTTGAGCGTCCGTTTGCCGCCCATCAGAATCGTGACCCCCGTGTCCTCACCCGGGGACAGGGCTTTAGGCACTACATTCAGGCAGTGCATACAGCGCACACAGTTGCGGTTGTCGATCTCAAGCGAGTCGTCATCCTTCAGACTCATGCACCGTGTCGGGCAGCGGGTGATGATGTTGTCGATGGTGTGCTGGCGACCCTTCTCGGCGACATAGTCTTTCCAGGCCTGCTGATCTACCTTCATGTCATCACGCCAGGTACCGATCACGGCCATGTCCGCACGCTCGATGGAATTCATACAGTCGTTGGGGCATCCGGAGACTTTGAATTTGAACTTGTAGGGAAGCGCCGGCCGATGCACATCGTCTGTGAAGTTGTTGACCAGGGTCCGGTGAATCTTGTGCTCATTGGCACAGGACTGCTCACAGCGGGCGCCGCCCACACAAGACATCGCCGTACGCACGCAAGGCCCCGCGCCGCCGAGGTCAAAGCCGTAATCGTTTATCTCGTCAAAGAAGTGCTGGGTGTTATCGGTCGTTGCGCCGATAAACATGATGTTGCCGGTTTGCCCATGAAACGTGACCAGACCTGAACCCCACTTTTCCCAACTGTCTGCCAGCTGGCGCAGCATATCGGTGCTGTAATGGTTGCCTGCCGGCGGCTGCACCCGAAGCGTGTGAAACTCTTTTGACTCTGGGAACTGCTGACCCACCTCAGAAAAACGCGGAATGATGCCCCCGCCATAACCGTAGACACTGACGGTGCCGCCTTTCCAGTAGCCCTTGCGCGTTTCGTAGGAATGCTCCAACTGCCCCAGCAGATCGTTGGCAACTCCGTTGATGCGTTCGGTCGGATGCTCGTCCCGAAGACGCTTGATGCCCGAAATAAAACTCGGCCAGGGTCCGTTCTCCAGCTCATCGAGCATGGGGGTATCGTGTTGCTTGTTATCAGCCATTTTCGTCCCGCTCCATTCGTTGATCGCCTCTGTGCGCCAGTAACCAGTCTGCTTGACCGCATTGCCCCTCTAAGATTCGATCCTCTCAGCAGACCAGAAATGCTGAGACGACTGGGGCGACACCACTGCCTGGCGCAGCACGCAATTTGTGCCTGCGATCATTCTATTTCCCAGCCGCGCGGAGACCATTCCCCGGGGGGTATGCGGTGAAAATCGCCGCTTTATCCCCTTGGAGATAGGCTGATTTTTGCAATGCACAAAAATGACTTGGGGGCAGTAGGGTCTGTTACCGGAACAAGTTCGCTAAATCAGGGACTTAAAACAAAACTCGCGCGTTGGGCAAAAAAACTCTTGAAACCAAGGTTATCGATTGGGGTCAAATTCGATTCGGGATCAACCTTTTGGGGGAGTTTTCCAATCAGGCCGCCCCTCTAGAATCAGGTCCCTCGGTTTATTCCGTTCGATTGGTTTACTCAAAATGCATGCAGGCAATACCGCTTCACCACCTTTTGAACCCCGGGTAGCGCCGGCAGGCATCGGCATGCCCGACCACTGGAAAGACCGGCTCGCCCGATATCGCGAAACCATCGAAGACCTCGTCGTCGATATTGTCGATCCCTACCAAATCTCAAATGCCGAGCGCGCGGCGCTGGCTAGCCGTATTGAAAAGGCCAACATGGGGATCTACCGCTTTCGACCAGATTGCGCGGGTGCTCGGGAGGCCATAACGGCGTTGGCTAATCAGCTCGGCCTTGGCGCTCCGGACCACAATTTGTGCGCGGACGCCGATGGTCTGAGTCCGATTCAGGTGCACCCTGACGGCGTTCGACAACGTTACATTCCTTACACTGATAAAAATCTCAACTGGCATACCGACGGCTACTATCACAGTCCTGACCGAATCGTCCGGACAATGCTGTTGCATTGCGCCCAGCCAGCGGCTGAGGGCGGTACGCTGGAAGCGATTGATCACGAGATCATCTACGGACTGCTTCAAGAGTGCGATCCACGACTCGCAGAGGCACTTTCGCGACCGGATGCTATGACGATTCCTGAGAACGGACTGACAGGCCAGGCTTATCGCGCCGACTGTTCGGGCCCGGTCTTTTTTCGAGAGTCCGGGGCGCTCAGGATGCGCTACACCGCCCGCAAGCACAACGTCATC
>JAERSQ010000087.1 GCA_016845525.1 Pseudomonadota bacterium
GCATTTTCCGTGATCGTAAGCGAGGCGCTGGTGTGGGTGATGAAAATGTGGCATAACCCCACTCCGACTTCGGATCGGGCAACAACTTCTGCGACCAACCGCGTAATATCCCGGATTTCCCGTCCCTCAGTCCTGACCTGAAGGGACTGCTGAAACCACCTCGTCATTTGATCAATCTGTCCTGGATACTCGCATCGGAAACATCCCGTGAGTGACAAACTAGCACGAATCATTGAAAAGATCGACCAGACGGAACCGGGCATCCTGTCTGGGGCGATACGTCGTGGGCTAGAAAAAGAGAGTCTGCGTATTGATGCTGAAGGCGCCCTTTCGCAACAGCCTCATCCGACAGCGCTGGGTTCTGCCCTCACCCATCGCTATATCACAACGGACTACTCTGAGGCACTGCTGGAATTTGTCACTCCGGTCACCGAAAACGTCGACACACTGCTGAGTTTTCTCAATGAACTGCACCGCTTTACATATCTGAATATCGGCGATGAAAAACTTTGGGTAAACAGCATGCCGTGCATCCTGCATGGTGAGCAGAGCATCCCAATCGCCTACTACGGCGAATCCAATGCGGGACGCATGAAGACAGTCTATCGCCAGGGCCTTGCGCACCGCTATGGCAAGCTGATGCAGACCATCTCCGGCATCCACTTCAATTTTTCACTGGAAGGCCGGTTCTGGCAGCTCTTTCGTGATCTTTGCGGCTCCACTATTCCGCTGCGGGATTTCAAATCCGAGGCTTACCTTGGGCTGATGCGGAATTTCTATCGAAACGACTGGATGATTCCCTACCTTTTCGGTGCATCCCCCGCTGTCTGTGGCACGTTCCTCGCGGGGCGGGAGCACCATCTTCAGGGCCTCGGCGAACATTCGTACTTTCTCCCCTATGCCACGAGCCTCAGGCTATCCGATCTTGGATATCAAAGTGACGCCCAAGCAAGCGTTCACCTCAGCCTGAACAGTCTGGATGAGTACACGGAATCACTGGTTAAGGCGACGACGGAAACCTATCCTCCTTACAAGAAGATCGGAATCCAGGTTGACGGTGAATATCGCCAGTTGAACGATTCGCTGCTCCAGATCGAGAACGAGTACTACGCCACGATGCGACCTAAACGGGTAGCTCGGTCAGGAGAACGGCCCAGTCACGCACTGAAGGAGCGGGGCGTCGAATATATTGAAGTGAGATCGCTGGACCTTGATCCCTTCCTGCCGGTCGGCATCGACGAAGACGGAATTCGATTTCTCGATATGATGATGATCGCCTGCCTGCTGGAATCCAGTCCGCCGATGGATTGGGAGGAGTTCCGCCGGGTGCAGACCACACGAAACCAGATTGCCGAACGCGGCAGAGAACCCGGACTCGTGATCACCAAGGCTGATGGCCAACGCTGCAGCGTCCAGCGCTGTGGTCTCGAGTTCATCAAGTATCTGGAGCCGCTTGCTGACGCTCTGGCCCGGGATGATGAGCGGTACCGAATCGCCCTCGATAACAAACGCAAACTTTTCGAAGACCCGGCATTGACGCCTTCGGCACGGGCGATGGACGGCATCCATCAGCAAGACGACACCTTCTTCTACTTTGCCAAGACCCAGGCAGAGCATCACGAGCAGTTTTTCAAGCACGAGTCTCATGATCTTCAGTTCGCATCCCAGTTCGAGGAGGAAGCGGCGGCATCGCTCAAGCGGGCGGCCCAGATGGAACTGGAAGATGACGAGGACTTCGAAACTTTCCTCGATAAATACTTCGGGCGCTGACGCGATCCGGATCCCGGTTTGATGAGCGCAACCACGGGCGCGCGTCCGACTCTGGCCGTTTTCGTCTCTCCCCACGGCTTTGGTCACGCATCTCGGGCATACGCAGTGCTCGAGCACCTTCGCCATCTTGAACCAAGTTTGCAGATCGAACTCTTCACCCGGGTTCCCCGATGGTTCTTTGAATCGCTGGATCCGAATCTCGGTTTTCACAAAGTCGACTGTGACCTCGGCTTGGTGCAAACGGATGCTTTTGAAGTCGACTACCAAGCGACCATTGCCGACCTTTCAGGCCGGCTGCCGTTTAAAACGGAGCTGATCCAGGACCTCGCCCGACGCGTTATTGCTCTTGGATGCCACGCCGTGCTTTGTGATATTGCGCCATTGGGTCTCGCGGTGGCAAAGGAAGCCCGGCTTCCCTCTGTACTGGTGGAGAACTTTACCTGGGACTGGATTTACAGGGGCCTCGCTCAACAGGCGCCCCCTCTTGGGGACTATGCGAATCTTTTACGGCCGCATTTTATGAGGGCAGATACCCATATACAGACACAGCCGCTCTGTCGCCCCGTTAGCGACGCGTACCAGGTTGGTCCGATTGCCCGGGCGTTCAGAGCCAGCGTGTCAGAAACCCGCGAAGCGCTATCAATAAACAGATCCGATCCGCTGGTCTTTATCAGTATGGGAGGCACCCGTATCGGTTTTCCGTTTCTGGAACAGCTTAAAGCCAGATTCCCAGGCGTCCGATTCGTTATCTCGGGCGCAACCGATCTGCTGGAGGCCGATCAGAACCTCACTCTCCTGCCGGTGCGGTGCTTTCTGCACCATCCAGACCTGGTGCGGGCGGCAGATCTTGTGATCGGAAAAGCCGGATACAGCACCATCGCAGAAGTCCATGCAGCCGGAACGCCTTTCGGCTGCTTCGTCAGAGCGGATTACCCGGAGATGGGTCCGCTGGTCAAATTTGTTGAGAAGGAGATTCCCGGCAAAACTCTCGGCCCGGGGCAGTTTGCCAACGGGCAGTGGCTCGACGCATTGCCGGAACTGTTGGAAATAGAGTCGATACCCAGACCTTCGGTCACTGCCGCGGCCGAATGTGCCGCGCTGGTGCGAGCGCGCTTTTGAGTTACGACGTAAAGGCCCTGTCAGGATGAAAGTTCGTTGACCAGGGCCTGCAGGAACCGCTCTCCCGCCTCAACCTCGCTGGCCTCAATATATTCATCCGGCTGATGCGCCTGGTCGATTGACCCAGGTCCGCACAAGACCGTCGGAAACCCTGCGCCCTGGTACTGCCCCGCTTCCGTGCCGTACGCCACCTTATAGGTCTCGTTTCTTCCACTGAGCGACTGGACCAGACCCAGGATAGAAGAGTCCGAATCATCAAACGCCGGGGCGCAGGCAAGCATTTCCGTCTCAATACTGCAGGCCTGGTGACGGGCACGCATGCCGGGCAATACTTCATGCCGGCAAAAATCTTCGAAGTGATCGATCAGCGCCTGGGGATCATCGCCGGGAATGTTGCGGATATCCCATGTGAACTGGCATTCGCCCGAGATGATATTCAGCGCCGTGCCCCCATGGATCACGCCGACATGAATCGATGTGGCATGGGGCTCAAAACCATTATCAGGGGGTGTCTTCTCAGAAAGTCCATGGGCAAGCTGCTCCAGATGACTGACCAGACGCGCGGCCGTCATGACAGCACTGACGCCGCGGTGCGTCTGACTTGAGTGGGCTTCGTATCCCCGCACCGTGGTCCGCAGCCCGACAAGCCCCTTATGGGCTGTCACCGCCGCCATACTGGTGGGCTCTCCCACGATGACGCCAGCCGGATCAGGCAGTTCCTCGCGAATAACCTCAATCATGTCAGGCGCGCCCAGGCAGCCGACTTCCTCGTCATAGGACAATGCAAAGTGGATGGGCCTGCGCAGATTGTTCATCTGGGGCACCAGAGACAGTGCGATTCCGATGAACCCTTTCATGTCGCAACTGCCCCGGCCATACCAGCGCTCTCCGCGACGGTGAAATGCGAAAGGATCGCGACTCCAGTCCTGTCCATCCACCGGCACCACATCAGTATGGCCGGACAGCACGACGCCGCCGGACTCAAGCGGCCCGACCGTGGCAATGAGATTCGACTTGCGGCCGTCAGCGCTGGGAACCCGGCGAGAATCCACCCCGTGGTCATAAAGGAAATTCTGAACGAAATCGATCAGGGGCAGGTTACTGTCCCGGGAAACGGTTTCAAACCCGATAAGATTTTCGATAACGGAGAGGCTTTTCATGATCACTAAGTCTATTCTGAACACGCCCGATTTTGAAATACCAGCGACTCGATATTACCGGGGGTTTGGCCTTGACTCCGGTTTGCGGTAGCCTTGCCGTCCTCTTTAGACAGAACTACCCGGTTTGGGACCGTATTTCCTTATGAAATTGCAGACTATTGGCGTCGTAGGCGCAGGCACGATGGGTAACGGTATTGCGCAGACCTGCGCGGTGCACGGCTATGACGTAATAATGCAGGATGTTTCCGATGAGGTTGTCCAAAAGGGTTTGGGCGGCATCCAGAACAGCCTTGGCCGCCTCCTCGGCAAAGAAAAGATTAGCCAGGAGGACCACGATCAGGCGTTGGAAAGAATCCAGACCGCGACCGACATCAGCGCAATGGCTGGATGTGATCTGGTTGTCGAGGCGGCGAGCGAAAACATGGATCTCAAGATGGAGATCTTCCCGCGTCTCAACGAGATCTGTCCTGATCACGCAATTCTGGCCTCCAATACCTCATCGCTTTCTCTGACCCGTATCGCGGCTGGAAGCGGCCGTCCTGATCGGGTGGTCGGGATGCACTTTTTCAATCCCGTACCGCTGATGGCTCTGGTAGAGGTCATTCGGGCCTTACAAACGTCAGACGAGACCTACAATGCAATCGACGCCCTCGCCCGCGACCTTGGCAAGACTCCCGTCAGCGTAAAAGACAGCCCAGGCTTCGTCGTAAATCGGATGCTGGTACCGATGATCAACGAGGCAGCCTTCATTCTGTATGAGGGCCTTGCCGACGCCGAAGATATCGATGCCGCAATGAAATTGGGCGCAGCCCACCCGATGGGGCCTCTGACCCTCGCCGACATGATCGGGCTTGATGTATGCCTATGGGTGATGGATGTGCTGCATCAGGAGTTTGGTGATTCCAAGTTCCGTCCATGCCCGTTGCTTAAACAAATGGTTGATGCGGGGTATCTTGGGCGCAAGAGCGGCCGGGGCTTTTACGACTACAGTAAATAGGACTCCAGCCGCTTAATTCACTTTTTTGTGCAACCAGTGCTGCGGGCGCTGATACGATGATGGAATCCACGCTTCGGTTGGGCGTTGATACGGGAGGCACCTACACCGACGCCGTGCTGCTCGATTCCGATGGCGGAGTCGTCAGTGCGGCGAAAGCGCTCACTTCCCATCATGAGCTCACGATCGGCATCCGGGAAGCGATTGATCAACTTCCGGACGAGCGACTCTCCCGCATATCGCTCGTCTCACTTTCCACCACGCTCGCTACTAATGCGGTGGTGGAGGGTCGCGGTACCCCGGTGTGTCTTTTGCTCGCGGGATACAACGCCCGTCAGGTCAATAAAGCCAAGCTTGAACACATCGTCCGCGGTGGGCACTGTGCGCTCATCTCCGGAGGACATGATGCCGGCGGCAGCGAACGTGAGCCGCTGGACGTCGATCGGGCCCGCCAGGTGGTCACAGACCAGCGCGACCAGGTCGCCGCGTTCGGGATTTCCGGATTATTCGGGGTACGTAACCCGGAACACGAGCTGAAACTCCGGGAGCTCGTTGCCTCCCTCACCGGAAAACCCGTGACCTGTGGTCACGAACTCGCCTCTCAACTGGACGCACCCCGTCGGGCACTGACGGTCGCGTTTAACGCTTCATTGATTACCTATATTGATGAACTGATCCGCGCGATTAAGCTGATACTCAAAGAACGCGCCATCCATGCGCCCCTGATGATGGTAAAGGGAGACGGCTCGCTGATCAGCGCAGATACTGCGCTGGCTCGTCCTGTCGAAACCATTTTGTCCGGACCCGCCGCCAGCGTCATGGGCGCCGCTCAGCTTCAGCCTCACGACAACGCCATCATCGCCGACATGGGCGGGACGACAACCGATATTGCGATCGTCACCGGGGGGAAGCCAATCATTAGCGCTAAGGCGACCCTGATCGGTGAATGGCGACCCATGGTGGATGCCGTACGGGTATTCTCTCTCGGGCTCGGCGGCGACAGCGAGGTGCGTTTTCAGGGAGGAGTGGGACTCGCAATCGGACCACGGCGGGTGGTTCCCATGAGTCTGCTGGTGCATCGCTACCCTGAAGTACTGAGCACACTTGAACGCCGCGTCGATACTGCTGTCAGCCCGAGAAGCAACCGTTTCGCTGTTGCTTTATTTGCTGAGACCAGTCAGAAACGTTCATTTTCCCAGGAAGAAACGGCCGCCTGGCAACGTCTGCAGGAAGGACCGCTCGATATTGAGCAACTGTCACACGAGGACCGCCCGCTTGCCCGGGCCCTGGCCCGACTGGTACGTGACGGAATCGCTATCTATAGCGGATTTACCCCCACAGATGCCGCTCACGTACTGGGTAAGGCCAGCCACTGGTCCACACGTGCAGCAGAGCTGGCCGCGATCGTCTGGGCCCGACAGATGCGGCAGGTCTATGGCTGGGGCAAGTTTGATGATAACGACCCGAAGGGTCCGAGCACTGCGGTCGAGGAGCATATGGTGCAGACTATCTGTGCCGCCCTGGTATCCGCGTGCCTCGCCACTGACCCAGGCGAGACCCGTCACGCGGAACGCGAGCGGACGGCACGGCTTTTCAGTGAATGGATTTCGGGGAACAGCGCGGTGGACGGAGGCCTGTTCTCCCTGAAACTGGACACCTCGAGATCGCTGGTCGCTGTCGGGGCGCCAGCGGACCTGTATTACCCCAGTGTGGCGCACAACTTCAATGTACCGCTATCTATCCCCGAACACTCATCGGTCGCGAACGCCGTTGGCGCCGTAGCCAGCAGCGTTATTCAAAGGGCCCAGATTACGGTAACCCAGCCGGTTCAGGGTATTTTTCGGGTGTTTGCGCCTGACGGACCCATGGATTTTGAGCAGCTTGAAAAAGCGCTTGTGAAGGCAGGATCTCTGGCAAGTGCGTTGGCCGAGAGCAAGGCGCAAAATGCAGGCGCCGGGGAAATCCGGGTCGAAGTGGAGCGCGACCTGGATTCGGTAGATGATCCGGACTCCGCTTCTGTGGTTTTCTTTGAGGGCCGGGTTAAGGCCACGGCTACGGGACGTCCGGGCCTGGTGCCGGGCTCTCCTGCCGTGGGTTTGCCCGGGGATCCGTCAGGCGTAAAATCGCGCGCAGGTCAGCTCTCTCAGGCAGACTGACCACCCAACCCCATGAGCGCAAATATCCATAACGGGTCCCGCAAAGACATCAACGGGCGTCCCCATATTTATTACGATGGGTACTGGATTCGTTATTACGCACCGCCGGAAGAAACGCTCGCGGCAAAACGTGACCTGCTATTGAGTCTTACCCGCCGCACCTTTCACCACACCGAACCCGGGATCAATACACCAGGTAACAAGGCCGAGGCGGCTCGGACGAGTTACGAAGCCGAGCAGGACCCGGCCCGCAAACGCGTCAATGCAGCGATGCTGGCGGGGGCCTTATTCAACCGTGCGACCGATATCTTCACCAGCATCGTCGACTTGGAAAGTCAGGGAATAGAGGTCAACCAGGACAATGAACTGATGCGCGAGTGCAGCGAGTGCTTTTCTGAGGCGCTTGAACTCGGAAAACAGGTACGTCACCCAAGCGGCCATGAGGGCATCGATGAACTGTGGGGTGAACCCTTTAATGTCTTCACTCACACCATCGCCAGCTACTACGCCAGCCGCTATATCAAAATCTCACAAACCATGAAAGCGATCGACGATATTGCCGAACGTATTGAGGCAGTTTATGAACGCATGCCGAGTTTTGCCGGTGTCGGCCATATCGTTCGTGAATTCGCAAAGGCAGCGCGCGTTGAGTGTGAAATGATGAAGAGCGACCCCGATTTTTTCGTAAATTGGCCGGAGTTCGTCGCGATTAAAGAACAACTTAAGGCATTCCACCCGGCGCCCCCCGCAGGAATAAGCGCCCTAGCCCGGGTTCAGTTACAGCGGGGTTGTCGGCTGCTGAGTGACGGTACCGATCTTATTTATTACATGGCCGGTGTGCGGGTCCCGATGCCCAAAAGCAAGCGGGAATTTCTTGAGCATCTCAACGACTTTGATCTCGATTGCCAAGGGGTAGGACTGCGGTCGGGCTGAGTCCGGGCACGGAACGGTCTAACTTCGCACTGAAACGCCCCATCTATCAAGTGCCTGCGCCAGGTGCCCTGCCAGAAGATCGGCCCACCGAGATACGTCTTCACTCGTAATCAGGAGATCCTGGCGCACCTCGATCATGACCTGGGCGAGGCCCTCCCTTCCGTCGTAAGCATCCACCGTATAGCCTAAATTATCCCGGGCGTCGTAGGGCTGATTGTCCCCTACACACAAATCAGGCTCCCGACGCAGGCTCTCAAGAAGCGGCGCGCTGAGACGCTGATCGCGGCTCCACAGAATCCCGATGTGCCATGGCCTCGCCTCGCCGCCCATCCGGGGCGTAAAACTGTGTATGGAGACGAGCGCGACACGTGTGTGTCGGCGAGAAACCTGCTCCAACTCTGCTGCCACCGCCTCGTGGTATGGGGTAAAAATTTCGTCAATGCGCCTTTGCCTGTCCCGTTCCGTCAATGACCGGTTACCGGGAATCTCGACGCCGTCGCTTTGGGCAGGGATCGAGGTGGGATGACCGGGCGGCCGGTTAAGGTCTACGACCAAACGCGAAAATCCAGCAATCACGAGGATGCCATCCAGCCTGTCCGCGATCTGTTTAGAGAGGGATTCGCATCCAATGTCCAGGCCAACATGCGTTTTGAGCACCTCAGACGACAATCCCAACCCTGCCAATGACCGGGGAACGGCATTGCGCGCATGATCACAGACCAAGACGACTCCCGACTCTCCGTCAGGGTTATACCGGGAATACGGCGGCCGCTCATCCGGGCCCAGAAGCGGCGAAGCTTTTGAAGATTGATCTGTCACCGCCGTTTGCCTCGTTGGTCTCCTGAAAAAACGTTAGATTAGCGCTTTCCCTGCCGGCGACTATTCCGGCGACCGGGATGAGCATGATGAAACCCGCCTGGGCCTCCAAAGACTACGCCCTGTTATTGCTGCTCGCTACATTGTGGAGCACTTCATTCGCCTTCATCAAGGTGGGCGTGGAGAGCGTAGGTCCGATGACCTTGACCAGCGCCCGTCTCGGGATCGCAGCTGTCCTGCTGTACGCATGGCTTCGGTTCCGCAGGCACCGGCTTCCGCGGGACGGCCGCTCGTGGATCATGTTCGGACTGATCGGTCTCATCGGCAACGCACTGCCCTTCACGCTGATCAGTTGGGGCGAACTTCATATCGACAGCGGTCTGGCTGCAATCCTGATGGGAATCATGCCGGTGACCACCGCAATGCTCGCCCATATTTTCATTCGGGAGGAGCCGTTTACCCTCCGTATCGGACTGGGTATTGGAATTGGTTTTGGCAGCATCGCGCTTTTGCTCGGGCCGGAAGCGATCCGGGGCTTGTCCGCGCCTATTGTGGGGCAGTTGGCAATTCTCCTGAGCGCCATCTGCTACGGGGCCTCTGCAACACTCGTCCGCTATACCGCGCAGCCCTCGGATTGGTCTGTGCTGGCCTCGGGGGCGATGTTTTGCGCATTCTTTTTCTCTTTGCCCGTCACGCTGCTGGTTGAAGCACCGTGGACCATGGCACCCCAAACACCTGCCATCGCCGCTATGATTTATCTGGGTGTCGGGTCTACAGCGCTCGCGACGCTTATTTTCTTCTACCTGATTCCCCGACTGGGCGCGAACCGCTCTGCTCAGGTCAATTTCTTCGTTCCTGTGCTCGGCGCACTCTGGGGCGTGCTGATCCTTAAGGAACAACTCTCCCTGAAATTGCTTCTCGCCCTGGGCCTCATCCTGATTGCAGTCGCGGTGATTCAGCCCCGAAGATAAACGGGCTCACCCGGCCCAGATGATCTACGTCAACAGTTGGCGGACCATATAGGGAAGGATGCCCCCATGGCAGTAGTAATCCCACTCCTTGGGCGTATCGATCCGGACCCGGACCGTAAACTGCTCCTGGTTGCCGTCGGCCCGGATCATCTCGATCTTCACCTCGCTGGCACCCACTGGTGGCTGTGCAATATTGAAAATTTCGGTTCCCGTAATCCCAAGTTCGGCAGCACCCCGTCCCTCCAGAAACTGCAGCGGCAACACTCCCATACCAACGAGGTTGGAACGGTGAATGCGCTCAAAACTCTCCACCAGAACCGCCTTAACTCCCAATAACGCAACCCCTTTGGCTGCCCAATCTCGCGAGGAGCCGGTACCATATTCCTTGCCGCCTACGACCACCAATGGCGTATCAGACTCCGCATAACGCTGTGCGGCAGCAAAAATGGTCATCTGTTCCCCGGAGGGCTGGAAACAGGTCCAGCCTCCTTCCGTACCGGGCGCCATCGCATTGCGCAGCCGGATATTGGCAAAGGTGCCCCGCATCATCACTTCATGGTTACCCCTGCGGGAACCGTAGGAATTAAAGTCCGCCGGGGCAATACCGTTTTCCCCGAGATATTCGCCCGCTGGGCTGTCTGGCTGAATCGCACCTGCGGGGGAGATATGGTCAGTCGTAATACTGTCTCCCAGCACGGCCAATGCCCGGGCATTTTCGATCGTGGGCATGCCGGGCGGCTCGATGCTCATTCCGTCGAAGTACGGCGGTCTTCGGACATAAGTGGACTGCGGATCCCAGGAGAAACGGGTCCCCGCACTAACCGGCACTCCCTGCCAGAGCTCATCGCCGCGGAACACGTCTGCATAGCGCGTCCGGAACATGTCCCGCGTCACATGTTCGTTCACAGCACGATTTATCTCATCTGTGCCCGGCCAAATGTCACTTAGCATGACGGGCGCCCCCTTCGCATCGGTACCGATCGCTTCTGCGGCGAAATCAATGTCCGTTGTGCCGGCCAACGCATAGGCCACCACCAGCGGGGGTGATGCCAGAAAGTTCATCCGCACATCCGCATGGACACGCCCTTCAAAGTTGCGGTTGCCTGACAACACCGAGCAGACAATCAGTTCGCCTTCCTTGACTGCGGAACTGACGGCCGGGGGCAACGGTCCGGAGTTGCCGATACAGGTCGTGCAGCCATAGCCGACAACCGAAAATCCGACCTCCTCCAGATCATCCAGGAGTCCCGCATCCGCAAGGTAGTCAGTAACCACTTGCGATCCCGGCGCCAGTGAAGTCTTGACCCACGGCTTGACCGACAGCCCCCTCTGGCGAGCATTTCGGGCCAGCAAGCCCGCCGCCATGATCACACCGGGGTTTGAGGTGTTGGTGCAGCTTGTGATTGCCGCGATGACCACCGCCAGATCGGGAAGCGTGTAATCGGCGCCCCCCAGGGTGAGTGACTGGCCTCGCGCTTGCCCCCCTTCGCGAGCATCACTGAGGGCGGTTGTGATGGTCCGCTTGGCGTCAGTCAGCGGAATTCTGTCCTGGGGTCGTTTGGGGCCGGCAATGCTCGCGACGACCTCGGCGAGGTCAAGGCTGACCGTGTCGTTGTAGTCCGCAGGCGGGGTCTCTGCCGTCCGGAACAGGCCCTGACGCCGGCTGTAAGCTTCAACGAGCGCGATCTCTTCGTCTGACCGACCCGTCAGTCTGAGGTACTCAAGGGCTTCGTTATCGACCGGAAAAAAGCCGCAGGTCGCACCATACTCCGGCGCCATGTTGGCAATGGTCGCCTTGTCCGCGAGGGAAAGATGGTTCAGGCCCTCTCCAAAGAACTCCACAAATTTACCGACCACACCTTTTTGGCGGAGCATTTCCACCACGGTCAGTACAAGGTCCGTAGCCGTCGCGCCTTCCGTCAACGTACCGGTCAGTTCAAAACCCACCACTTCTGGAATGAGCATGGTGACCGGCTGGCCGAGCATTGCGGCCTCCGCCTCAATGCCGCCTACACCCCAACCCAGCACACCCAGTCCATTGACCATCGTGGTGTGGGAGTCAGTTCCCACGACAGTATCCGGGTACGCCATCTCGGCGCCGTCCAAATCACGACTGAAAATGACGCTCGCGAGATACTCGATATTGACCTGATGAACGATCCCGGTCGCTGGCGGGACGACGCGGAAGTTACTGAACGCTGTCTGACCCCATCGCAGAAATGCGTAGCGCTCAGCGTTCCGGCTGTACTCCAACTGCGCATTATTCTTCAACGCTTGCGGTTGACCAAAGTGATCCACCATAACCGAGTGATCGATAACCAGATCCGCGGGAGAAAGCGGGTTGACCCTGTCCGGATCTCCCTTCAGGCCGGCCACGGCTTCACGCATCGCCGCAAGATCCACCACCGCCGGCACACCGGTGAAGTCCTGCATCAGCACGCGGGCCGGCGTAAAGGCAATCTCGGTCTCCTGCGTTCCAGAGGGCCTCCATCCTGCCAGAGCCTCGATATCGTCGACGGTCACATTCGCACCGTCCTCGGTTCTCAGCAGATTTTCCAGCAGGATTTTCAGCGTTATGGGAAGGCGACTGAGGTCGAAGCGGGGCTCCAGAGCATCGAGCGCACAGATCTGATAGCGCTTGCCGTTTACATCGAGGGAGGTTCTTGAATTAAAGGAGTCTTTCATTTGCTGCTATTGGGTCTACATCGGTACCAAACCGTTTGGCGCCTGGCTAAAAATGAGGCCCGGATTCTAACGCATCACACCTGCGTTTCGGCCGAGACAGCGCTTTAATCCGGCGCTTGATCCGCGATCGCCTGCATCTCGTGCTCTTCCAAAATCCGTATTCCCAGGTCGACCGCTTTATCGTATTTGGAACCCGGGTCCGCACCGGAAACCAGAAAGTCCGTCCGCGAAGAGACGCTACCGGTCACTTTTGCGCCTTGTGCGATGAGCCACTGGCGTGCTTCATCCCGACTGAGGCTGGGCAGGGTTCCGGTAATCACCACGGTTTTTCCCGCAAAGCCGCCATTTGACTCCGTTCTGACTGTAATTTCGGGCCAACTGACTCCGCGCTCGCGCAACGATGCGATTACCTTCCGGTTATGGGACTGATCGAAAAATCGCCTGATTTCATCGGCTACAACCGGACCGACATCCGCCACCGTTTCGAGTGACTCCAAGGACGCTTCTTGAAGCGCCTCAAGAGTGCCAAAGTGTTCTGCGAGCGTTTGTGCGGTCGCTTCGCCAACCTGCGGGATGCCAAGCGCGAACAGGAACCGCGGCAACGTTGTAGCCCGACTCTTCTCAAGGGCGTCCATCAGATTGTCGGCAGATTTCTCACCCATTCGCTCAAGGTCTGCGAACTCACTGGCGGAAAGTGCGAACAAGTCGGCGGGCGTCTTGACCCGGCCACTATCAACCAACTGTTCCACGAGCTTCGCACCCAGTCCCTCGATATCCATAGCCAGGCGGGAAGAAAAATGCTTGATCGACTCCTTGAGTTGCGCGGAACAAACCAATCCGCCCTCGCAGCGCTGGATCACCCCGCCCTCATCCGACGTCACGCCGGATCCGCAGACGGGGCACGCTTTGGGAAACTTGAACCGGCGAGTGCCCCGCGGGCGCTTGTCCAACACGACTGACACCACTTCCGGAATGACATCACCTGCGCGCCGAATCACCACGGTATCTCCTTTTCGCACATCAAGCCGCTCGATCTCTTCCGCGTTGTGCAGCGTGGCGTTGGATACCGTGACCCCTCCGACAAATACGGGATCAAGTCTTGCGACAGGCGTTAACGCTCCGGTTCGCCCCACCTGAATCTCGATCGCCTTGACTACAGTGGTTTCTTCTTCAGCGGGGAACTTGTGTGCCATCGCCCAGCGCGGCGCCCGCGAAACAGCTCCCAGGGCTTGCTGATCCTCGACACTGCTGACCTTGTAGACCACACCGTCTATTTCATAATCGAGAGACGCACGCAGCGCCATAACGTGGTCGTAGTACTCCAAGCACGCGCTCAAACCGTGTACTTCCCTGGCCAGGGGGTTGATTGGGAAACCGAACTCGCGAAGTTCACCAAGGATCCTCATTTGTGAATCGGGTGCGGGGCTTCCCTGCCACACGCCGACTGCATAACAGAAGAATGACAGCGGTCTTTGGGCACAGATCTGGGGATCAAGTTGTCGCAGACTTCCTGCCGCCGCGTTTCTTGGATTCACATAAAGCTTTTCGTTACGCGCTTTTTGTTGCTGATTCAGTCGATCAAATCCTGGGACCGGCATGAACACTTCGCCGCGGACTTCTAGAGACGGGGGAACACGGTCTGACCTCAACCGTAAGGGGATCGAGGAGATTGAACGGACATTTAACGTGACATCTTCACCCGTCCGACCATCGCCCCGGGTTGCTGCCCGAATCAGCCCACCATGCTCGTATGTCAGGCTGATCGCCAACCCGTCGATCTTGGGTTCAGCCACGTAGGAGATGGATTCGCGTCCCGTTCCTTCCCGGCACCTGCGGTCGAACTCCCCGACCTCCCGGGGTGAAAACGCGTTATTGAGCGAGAGCATCGGCACCTGATGCTCGACCGACTGAAAACCATCAAGAGGAGCAGCCCCTACTCTTTGCGTTGGCGAGTTCGGGGTTACCAACTCAGGGTGCTCTGCTTCGAGGCTCTCAAGCTCTCGGACCAGTCCATCATAGCGCGAGTCCGAGATCGCAGGGTCGTCCAGCACGTGATACCGGTAGTTGTGCTCTTCGATTTGGGCCCGAAGCGCTTCAACTCTTTGTGAGGGATCAACCGATACGCCTGATCGGTGCTGTTTATTTTCTTTCCGCTTGGTCACGCCGAGACGTTGGTGAATAGCTTGAGAATCCGGTGAACCTGGCTATGACGTATTGGAATCAAAACAAGCGCTTTGCTTCTTCCGAACCTGGATCGATGCCGTAACGTTTCATGGAAGACTCGAGCGACCGAATCTGCCTGGCAATGCTATCAAACTGAGCGTTCGTCAAAACCTCCCCCTGGGGATCCACCAAGACTCCATCAATCTCCGTCGAGACATAGGTTGCGACCGAAATCAGGTCCGAGAACGTCTGCGACGGCCGGGGAGCTGTCGGTACATTCAGGAAGAGCACAAGACCCCGCAACATGCCTGACTCCAGCTCATCGTAACTGAAGCTGCCTGATTCGGAGCGGTTGGCAAGACTGAATCGGCTCGCCCCGGTCCGGGGATCGTAAAGATGAAACATATCGTCCTTGCCGAGACGCATTCCTGCCCGATCCAGAGTCCGCGTTACCTCAGGGCCGGCAAACCCTCTTCCGGGCGGGGGCTCGATATGAATGACGGCCAGAAGATCGAATTCCTGACAAAAGCGTGCCAAGCGCTCTGCCTCAGGCAAGGCCTCCTCTATTGTCATATCAAACTGCAAGGAACGGTTGAGGGCCTCTGACATGTAGTACGTCAGATTGTTGAATCGCGTGAGCTCCGATTCACTGACGGCACCATCCCGATCCGCTATCTGCAGACTGACGATGAGATCTGCGAAGACTTCATCCGCGGGGGCGGTTGTGAGATCAAGCCAGACGTTGCCTGGCTCGGTACGCCCGTGCAGCGCACGAGGACGCTGAAGATCAATCTCGTGCTCGCGAAAGACCGCCAGGGCTGCATCGCGTGAAACAGGCGCAGTCCCAGGTAAGCGCGCCCAATAGTCGATTTTCAGAGGCTGCTTGCCGATTTCTGAAGGCAGGGCCTGCGCAGACCCAACGGCTCCTTTTTGTGGCCCGTCATCGCCGGGACTGCCGCCCACCATGGGCTCGGTTTGCACTCTGGATTCCCTGTCGTCCCCCGCTAGATCAAGATCACCCGACGCAACTAGGGAGGGTTCCTTTTGGCGAACCCGCTGCGCGAGTTCTTTTGGGCGCAGCGCTGCGACCATATCTCCCCACGGTATGCGTCGCAGGCTGCTTTGCAGCCATCGATGCGGTTTGTCGAGCCATACCCTGCTCCCACCACGCTTTTGCCAAAGGGAAAAGAGCACGATACCCATTAAAGTGGCAACGCCAAGAAGAATCAGGGCCAGCTGCAGATTCATGGTTAGTGGGCGGCGAGTCTCACTGCCTCATCGATATCGACAGAGACGATAGATGACACACCGGGCTCCCCCATGGTCACGCCGAGCAGGATATCGGCCGATTCCATCGTAATCTTGTTGTGGGTAATGACGACCAACTGTGAAACTTCAGAAAGTGTGCGTAGGGTCTTGCAGTAGCGCTCGACATTGCGGTCATCCAGAGGCGCATCAACCTCATCGAGGATACAAAACGGCGCCGGATTCAGTTTGAAGAGCGCAAAAAGCAATGCCACAGCCGTCAACGCTTTCTCCCCTCCGGACAGGAGATGGATCGTGCTGTTGCGTTTTCCCGGCGGACGAGCCATCACGGTGACCCCGGCTGCCAGCAAATCCTCGTCCGTCAACTGCAGTACGGCATGACCACCGCCAAACAACTGCGGGAAGAAGTCTGAAAATCCCTGATTCAGGCTATCAAACGTCGACTTGAATCTGTCGCGTGTTTCCCGGTCAATCTTTCGAATGACCCCTGAAAGGGTCTCCAATGCCTCAATCAGGTCCGCGTGCTGCGAATCCAGATACTCTTTACGCTCCGCCTGTTCTTCGTATTCCTCAATGGCCACCAGATTGACTGGGCCAATATTGGCAATTTTTTGCGCGAGGCGCTCTGAACGCCCTGCCCACTCCCCTTCTTCAGCCTCTTGCGGCAAACTCTCAAGGAGTTCATTCAGCACATATTGATCTTGCGCAATCTGCTCCTCAAGAGTCTGGAGTCGAACTGTCAGTTCCTGATCCTTAAGTCGTTTGGTCTCGAGAATCTCTCGCGCTGACGCCACCTCCTGTTCGCACTCCGACAGAGTCCCTTGCACCTGGCGAATCTCCTGCTCAATCGCGGCGTGACGGTTGCGTCCTTCGGCCAGCGCCTGCTCAGCGTCTGAGCGCTGCGATAGCAGCGCCTGCAGCCGGTCTCCCATTGCTATGCCTGGGTCTTCTCCGGTAGAGAGTTGTTGCTTCAGTTGTTCGTACCGCTCCCGCATCCGGCCGCTTTGCGCCTGAAGGCGGGCAAGACTCGAATGATGGGATTCCAAAGACGCCTGGCTATGCTGAAGAGTCAGTTCAGTCTCATGGCGGCGATCCTGCGCCGCCTGGGTTTGGGCTCGCGCTTCAGACAAAGTACGCGTTAGGACTTCTTTTTCTTCCAGCAGGTCTTTGCGCTGACGCTCAAGCGCGCCGGTTTCATCTTCCGCGATCGCGAAATGCCTTCGCGCCTCATCCAGTTGGCTCCCGGTGCGACCCAGTTCCAGCACGATCTCTTCCGACTCATCTGCCAACTGCTGGCGCCGGCCTTCGATCTGGTCAAAACGTGCCTGACGGTCCGCATAGGCCTGCCGATCTGTGTTCAGCCTCTGCAGAATCGCGGCAGCCCAGTCGCGTGCCGAACTCTGTTGGCTCTCTGACTCATGCAGGCGGACCCGCATTTTCTCCAGTTCCTGCTCAGACTCCGCGACCCGACTTTCAATTGCAGGCACCTCTTCGCGCAATCGAGACAGCTCTTCTTCCCGTTCAAGCAGTCCTGCTGCCGGCCCTTGTCCACGTGGTACGTGCGCCCAATTGACGCCCAAGACCACGCCGCTTTTGGTCACGATCGACTCGGCCTCCTGCAGCTGCCCTCGCCTGGACAGGGCCTCCGCCAGGTCTTCAGCAACAAAAACCCCCGTCAGCAGAGGCCGTAGGTCGTATCGATCAGATGACACATGGGCCAACAGCGTTTGGCTGCCAGCGCCTTCAGCCGTTTTGCCTGACTCCACGAAGAACATGTCCTGTCTCGGCATCTCCGCGTCGCTCGACAGTATCGTCGGCAAGTCACCCACACCGAGCCCCGACAGTCTCGGCCCCAGCACGGCGTCTGCGGCTCGTTCCCAACCCGGTGCAACGCGAAGTTCTCCAGCGAGCGCTGGCGCGTGTGCCAGTCCCCGTTGATCAAGCCAAGACAGGTACACTTCATCCTTATCCTTATCCTGGGAAGTCTCCTGCAACTCCTGCAGGGATTCCAGCCGGCCTCGGGCAGAATGCATCCGTTGGCGCTCTTCATCAAGCTGTTCCGAGCACGCCGTGATTTGATCGCGCATCTTGGCAATCAAGGCAGTAGACTTATCGACTTGGCTCTCCGCCTCGGAAAGGCCCGCCTCTCCCTGAAGGACGGCGCTGTGCGCCGTATCCACCTCAAGACGTTCCTCCTCGCTCAGGAGCGTGCCGATCTCCTCATCAAGGCGTGCGAGTCGTTCCTGCGCCTTTGCATCAGCGGATTCGAGCTGCTCGATCCGTGATCGCTGAACCTCTTGATCCTTGATTGGAGTCGTGACCTGCTGAGTGAATTCATTCCAGCGGTGCTGCCAATCATCGTAGTCGCGCTCACATTGGTGCTGTTGATCCGATGCCTGCGTGCTGACAACCGTCGCCTCATCGCGCTGTGTTGTCAGCGTGACGACTTCAGCTGCGAGACTTTCAATACGGTCCTCGTCATGCTGATACTCCGTCTTGATTTCTCCCAGAGTGACTTCGAGTCGCTCGAATTCGGCACGCTGCTGTTCGCCGGTTTCCTTGGCGTGCTCGATCGCCTGCTCCAAAGAGGCCACTTCAGCTCCTGCCGCGTAAAACGTAGCCTGTCGGTCACTGACTTCCTGTTGTGACGCCATTTCATCTGCACGGAGACTTTCAATCTGGTTTTCCAGTCCCCGCTGCCGGACCAGATGCGACTCAACATCTGTTTGCGCCCGAGCAGTCAATGCCGCTTGCTCCTCCACAGATCCTTTTTGGGCGAGATAACGCAGCCCCAGCAACTGGCCGTTAAGCTCCCGCTCCTCGTCCTTAAGCTTCTGGTAACGCCGGGCGGCCTGCGCCTGACGCTGCAGCCGGCGTAGCTGTGTATCGAGCTCCTTACGGATATCTTCGACGCGGCTCAGATTCTCCCGTGTATGGCGCATTCGGGTTTCTGTTTCTCGGCGCCGGTCTTTATAGTGAGAGATACCCGCGGCCTCTTCGACAAAAGCCCGAAGCTCCTCCGGCCGTGCCTCAACAATCCTGCTGACCATGCCCTGCTCAATGATCGAATAGGATCGATGACCCAACCCGGTACCGCGGAACAGGTCCGTGATGTCCCGCCGCCGGCACTGCGCCTTGTTCAGCGAATATTCTGAGGTGCCATCTCGGGACAGGGTTCGTTTTACCGAAATTTCACTGAAGCGGGCGTAGGCCTGCGCGCTTTTGCCGTCGGTATTGTCAAAAATCAACTCGACTGAAGCCTTACCGACAGGCTTTCGCGCTTCTGACCCATTGAAAATCACGTCGGACATGCTGTCGCCGCGCAGCTTTCGTGCTGAGCTTTCCCCCATCACCCAACGCACGGCATCAATGACGTTGGACTTGCCGCAGCCATTTGGTCCGATAATGCCGGTCATGTCGGCGGGAATCGTAATTGCCGTGGGATCAACGAAAGACTTAAAGCCGGAAACGTGAATTTTCTTAAGACGCATATTTTTGATTGGCGCAGACTGCGGGCGCGTCAGATCGCCACCCGATTGAATAGCAACGACTCTTTGGGAGCAGAAATTAAGGTAAACAGGGAGCCATCGAACCTCGCCTCCATTATATAGAAATCAACTCTCCAAATGAGGGGATCAATCCGACGGTATGGTCTCTCGCATCGACTCCCGAGCCGAGAATTCCCTGCACCAGTCAGCGAGGTCCGGATACCGCTCGGGCCAGTTCAGGTCGGCCAAACGAAAATCCAGGTAGCCCAATGCACAGCCGACAGTCAGGTGTCCCATATGAAGCTGGCCGCCGAGCAGATCGATATGCTCTGTCAGCCAGGCAAGACTGCGGTCGATTGCGGCACGCTGGCGCGACACCCAAACTGCCCACCGATGCGCCTCAGGCCGCCGATGGGTTTCGATAAACGCCAACACCGCCGCATCCAGCACACCGTCCCCAAGCGCCTCGAGCTGCAGCGCCTGGATCCGGGCCGTCCGCTCCGGTGGAAACAACCTTGGGCCGCGGTGAAGCCCATCGAGGTACTCACAAATGACGTGGGAATCGAATAGAACCTCACCAGAATCGGTGATCAGCGCCGGCACCTTCCCCAGCGGATTCTGGGCTGTTAGATCGGTTTCGGGATTCCAGGGATCTGTCGCAATATGCTCGATCTGCCCCGACAAACCCAATTCGCTAATGGCCACAGAGATCTTTCTCACGTAGGGAGAAGTCGGCGAATAGCGCAAAATCATGGTCATAATGGCCTCTTGAATTAATTTTCTGACAGGCATTGCGGGAAATCCCGGAACCTGCTAGATTGCGCCGCCTTCTTTGCCTGTTTTCCCGGGTTTTTTAAGGCTGTTCAGTGTAAACCAATGCCAGCAACAAAGAAAAAAGCGTCTGAAGAATTGATCCATGGCGTCAAACCGCACCGGCCAAAGCGTGGTGAGCCCTATATGGGAGATATTCAGACCGAACACTTCCGCGTCATCTTGAATGCCTGGAAACAGGAACTCGTTGACGACATCGAGCGCACGATGTCGGTCATGCAGGATGAAACCATCAATCTGCCCGATCCCAACGACCGCGCAACCATGGAAACCGACCGTTCCCTGGAGTTGCGGACGCGAGACCGGGAAAGGAAACTTATCAAGAAAATCAATGACTCTCTGATTGATCTTGATAAAGGAGATTATGGTTATTGCGAAGAGTGCGGCATCGAGATTGGTATCAAGCGGCTCGAAGCCCGGCCAACGGCAAATCTGTGCATCGACTGCAAGTCCCTGAACGAAATCCGGGAAAAACAAAGCGCCTGACCCTTCCCTGCTGATTCAGGCGCCCCGTCTCAGGTGTCCTTCTTTCAAAACGGCGCTATTGCGCCGTTTTTTGTTACAGGATTTGCTGCAGGAATAGAGAGGTCTCTAAGGGTAAACTAAGCCGGTTTTCCCATCCTCATATCCCCAAAATGCACGATCTGCTCATCCGTAACGCTGTCATAGCCCTGCCTGGCGGCACACTGCTCGAGGGAGACCTCGCCTGCACCCAAGGGCGGATTACCGCTATTGCCTCCCAGATCACCGGCGACGGCCGCGAGGAAATCGACGCCGAGGGCAAGCTTTTGATGCCGGGTGTGATCGACCCCCAGGTGCACTTTCGCGAACCTGGCGGCACCGACAAGGAGGACCTCGCCTCCGGCTCACGAGCGGCCGTCAGGGGAGGCGTCACAAGCTTCCTTGAGATGCCCAACTGCAACCCGGCGACCATCGATCAGGAACAGATGGACTGGAAGATTTCCAGAGGGAGGGCCACGAGCGTCGCCAACTTCGGATTTTTTATCGGAGCAACGGTAGACAATCTTGAGTCCCTGAATAACGTTCACCCCGCTTGTGGCATCAAGATCTTTATGGGCTCCAGCACGGGCAGCCTGCTGGTCAACGAGGAAAAGGATCTCGACCGTATTTTCGGTAACGGTGAGCGGCTGATTGCTGTGCATGCCGAGGATGAAACCCGGATCCGTGAGCGTACTGCCCAATTGCTGGGCGACGAGGAAACCCGGGACTATGCCATTCACTCTTTGATTCGAGATGCTCAGACCGCTCTGATTGCCACTGAACGCGCACTTCATTTGAGCGGAAAATATGGCCGAAGGCTGCACATACTTCACCTGTCTACTGCTGAGGAAGTTGCGCGTTTGCGCGCGGGCAAGGCCGACCAGGTCACTTGCGAGGTGCTGCCGAACCATCTTTTCCTGAATACGGATGACTATGCTGTACTGGGATCACGCGTGCAGATGAATCCCCCGATCCGGGATCCGCAGAATGCGGAAGCGCTCTGGGCGGGACTGCACGATGGTGTTATCGACATCGTCGCCACCGATCATGCACCGCACCTGCTGGCAGACAAAGAAAAGGCCTATCCCCGTTCACCCTCAGGCATGCCTGGCGTTGAAACATCGCTGCCGCTGATGATGACTGCCATGCGGGAAGGTAGGTGCACCCTGACCCAGATCCTGCGTTGGATGTGTTCAGGCCCCGCTGAACTTTACAAAATTGCCAATAAGGGCAAGCTTATCGAGGGCTTTGATGCGGATCTCGCCCTGATCGACATTGACGGATATAAACCCGTTCGCGATGAGGAAGTATTCAGCCGAACTGGGTGGAGCCCTTTTTCAGGCCGAAGCCTCACCGGCTGGCCGACGCACACCATTGTCGGGGGTCGGGTCGTGTTCGAGAACGGCAACGTCCGCCCCGGGGTGTTCGGGCAGCCGCTCAGCTTCGGCTCTTAGACAGACTGACCGCTTTTACCGGTTCTTTCTAGACGCTTTTAAACACCTCTAAACGTCGTGGTGGGATCAGTTTCAGGCTCCCCCTTCCGAACTTCTGACAAGGAGCCGGCGGTCTGAAAATGCCTGATTAAGGGTGTTGGCGTCCATGTATTCAAGCTCTCCTCCGGCTGGTACGCCACGCGCAAGACGACTGACGCTGATCTCGTGCGCCTGGAGCAAGTCGCTCAGGTAATCCGCCGTCGCTTGTCCCTCCACTGTCAGATTTGTACCCAGAATGACTTCCTCCACCACCCCCTGGGAAATGACCCCCACCAGGCGCTCAAAGCCCAACTGGTCTGGCCCGATTCCGTCAAGAGGCGACAGGTGCCCCATGAGCACGAAATAGTATCCGGTATAAGCGCCGGCCTGCTCAATGGTGTCGAGGTCCGCTGGTGTCTCGACAACGCAGAGCAGCGTCTCGTCGCGTTTTCCCGAATCGCAGATATCGCAGAGCCGATTCTCGCTGAAATTGTTACAGCGCTCACAGTGATTAACCCCCGCGACCGCCGCCTGAAGCGCCTGCGCCAACACCTTGCCGCCTTCACGATCACGCTCGAGCAAGTGAAACGCCATCCGTCCGGCCGTGCGTGGACCCACGCCGGGAAGCCGGCGCAACGCCTCCTTCAACCGATCAATCGCTTCGCCGTTAGCCATTCATCCCCGGAATATTGAGCCCCGGAATATTGATCCCGGATGTCAGCCCTCCCATTTTCTCCTGGGTCACTTTTTCGACCCGGCGGACTGCATCGTTGACTGCGGCGGCGATCAGGTCCTCGAGCACTTCCTTGTCATCGCTGGTCAAAGCATCATCGATGGAAACCCTGCGCACATCATAACGACAGGTCATGACGACCTCTACCATTCCACCCCCCGAAGCGCCGGTGACCTCCATGTTAGCGAGAGACTCCTGCGCCGCCTGGAGCTTTTCCTGCATCTCCTGAGCCTGCTTCATGATGTTACCCAAGGGTCCTTTCATTCGCTGTTCCTCTGTTGTTTACCCGGCCGAACCGACTCCGGCACCACCGTAGCGTCAAATGCCGAGACCAGATCCTGGACAGTTGGATCGTCCATCAAGGTCTGAAGAGCCGCATCTTTCTCTTCCTGCTCGCGTCGGGCCCGGGCCATGCCCGGCGTTTCCCCCGATATCTCACCGTCATCTGTAATTTCAAGGCGCACGGAAACGCCGCAAAAGGCCTCCAGTTTCTCTTCAAGCATCTTCTGCCTCGAAGGACTTCGCATCGAGGCCAGTCCCGCGACCAGGGACAGCGTCAACACCCGGGTTTCAGGATCATAGGTCTTGGGACACAGATTCATCGCCAGTTCCTGGGTTACCCCGGTGAAATCGCTATCCTCAACAAACCCGGTCCAAACGGCAGGGTCGGACAGTGATAATTCTGTTTTATTCTTTCCGTTGCGGCCGGCCCTTTTTTTTTCGACCCCGGAGCCCTGTCCTGAGTCCAGTGCTACGTTTGATTTTCCAGATGGCCCAGACGTGGTTTTTATTCGCGGGCTCTGCCTGGCCGCTTTTTTGCCGGTCGCGCCTGGAGGGGACACAGATGTTGCACCGCCCGGGCTCGGGCCCCCGCCGGCGTCGTCTCCGGCATCCGGAGAGAACGTAAACATCCGCAACATCGTCATTTCAAAGCCGGAAGCCGGGCCGGGTGCCAGCGGCAGATCCCGTTTACCCATCAATCCGATCTGGTAGTAAAGCTGCACATCTTCCTTTGACAGGGACAAGGCCAAGTCCTTGACCAGATCCGAATCTGCCTGCTTTGCTGCAACCGCATCGGGGAGGATCTGAAACAGCGACACATTGTGCAAGACCGTTAGCAGTTCATCGAGTGCGCCTGAGTAATCGATTGGGCGCTCAGCCATACTCGCTACGGTTTCGATCAGCCCAGCACCATCTTTACCCGCTAAGGCGCGCAGGATGGCGTCAACATGATGTGACTCAATCATGCCCAGCATGTCCCGCACTTCCCGGCCGGTAACCGACCCATCGCCGAATGCGATGCTTTGATCCAGGAGGCTCAAGCCGTCCCGCATACTGCCATCGGCGGCCCGGGAGAGAATATCCAGGCCTACGTCATCGAAGCTGAGCTCCTCCGCCCGCACGATCGTCTCGAGCTGCCCGCTGATCTCCTGCGCAGTCAGCAGGCGAAGGTTGAATTGCAGGCACCTCGAAAGAATCGTCGCCGGCAGTTTCTGCGGGTCAGTGGTGGCCAACAGGAATTTCACATGCGACGGAGGCTCTTCGAGCGTCTTCAAAAGGGCATTAAAACTGTGCCCGGAGAGCATATGCACCTCGTCAATCAGGTAGATCTTGTACCGACCCTGGGTCGGTGCATATTGGACGTTATCCAGAATCTCGCGGGTATCGTCGACCCGGGTTCGCGACGCGGCATCGATTTCGATGAGATCAATGAACCGTCCTTCGTCTACGCCCTGACAGGCGCCGCACTCACCGCATGGCTCGGCCTGCGGGCCCTGTTCGCAGTTCACCGCCTTGGCGAGGATCCGGGCGAGCGTCGTCTTGCCCACACCCCGGGTTCCGCTGAAAAGAAACGCGTGGTGGACCCGATCCTGCTGGATCGCATTGCGCAAGGCATTGACCACATGGTCCTGCCCAACGACATCGGCAAAACGACGAGGCCGCCACTTGCGGGCAAGCGCCTGATAACTCATAAAGGGAAGACTGGGGTCATGGCTCGGTAAGGCCTTTCACGTAAAACCAAATCCTGATCCGACGCAATGGAGACGGCGCCAGCCCGCCCGACCCCGGCACCCGATTTGGATGCTACGGCTGCTTCCTTCCGGACCTGACCGGGTTCACAACCTCTCGCCACCGGGGAGACCGACTGCCGCCGCCATATTGGTGCAAGCCGACTCCTTTGCCGACCAGCGCAGATTGTAGCACCTGCCTTGACGAGCGCCCCTGCTATGAACTGAGCGTATCAATGTCGTCGCAGCACACAGTACTTGCCGTCTGCGGGCGCACCGTCGAAATAAGGCTCCTCGTTGACAGACTCCAGCGTTGCAATTCCACAAGCTTCAAGCCGTTCGATCTCAAGTGAAAACCCTGCTTCCTCCCAGAGGTGATTATGGATCGTGCAGGCAAAGGGTGTACCCGGCTTCAGCAGTCGGCAGATTTCGGTGAGTGCCTGTGGGCCAACGTGGCCGTGCGTGAACGTACCGCAGCAGATGGCGGCGTCATAACTTCCCTCAGCGATCTCCAGCGGCTTTTCCAGATCCGCTTCGATGAGGGACTGATAAATCCCCTTTTGTTCAGCCACCTCCAGCATCTCGGGAGAAAAATCGAGCCCATCACACGCGTTAAAGCCATGATGTGCCAGATATTCTGCGACGAGTCCGGTTCCACAGCCAACATCCAGGATCAGGCGTGACCGGTCTTCCAGGACTTCTGCCAGAATCTCGGCAATCCTTTGAGGAGCGCGGTAATGAAGGCCGCTCTGAAGATGCATGTCGTAAGTGGTTGCCCAGTCCCGATACAACTCCCGCGCCTGGGTCTGCGTCTCGAGCCCGTACGCCCGTTTCAGTAAATCCGCGGAGGATGCCTCATCGAGGGAGGTCGGCTTTACCGATTCATATTCTGGTGCGCTCATGGTTATCCCTGGTGTGTGACGTCAGACAAAAGCTATCCACTGCAGCAGGCCTGCGCTTAACCCGATGACGGTCGAGAAAATGGGTACCCCCAGAATGGCCAAAGCCACCAGGCCCAGCAGTGCAAAATTCCCATAGCGGGCATTGTAGTATCGATAGGCTTGGGACAGTCTGCGCGGCAGAAGATACGGCAGGATGTAATGACCGTCGAGAGCCCCTACCGGCAGAAGATTAAAGATCATCAGAAGAAGATTAATCTGGGCAAGGTAGATAAAGAACAGCCGCGGACCCGGATCGGCCAAGGAAATCCAGCCCCACTTCAGGGCCAGCAGATAGGCATTGACGCTGACTACCGCCAGCAGCAGGTTCATTGCAGGCCCAGCCGCAGCCACCCACAGTTCCGCGTAACGGGAATTGAACAACCGTGGATTTGTCGGCACAGGCTTGGCGTACCCAAACCCCACGAAAACCACCATCAACAGACCCAGAGGATCGATATGCGCTACCGGATTGACCGTCAGGCGCCCCGCCCGCCGTGCAGTATCATCTCCAAAACGCAACGCGGTGAAGGCATGGCCGAACTCATGGAAAGACAGCGAAATCATGAGCGCGACCATAATCACGCCAAATAGCACCCACTGACCGTCGCTCAAAAGGGAAATCATGGGTAAACCCGCGCTTGCGGGCTAAATGTTGGGCCAACGCCCATAGTTAGAACCTTGCAGGAATTATGAGACATTTGTAAGGTATCTCTTGTCAGGCACACTGCTGCGGGTTTGTTTGTAGTCCCAAAACCCTGGGGAGATGCGCTGTGACCGTAGATAAGCGCAGGCCGATCTGCATCAATCGCCAACCATTCACCACGGGAGGATACATGAAAATCGAAACCAAAGCGGTTCATTCAGGCTACACACCGGATCCGACAACGAACGCGGTAGCCGTTCCCATTTACCAGACCACTTCGTACTCATTCCGCGATACAGAACACGGGGCAAACCTGTTCAATCTCGCGGAACTTGGAAATATCTATACCCGGATCATGAACCCCACCAACGACGTGCTGGAACAGCGCGTCGCGGACATGGAAGGCGGTGTGGCTGCGCTTGCGCTCTCATCCGGACAAGCTGCAACCACCTACGCATTGCAGACGATCGCCGAGGCAGGCGACAACTTCATCAGCATGTCAACCTTGTACGGTGGCACCTACAACCTCTTTGCCCATACCTTTCCCCAGTTTGGTATCGAGCCCCGCTTTGCCGATCCCGAGAATCTGGACGCAATGGCCGCCCTGATCGACAGCAAAACCAAAGCGGTCTACTGCGAATCCATCGGTAACCCGGCCGGCAACGTGATCGACCTCGCAAAAGTCGCCGACATCGCCCATGCTCATGGCGTGCCAGTCATCGTCGACAACACGGTTCCCACACCGTATCTGTGCCGGCCTTTTGAGCACGGCTGCGACATTGTTGTGCACTCACTGACCAAATACATGTCAGGCCACGGCACCATCATCGGCGGCATCATCGTGGACTCCAACCAGTTCGACTGGGTAGCCAATAAGGATCGGTTCAATCGTCTCAACGAGCCTGACGTTTCATACCACGGCGTCGTGTTTACCGAGACCGGACTGCCGCCCTATATTCTCCGCGCACGGGTAGTACCGCTGCGGAACATGGGCGCCTCGCAGACACCAATGAACTCCTTCCTGATCCTGCAGGGTATTGAAACCCTGGCGCTCAGGATGGACCGCATCTGTGAGAACACCCTGGCGGTGGCGAAACACCTTAAAGATCACCCGCAGGTCGAATGGGTTCGCTATGCGGGACTCGATGACAGCCCGCATAAAGCGCTGCTCGACAAGTACATGGGCGGACGGGGTTCAGGGGTCATGAGTTTCGGCGTCAAAGGTGGTGCCGAGGCTGCGCCGAAGTTTATCGATGCACTGCAGCTCATCACCCGACTCGTCAATATTGGCGATGCCAAGTCACTGGCCTGCCACCCGGCAAGCACGACGCACCGTCAGCTGGCTCCCGAAGAGTTGGCGAGTTCCGGAGTCACGGAAGATCTCGTCCGGCTGTCTATCGGTATCGAGCATATCGACGATATCCTTGCCGATATTGATCAGGCGCTCGACGCTACAAAGTAAGCGCGCCTCCCGCCCGGATATCGGGGATCTCAAAAAAGCGGGGCATTTGCCCCGCTTTTTTTTGGACACACCTTAAGGAAGTGTGAGATCGGCGACCAGGGGCAAGTGGTCAGATGCCTGGCGGGCGAGCGCCAGACGTGATGACATCAGGCTGTCGATTTCGATCTCTCCGCGCACATAGAGGCTGTCCAGGGGCCGCACCGGCGCATAGGCCGGAAACGTTCGCGGTTTGCGGTCCGTTCCCCGGAATCCGGCGGCGCGCATCA
>JAERSQ010000088.1 GCA_016845525.1 Pseudomonadota bacterium
CATAAGCACAGAGCCAGTGCCCCCAACTGGTGATCATGGCAGGTTGGTAATGGGTAAACCCCGGCATCACAGTCCCGGTATGTTCTTCAGCGAGATCGAGTAGGGTTTCAGCAAAACTTTTCACCTCTCCGAAGAGCCCGATAGCCCGGTTGCGAAGATAAAGCCGCATATCGCAGGCTGACTGGTCATTACGGCTTCTGCCGATGTGCATCCGTCCTCCAGCGTCTGCTCCCTGGGCTTCGCTGACAAATACTTCAACGTTGGTATGAACGTCTTCCAACTCCGGTTTCAGCCTGAAGGTTCCTTTCTCGATCGAATCTTCGAGTTCCCGCAATCCTTCCAGGATGCTGGTCAGATGCGTGCCTTGGATCAGCCCGCATTGTTCCAGCATGATGCAATGGGCGCGGTTGGTCCAAATGTCGAAAGGCAGAAGGATCTCATCCGCCATCGGCACTTCACGGACGTCGCGTCCTGCACAGAATTGGACGTTCTGCTGCGCGGGATTCTGGATCAGATGGTCCCCCCAGAGGGTTTTCCGCTCGTCGTTCATTTTTTCAAAAACCAATTAATGGAAATTGGCATCTTCCCATTTCATTTTTCTTGCATGAACCCAGGTCTGATATCCCTTCAAAACGAAGGATGCTATGGCCCCTTGATTGCATTTTCATGAGGCAAAAGCATAACCGATTTGTTTGATTAATCATAAGAAAAATCAATAACGTATGTCAGGGCTATTCGGCAACAACATCTTCACCATCGCCCAGAAATCCTTGGATTTTCGTACCAGCCGCCATGATCTGCTGGCATCCAATGTGGCGAACAAAGACACCCCGGGTTATCAGGCAGAGGACCTCGTCTTCAGGGCGAGTCTGGAAAAGGCGTTGCAGGCGGAACAACCCGGACCGCTGAAGCAGACCGATTCCCGGCATTTTGACGGGAGGAATACTCCGCCTTTAAATGAAGTCGAGGCACAGCGCATTTTAAGCGCTTCACCTTACCCGGATTTTGACGGCAACACCGTCGATCTGGACCGTGAGATGGCAAAAATTGCCGAAAACCAGCTGATGTACAATGCTACCTTGAGGATGCTGGCCCACAAATTCCGCGGATTGAAATCCGCCATTGCAGAAGGACGTTCATGAGCATCATTGATTCTCTTTCCGTTAGCGTTTCGGGCATGACCGCCCAACGCCAGCGGGTTAATACCATTTCCGAAAACCTGGCCAACGCCAACACGACGAGGACTCCGCAGGGCGGTCCCTACCGTCGGCGTGAAGTGATTTTTGCCGCTGTGGCCAACGACCGTAAATTCGAAGACGAACTCCGTGCCCAGGAACGGTCCCTGGACACCGCGACCCAGGTCAAGGTGGTGGGCATCGTTCAGGATACCAAACCCCCGATCCTCAGGTATGAACCGGGACACCCCGATGCGAATGAGGAGGGCTATGTGGCAATGCCGAACATCAACACCATGCAGGAGATGGTGAACCTGATGGAAGCCTCACGGTCCTACGAAGCGAATGTGGCCGCTTTCAATGCCTCCAAGAGCATGTGGCAGTCAGCGCTGGATTTGGGACGAGGTATGGGTTAACTTAGTGGTTCTTGAATGAAGTGAAGTTTTCGATGCAGCGTAAAAACAGATGGAGAACACATGAATCTTAAACTTCCCCCGGTTTCACCGACCGGTCCCCAGGAAGCCCTTGCCCGACAGACCCGTGAAGACGGTTCCGGATCCGGTGGAGGAATCGGACAAAATTTTGAAAAACTGCTCCAACAGGTCAATCAGCAGCAGCTGACCGCCGAGGCCAAGCAGGTCGAGTTGCTGACCGCCGAAAACAAGGACATTCACGGGACCATGATCGCCCTGGAAAAGGCTGACATTTCCATGAGGCTCATGCTTCAGATCCGTAACAAACTCGTCTCCGCCTACGAGGAGGTGATGAGGATGCAGGTCTGATTTTCCCTCACAGATCCTTCACCCTGACCCATTTACTGAATCAGCGCATCACTTCCTGCAGATATTGCTGCTGAAGTTTGGTTCTTCGCTGGGAATCCTGTCCCTGCTGATTCTGGATTTTTTCCCGAAAGAGTGGATTTGCCTGGAATTCGTATTCAAATTTCATCGGCCTGACGCTTTTTTCCGACCAGTAACGTCTTCCTCCCCCTACTCTCTGGGCCATCATTTGGCTGTTTGACATCTGCTGCGCCTGCTGTTGAAGCTGGTTCAGGTTTTGAGTTAGGCGTTCGAGGCTGTTCTTCGCATCCGCTGCAGACTGGAAGGAAGGCATCGGCATGGAATTTTTCAGGTTACCTTCCGTGTCTCTGGATGCCTGCATGCCCAGTTGAAGTTCCCTCCGGGGAGTGCGTGTGTTGAGCATCGATGATTCCGGAAGCTGCATTAACCCGGACTGCATTTTTCGGATCAGTTCGCTGATTTGCCGCTGCAATTCAGCTGCCTGTTTGGCCACGTCCTCAGGAAGTTTTTGGGAGGCGTTGTGGGGTTCCAGCATTTTTCGCACCTGATTCTCCCGGGACAGGGCCTGCTGGGCCTGGGACATCATC
>JAERSQ010000089.1 GCA_016845525.1 Pseudomonadota bacterium
TGATCAGACCTCATTTGGAAAATTCATCGTAGAGGGGGCAGACAGCGCCCGGGCTTTGGAGTGGATCTGTGCCAACCGGATTGACCGGCCGGTGGGATCCGTTATCTATACCCAGCTTCTGAATAGCCGCGGCGGCATTGAGAGCGATCTCACCGTAACGCGGCTGGCGCCAGATCGTTTCTATCTTGTCACCGGTACTGGATTTGTCACCCATGACTTTCACTGGATCAGGCGCAACCTGCCGGAGCGCCTTGATGCCACGATTACAGACCAAACCGACCGTTACGCGGTGCTATCGGTCATGGGCCCACACTCCCGTGAACTGCTGGGCCGCGTGGCTTCAGACAGCGTGGACGATAACGCCCTGCCCTTTGCTAGCTCACGGCAACTGCAGGTGGAATCATCGTCCGTCACGGCGGTTCGGCTGACCTATGTGGGCGAACTCGGCTATGAATTGCATATTCCGATTGATGAGGTACTCCCTGTTTATCGGGCACTCATGGCCGCAGGCAGCGACCTCGGCATTCGCAACGCGGGATATCGCGCCATTGAGAGTCTGAGACTTGAGAAAGGTTATCGGGCGTGGGGGTCAGATCTTTCGCCAGACCACACCCCCCTGGAAGCGGGATTGGGCTGGGCCGTGAAACTCTCCAGCGAGACTGATTTTTTGGGCAAGGACGCGCTCCTGCAACAACGACGCCAGGGGCTCAAGAAACAGCTTGTCTGTTTCACTCCACAGGATTCGGGCATCAACCTCATCGGGCGGGAGACCATTTTCCGGGATGATCAACGCGTTGGCTGGCTGACGAGTGCGGGGTTTGGGCACACGGTGGGTTGCCCCATTGGCTTTGGCTATGTCCGTAATGCTGACGGCGTGGATCGAACGTACCTTGAGCAAGGTGACTACAGTCTGGAGGTCGCCGGCACCAGGGTGCCCTGCTCGCTTCACCTGGAACCGCTCTACGACCCGAGATCCTCCCGCGTAAAGGGTTGACCGAGATGACCCTGGATCCCCAAATGATCGCGGTCATGGAAAAACGCGCGACTCTGACTGGCAAGGCGGGCGACCTGGCGGGTCTCACCCTGGACGAAAACCGCATCGCGTATAACACCGAGCGTGCATTTTGGAACGAAATCAAGCCCCGGATGCACGAGGTATTGAACACATCCGTTGCGGGGCCGGTACGGGAAATACCCATACGTATCTACAAACCTACTGACCTGACTCAAACGCCTACGCTTTTGTATCTTCATGGCGGCGGCTGGGTAGTCGGCAATCTTGATACCCATGACCGGGTGATGCGGCTGCTGGCGGAGTTTTCCGGAGCCTGTGTCGTTGGTGTCGACTATGGACTGTCGCCTGAATACCGGTTTCCGGTAGCGATCAACGAGGCGCAGGCGGTGCTCGACTGGCTGAAGCGGCAAGGCCCAGATCACGGCCTCGATAGTTCGAGACTGGCAATCGGGGGGGATTCTGCCGGTGCTAACATGGCGGTATCCGTAACTCAGCTCTGCCACCAGAAAGATCCAGGACTCATTCAGTGCCTGCTGCTCTATTACGGCGCCTACGGACTCACCGACTCGGCATCCTGGCAGCAATACGGCAATGCCGGCTTCGACTTTACCCGTGAGGAAAAAGAGTTTTACGTGACAAGCTACCTGGGCGAAGCCCATAACAGAAATGATCCCCGCTTTAACGTGTTAGACGGAGACATCAGCTTGCTGCCCGGTGCGTTCATTGCAGCGGCCGAGTGTGACCCGCTACAGGATGACTCGACAGCGCTCTACGAGGCCATGCAAAAAGCAGGTCGGTCAGCAACGCTGAAGATCTATCCCGGAGTGCTGCACAGTTTCATCCATTACAGCCGCATGCTTGATCAGGCCACCGAAGCGCTGCGCGACGGCGCTGATGCACTCAAGGCCGCGTTGGGCTGAGAACGACGTTTTCCGATTAGACTCCCGCGCGTTCCGCCACGGAAAGGATTCTCTGCATCTCCCGAACCACGGGTTTTTCAATCAGTTTTCCATCCACCACGACTAAGCCGGTGTTGGCTTCTTCAAAGGCCGTAACCACTTTACGTGCCCGGGCGATCTCCTCCGCAGAAGGCGTGAACACCTCATTCAGGTCAGCGATCTGTTTGGGATGAATAGCTCCCTTGCCGCTGAAGCCGAGATCTCTCGCCTGCCGGGCCTGGATCTTCATGCCCTCCAGATCCTCAAGATCCAGGTACGGCACGTCCACAGCATCGACACCGACGCTGGCAGCGGCGTGCACGACCCGGGATCGGGCATAGAGCAGAGGTTCCCATGCGTTTTTGCATCGGAGGTCCGCAGCCATATCCACTCCGCCAAAGAACAGCGCATCGATACGAGAACTGGACCGGGCAATGTCAAAAACGGCTTCAAGCCCTGCATTCATCTCGATGATGATATGAAGACGGGTATCGTGACCGCGCTCGGTCAGAAGGTCGTCAAGCCAAACCACTTCATCCGGAGAAACCACCTTCGGCAACATCAATGCCGGGGGCGGCGTATCCGTTGTGAGAATCGCCTGAACATCATCAAGACCCACGGCCGAGCGAAGACAATTGATGCGGACAATACGCTCTACCCCGTCCTCGGCCTGGGGTTCGGCGAAAAGCGCCATCGCCCGCTCCCGCGCTTCGTCCTTGTCATGCGGCGCGATCCCATCTTCAAGTTCGACACACACAATATCCGCCCCGCTCGCCAAGGCTTTTGGATACAAATCTGGCCTTAAACCGGGAGCAAAAATAAAACTTCTGCGGGGCTGAACCAGCTTATTGTCTTCTTCGTTCATCATGGGATCTCGCAGGCGCTATCAATAAGACCGCGGCAAACCCAAAACATGTTCGCCGACATAGCTTAGGATCAAATTGGTAGAGATGGGGGCAACCTGGTAAAGACGGGCCTCACGGAATTTACGCTCTACATCGTATTCCTCGGCAAAGCCAAAACCGCCGTGGGTCTGCACACACATTTCCGCAGCAGCCCACGATGCCTCTGCACAAAGCATCTTTGCAAGGTTTGCTTCCTCGCCGGGGTTCTCGCCAGCGTCGTAGAGTCGAATCGCTTCGCGCAGCACCAACTCTGCCGATCGCATCTGGGCGTAGGCCCTGGCAATCGGAAACTGTATGCCCTGGTTCTGACCAATCGGCCGCCCGAACACCGAGCGCTCTGCGGCATAGGCAGAGGCTTTCTGGATAAACCATTTAGCGTCACCAATGCACTCAGCTGCGATTAGAATGCGCTCCGCATTCATGCCTGACAGAATGTATCGAAAGCCCCGTCCTTCTTCTCCGATCAGGTTTTCCGCCGGCACCTGCATATCATCAAAAAAGATTTCGGTGGTTGCGTGATTCATCATCGTACGAATTGGCCGGATGGTGAGCGTGCCATCGCCGGCTTCGCGCATATCGACCAACAGCACAGACAATCCGTCTGTTTTCTTCTGAACCTGGTCTTTCGGCGTGGTGCGGCATAGCAGGATCATAAGATCCGAATATTCAGCCCGGGAGGTCCAGATTTTCTGCCCGTTCACGACGTAATGATCGTCGACCCGTTCTGCTGTTGTGCGAAGCGCCGTGGTGTCGGTACCACTGGTCGGCTCGGTGACCCCGAAGGCCTGAAGACGCAGTTCACCCCGAGCGATGGCCGGCAGGTATTTCTCCTTCTGGACGTCAGAGCCATGGCGCAGCAATGTGCCCATGGTGTACATCTGCGCGTGACACGCCCCTGCATTGCTGCCCGAGCGGTGAATTTCCTCAAGAATCGCTGCACCCGCTGAGAGCGGCAGGCCAGAGCCTTCGTAGGATTCCGGAATCAGCGCACCGAGAAAGCCCGCCTCGGTGAGCGCTTTAACAAACTCACCGGGATACGCCTGCTCGCGGTCACACTTGCGCCAATACTCTCCCGGGAAATCCTCACACAAGCGCGAGACACTTTCGCGGATTTCAGGATGATCAAGCTGGTAAGTTGGTGGTTTGATGCTCATGAATATCCGGTTGAAGCGTTAGAGACGTTAACTGGAGAACTCTTTGCGAATGGACGGACCATGCTGATCCAATACCGGCACCGCAGTAGGACGGACACCTTCGGTCACGACCGGCAGGTCAGCCATCCTCACCTCAACGCCGTCGAAGTCCGCTACCTGATTACGGATAAGCTCGTGGTCAGACAAATCCTCGACGCTACTGAGGCGACCACACGCGATCTGAGCGTTATCCAGCAAATGCGTAATCTCGTCAATATCATATCGGCCAAATACCGCATTGATGATCTCATCCATCACGTCCCGGTGCCTGACGCGCTCGGTGTTATTTACAAAACGCGTGTCCTGTCCCAACTCGGGCTGACCCAGTACAGCATCACAGAAAATACACCACTCGCGATCACTCTGAATGGCAATCAGTATCTGCCCTCCTCCCTTTACCGAGTACGCCCCGTAAGGCGCGATCAAGGCATGGGTCAGGCCCATCCGCTCGGGCGCCCCGCCGAGGTAACGGTGCGACAACAGGGGAAAGTTCATGAAATCTGCCATCACATCAAACATGGCGATAGAGATACCGATGCCGGTGCCGGTCCGCCCGCGTTGGATCAGCGCTCTCAGGATCGAAGAAAACGCTGTCTGTCCGGTCGCAATATCGCAAATGGAAATGCCGACACGTGCGGGCTGCTCCCGGGTACCGTTGATTGCGCAGATGCCGCTTTCGGCCTGCACCAGAAAATCGTAAGCTTTTTTCCGAGCGCCGGGCCCTGTGGATCCGTAACCGTTGATCTCACAGGTAATGAGCCCCGGATTGTGTTCCCGCAAGGCATCGCCGCTAAAACCGCGTCGCGCCAAGGAACCGGGGGCAAGGTTGTGCAGGAAAACATCCGCCTTTTCCAGCATTGATCTCAGCAGTGTTTCATCGTCATCAATATTGAGATCAAGGGCGACGGACTCCTTGCCGCGGTTGAGCCAGGAGAAAAACACACTGTTGCCCTTGGCGCCGCGATCGTAGCCTCGTGCAAAATCTCCTTCCTTGCGCTCCACCTTGATCACGCGCGCCCCGGCATCCGCCAGCATCAATCCACAATACGGCGCGGCCACCGCCTGCTCCATGGAGACCACGAGTAAACCGGAAAGTTCCTGATGTAGGCCCATGCTGATTAGCGCATTGATGAGAAGAAAAACTGAATCTACGAGATATCAGGGTAAAAAGCGATCAGGCGCAGTCCGCGGCATCACTCGCCGCAACGGGGTTATACCTGCGTGGGATCTATTGCAACTTTTTAGACCGGCCGGTTGAGACCTGGCGCTAGTTCCAAAAGCCGGCACGGACCGTCGCATGGCGGTCGGCATCAGGCACCTTGGCCGTCAGAACCGTGCCAGCATCCCAATGAGAACTGTCAACCATGGCAATCGTCACGTTGGTATCGTAGTCCGGAGACCAGGTGGAAGACGAGATGTGTCCCACTACGTTTCCGCTGCTGTCCTGAAGTGGCCAGGGATTGTAGATTGCAGGTACTGCGGGGCCATCCAGCTCAAGAGCCCGAATCTGCCTCGAAGGGGTGCTCAACCTGGAAAGCGCCGCATGACCCAAGAATCCTTCAACCGACTCCAGGTTACAGTACTTGCCAAGGCCTGCCTCAAAAGGGGTATGCGCTGTGGTGATGTCGCTGCCAAACGACAGCAGGCCCGCCTCGATTCGCTCGATCAGGTTAGGACACCCGGCCAGAACATCGAGATCTTCCCCGGCAGCAAACAGGGTATCCCATACGGCTTCGCCATACTCACTGCCATCCAGATAGAGTTCAAAGCCGCCCTGGTGGGACCACCCTGAGCGGGCGATGATCATATCTTGCCCCTGAAAGTTGATCGTCTTGTGTCTGAAAAACTTTGTGCTCACGATATCGTCACCAAATACCCGCGCGACCAGTTCATCAGCCCGCGGTCCCTGGATCGCCAACGGGGAGACGTCTGGCTCAAATACCTCGACATCAAGTTTTGCTGCCGCCGCAAGACCCTTGCAATAGAGCAGCATGTCGGAATCGGCCAGTGATAACCAAAAGCGGTTCTGGTTGAGCCGGATGGCCACCGGATCGTTCATCATGCGTCCGGCATCATCCACCATGGGCACGTAGTAGCACTGGTCATCCTGCATACGGGACATATCGCGAGGCGTTGTCATCTGCACCAAACGCAGTGCATCGGGCCCTATGATTTCAACCTGCCGTTCACAGGAAACATCCCAAACCTGAACCGCCGTTTTCAGATGACGGTAGTCCTCCTGAGGAGTGGTGAAATAAGATGCCAGCAGCATATGGTTGTAGACCGTATAGGCTTTAACACCCGCCGCGGTCACACGGCTGGAGAAAGGTGTTTTGCGTACGCGGATAGAAGGCGTCAGAAACGGCATGGACATGATCTTGACTCTAAAGACAGGTTTTTCGCGACGAGATAATAGCCCGCCGCGCAGTTTTTACAAATGCCTCAGCCTTTGCTCTGGGCGTCATCAGCCAGTTTCAGCTTTCAGACCTGCTGCGTTAATTCCGCCCACAGCAGCCGCTTCATCATTATCCGAAGTGTCGCCAGAGATCCCCACAGCACCCAGTAGCGTCCCATCGCTGTCCCGCACGAGCACCCCGCCCGGCACCGGCACCATGTCACCGCCTGCGAGTCCGTTAATCGACTGAATAAAATACGCCTGCTGCTCAGCTCTATTCATCAGGGCGCGTGTTCCCATGCCCAGCGCGATAGCTGCATTGGCTTTACCGTGGGCAATTTGCGCACGCATCGCACTTCCCCCGTCCTCGGATGCCGCCGCGGCCAGCGAACCGCGAACATCTAGTACGATAATGCTGACAGGTTTCAGGTTGAGTTTCCGCGCCTCTGCCAGCGCGCCGTCTACCAGGGTTCTCGCCTGATCCAA
>JAERSQ010000090.1 GCA_016845525.1 Pseudomonadota bacterium
CCCCAACCGGGCTGATCAGTCACGCGGACCATTCCATCACTTACCGTGAACGGTGACTCAACAAACAGACCATCCTGCCAAGGATAGTAATCCAAACCCTCAATCGAGAATTCAAGATACTTCCCTGCATTGGGAATCACCCGTAACAGATGCATGGTAAAGAGCGTAACCATCGAAAGATTCGCGCAGTGCGGGGTACAGGACAGGCCCTTTTCGCCCGCCATCGCGGCCACTTCCATCGCTCGAAGCATCCCGCCAACATAACAGACGTCCGGCTGGACGATATTCACCGCCGGCATCTCAACGATTCGCCTCCACGTAGACAGATCACAATCCTGCTCGCCCCCGGTGACATCCAGGGACAGGGCTTCGGTTACCTCACGGGTCTGCTCGAGTTCCCAGTACGGGCAAGGTTCCTCAAAGTGCTCGACGCCGCAGTCTTCGAGCAACGCTCCCACCGCGATCGCCCTTTTCGGTGAAAAACCGCTATTCGCATCCACCAGAAGCGAGACGTCGTCCCCCAGTTGGTGCCGGACGATCGGCACTATCGCTTCGGTTCGCCCCGGCCATTCGTCTATGTCGTGCCCGCATTCCGCACCGACACGAAACTTGAATGCGTCAAAACCCATCTCATCCCGTAGCTGACTGAGCCTTGCGGCCTCTGCTTCAGGGGTAATATCACGACGCATACTGGAACCGTATGCCCGCAGGGAACCCGGTGAGCCCCCCAACAACTCGCAAACACTCTTTCCACGCGCTTTTCCCTGCCGGTCCCAAAGCGCGGTTTCAAGTCCGGCCAGCGCCCGCCGAAGATAAGACCCTGGGAACTTGTGCTCGCGCTCCGGAATCTCCTTAACGATCCCGGCAAGATCGTCGGCAGATTTACCGACAGACCACGGCGCCACCTGGCGATGCAGTACCTGCGCTGTAATGTCGGCGTTATAAGGCGACACCTGCCCCCATCCAATGCTGCCGTCGCGGCAGGTGGCACGCACAAATGCCAGATACTCGCGGCTGAAGGTCTCGATGCGGTCAATAATCGCGCCTTCATTCAATTCCGTCATAAGCGGCTCAATCTTCCAAAACTGATCAATTCAGCACCTATTGTGGCCCAAAGCCGCGGCGGTGCCTATTCAACCCCCGAGCCCTGGAACGCGTTTGGGAGTTTCAAGAGAATCCAGCCGGAGCACTCTAGAATAGTCGTAGCTGCATGTACCCCCTAAACCGACTGCAGAGGGGTTCGACCCCGTTTAGACAAAACTGACTTGGGCTTTTGAACAAGATCGATCGAGACAACCCACAGCAGCGGTTCGCCGGAATCCTGCTCCTGTTAATGATCAGCGCATCCGTCCTGTCGGGTCTTGGCTTAACAGACTTTCTGTGGGTATCCGGCTTGTCCGCTCTGGTGGCTCTGCTGCTGCTATGGCCTCGGAGTCAGCGCACACAGCGGATTCAATGCGTCACGTTTATCACAATCGGCCTTATCTGCCTTGCTATCGCCTGGGCTCAGGGGTACGACGAAATACCGATCCGTCAAATGCTGACCCAGAATCACCTCCTGATCAGCCTGCTCTGTGCGGTCAGTTTCCTGCGACTCATCACCGACACCCGCGCTACCACACGAGTCACGCCCCAAGCGGGAGAAAAAGCATTCTTGCAGACCGTGACGGGAATCCACTTTTTCTCCTCCGTGATCAATCTCTCGGCGCTCATCATTTTCGGGGACGCGCTATCCAAAAATCAGAAACTGGGCCGCACAACGGCCACGAGCCTGCAACGCGGATTTTCCCTGGCAGCCCTGTGGTCACCCTTTTTTGCAGCGATGGGTACCTGTCTGCTGTATGCACCGGGTACTCGACTGCCGGAGTTATGGGTGTTGTCCGTCCCGCTGTGTCTTTTTGGGCTGGTATTCACCTGGGCCGAGCACCGTTTTCGCGGTGCCGGCGGACTAGAGTCGTTCGAGGGCTATCCGGTTAATTTCCGAGCCCTGTGGGTTCCATCCCTGATGGTGGTCTGCGTTCTTGGCGCCAACTGGGCGCTCCCCGACGTTTCCGTCCTGGTATTGGTCTCGGCACTGTCGGTCCTGGTCACCGCCGCGGTGATTGCCGCTCGAGAATCTTTGTCGCAGGCAATCGTGACCGTTCGAAGCTTCAGTTACAGCCGCTTACCTGATATGTACGGTGAGCTGATCCTCTTTTTCAGCACCGGAATCATGGCCGCAGGGATATCGGCTCTGGTCACCACCACTCAACCCGCTTTGAACGTTGCCGGTTTTACCCCTGGTGTCGCGATTGTCCTGCTCGCGATCCTGCTGTCGCTGGCGGTTGCGGGTGTGCACGCAATTGTCAGCATTGTGGCGGCATCAGCCATTGTCGCGCCGCTCAATCCGGAGCCGGCGGTACTCGCGTTTATCTTCCTGGTCAGTTGGTCAGTTGGGGCAACAGGCGGACCCATATCGGGGCTTAACCTCGCCATGCAAAGCCGATATGGAGTGGAAATGCGTCAGTGCTTCACCTGGAATCTGCGTTACACGGTCGGAATGTTCATCGGTGCCAGCATGGTTATCCTGATAGCACTTGGCTGAGAACGACTGTCTCCTTACTCGGGAGCGAGATACCACCGAAACTCGAGCGGCGTAAATTCCCGGTGAAACGCGTCCAGTTCAAACTGCTTGCATTCTCGATAAAGATCCAGATAGGAGGCACCCAGGTACTCTCTTAGAACGGACCCGTTACCCAGATGATCCAGCGCCCCTTGCCACGTGAAGGGGACGGCTGGATCCAATTTCCCGCCGGCGTTATCTTCTCTCGGGTCGGGCGGAACCAGTTTTTGTGTGATGCCATGATGGATTCCTGAAAGAATGGCGGCCAGAACAAGGTAGGGATTGGCATCCGCCCCGGCCATCCTGTGCTCCAAGCGGCGCGCTTTCGTTTCTCCCGCCGGAACCCGGACGGAAACCGAACGGTTGTTGTAACCCCAGGTTCTGCCAGTGGGTACATAAAGATTGGGCCCAAATCGCCGGAACGAATTCACGTTAGGCGCGAAGATTCCCATCGATTCCGGCAGTAATGCGAGTAAGCCGGCAATCGCGTTTCGCAATGACGCTCCGCCCTGATCAGATCCGTCATCAAAGATATTACGGCCCTGCCCATCGATAATGCTGACGTGAGCATGCAGGCCGTTACCGGCATTATCCGGATAGGGCTTAGCCATGAAGGTGGCTGCCACACCATGCTTGCGGGCGATTCCCCTAACGGCACGCTGCAGCAAAATGGCATGATCTGCTGCCAGCACCGGATCATCGACATGTTCCAGGTTGATCTCAAACTGCCCCGGCGCGTATTCAGAACTGGCTCCCCCCAACGGCACACCCTGCGCAGCACAGACTGACTCCATCTCTGCGAGAAAACCGTTCACACCGTCCAGATCTGCAAGGCTGTACACCTGTGTGCGTTCCGCGAGCCTGCCTGTCTCGGGCAGGATCGGCGGGTGCGCCTCGCCCAAATCGGCTCTTTGTGCATCCAGCAGATAAAACTCCAGCTCCAGCGCCACTACCGGATGAAGGCCGTCGTTTGCGAGGGTTGAGACCACTTCTCGGAGCACGTGTCTTGGATCGACGGCACAAGGTCTGCCGTCGAGCTCATATAAGAGTCCCAGCACCTGTGCCGCGCCCGGTCCTGCCCAGGGAACAGGCGCAAGCGATCCTGCGACGGGGAGCACAGCGACATCGGGATCCCCGTCAGAAAACCCCCGCCCACCGGCATTGGTCCCGATACCATTAACATCCAGCAGAAAGGTAGAGCTCGGCAACAGAATGCCCTGACCAAAGAACTTGTCAATCTGTTTGCGACCGACTCGTTTTCCGCGAATAATGTTGCACAGATCCGGCAGCAACACATCCACGAACTCCGTCTTTGGATACGTCCCGAGAAACGCTTCCCATTCTGATCGTTGGGGCTCGTTCATGGTGTTGGGTGGGAGAGCAAGTTAACGTGGATCACTTCTGGTCAAGGTGCTGTTGTGCATGGGTTTCGCGGCTCAAGGCGATACTGAAAATGGCAATCGCCAACCACACCAACATGAGTGAGAAGCCAAACCGGTAGCCGTCGAAACTATAAATCCTGATCCCTTCGCCGCCCACATTACCGCTCCACGACCGATCCAGCAACCAGCCAATCATCGGCTGCAGCAGCATCGGACCACACATGACCCCCATATTGACGACGCCGGACACCGTACCCGCCAGCGCCATGGGAACAGATTCCTTAGCCTGAGTGAAACCCAGAATCATCCCGCCGGAAAAAAAGCCTGCGCCCAACAACAGCGCTACGAGGAGACTCCGTGGTAAGTCCGGCACCAAGATCACGACCGACCAACACCCTGCGGCGATACAGGTCCCGATGAGATAGGGGAATCGGCGCAACCGGACCCTTTCCGAAAAAAGACCGAAGACAGGTCCACTGAAAGCCCAGGCCAGCATGATGCTCGAACAGACCGTGGCGGCCATTGCCGAGGACATGCCGTAAACATCAGTCAGGAACGGAATCCCCCAGAGTCCGGAGAAGGCCAGCACCGAACCGACGATCCCTCCAGGAGCCAGGGCGAGTAACGCCGAATTGCGATAAGCAAAAACACGTTTTAGTTTCTGCCACTGGGACTGGTGCTCTGCATTACCGGAAGCCACGCTCACATACCCGGAGTACCCGCGCTCGGCCGGATCATCCCTGACAATCATCCAGACCGCCACCGCCCATATCAACCCAACCACCCCCGCACCAAGCGTGACCGTGCGCCAGCCAAACGCCTCACTTGCCAAATGCAGGGGGACGCCAGCGAAAACCGCGCCTGTCATTCCTGCAACCAGTAACAAGCCTGCGGCCAACGCGAACCTTTCTGGAGGGAGCCAATGCGTAGCCAGCTTCAGCGTGCAGACAAACCCGACAGCGACAAACGCGCCGATCAGCAGTCGCCCTACGCCTGCCCAAAACAACGACGGTGCCAGCGCAAATATCATTGCGCCGAGGGTGCTCAACACAAGGCCTGCCGTAAGGAGGCGACGCGGCCCGTATCGATCTGCCAGCAGTCCCGTTGGAATCTGCATCACGACGTAGGAATAGAAGTACAGCGCCGAAAGGCTTCCTAATGAAGCGGCGCTCAACCCGAAGTCCAGACTGAGCTCCCGGTGCAGCACAGCCGGTGCGACTCGATGAAAAAACCCAAGGAGAAACAGGCCCGCACCCAAAGACCACACGGACCAGGCCAGCCAGGACGGCGGGTTTCGTTTGGAAACGGGCGTAACGGACATTTTTCTGGCGTCTCCAGCTATCGACTTTGCTTCAATTTCGGTTTTAAATTGGCCCTGTCCAATTCAGGATCGCCCTACTACCATCTGGAACCGATCCTATGAATAGATGCCTAAATTGCTCTGTCAGTCCGGGTGTTGAGCCCTGGGCGGAGAGGTCAGAGAGCCAGGCGCTTCAGAAGGGGCACAGACGACCGTTTGCTGGATTGTGCGGGTGTTGGGTAACTGCACGCAACTTATTCCGAATCATCATAGCCAAGCCATGAAACCCTATTCCGCCTGGAAAGTCTTCGTCAACGGCCTCACGGGTCAGAAAGGATGGGATCGCGCCTGGCGCGATCCAGAGCCGAAAGCCGAGTACGACGTCGTCATTGTCGGCGCTGGACTGCACGGACTCGCCACTGCTTATTACCTTGCCAAGAATCACGGTATCAAGAATATCGCCGTGGTTGAGAAAGGCTGGCTCGGGGGCGGTAACGGTGGGAGAAACACCACGATCGTCCGATCGAACTACATGCTTCCGGGTAACCGCGAGTTTTACGAGCATTCCCTGAAACTCTGGGAGAACCTCAGTCACGACCTGAATTACAACGTAATGTTCAGCCAGCGGGCTCACGTTACCCTGCTGCACTCCCCTGCTGCCCGGGACGGCGCTGCGCGACGGTACAACACAATGCGCCTGACGGGTTCTGACGGGGAACTCTGGGATCTCGAGACGCTCAAACGGAACATTCCCCATCTCAATTATTCTGCCGATGCCCGCTTCCCCATCATCGGCGCCATGGCACAACCCCGCGCCGGCACGGCCCGGCACGACGCGGTTGCCTGGGGTTACGCTCGGGGAGCAGACCAGCACGGCGTTGACATTCTTCAGAACTGTGAAGTCACCGGTATCGAGCGCAACGGGGGCACCGTGACAGGCCTGCAAACCAGTCGTGGTGTAATTCGGGCAAGAAAGGTGGGCTTCGCAGTGGCGGGAAATACCTCGAGACTCTGGCGGATGGCGGAGCTGGGTAAACTGCCCATTGAGTCACACAAGCTTCAGGCATTTGTTTCTGAGCCGCTCAAACCCCTGCTGGACCATGTTGTCGTATTCGGGGTGGGCGGTGCACATTTCTACATCTCGCAATCGGACAAAGGCGGGATGGTGTTCGGGGGTGACATCGACTGGTATAAGTCATACGCCCAACGCGGCAACCTGCCCATTGTGCAGGACGTGGCCGAGTGCGCTACATCGATCCTGCCCTGCCTCGGCCGCGTTCGGCTCCTGCGCCACTGGTCCGGCGTAATGGACATGTCGATGGATGGATCGCCATTCATCTGCAAGACGCCGCTCGACAACCTCTATCTCAACGCCGGCTGGAACTATGGCGGATTCAAGGCGAGTCCGGCATCGGGATGGTATTTTGCCGACCTCATTGCCAATAACCGGCCGGATCCGGTGATCGCCAACCATACGCTGGATCGATTTGCCCGCGGCATCAATATCGATGAGCGCGGCGCGGGTCCCGACCCGAAACTGCACGGATAGTTCACTATGCTCAGAATCCCCTGCCCCTTCTGCGGTGTTCGAGACCACAGCGAATTCAGCTATGGCGGCGATGGGTCGGTCGAATACCCCGCGCTGGATGCGCCGGAGTCGGAATGGGTCGAAGCGGTTTTCCAGCGGGACAATCTCGATGGCGTGCAGTTCGAAACCTGGCAACATATTCAGGGTTGCAGGATGTGGATTGTCGTCGAACGTGACACGCGTACCCACGTTATTCACTCGGTACGACCGGCCCATGACGGCATTGCCCGCACCTTGGAAGCCGAACAAGCCGGGACCAGCACATCATGACCGCACAACGCCTTCCCAAAGGCGGTCATATTGATCGTACGCGCCCGCTGACTTTCAGTTGGGATGGTACCCCCATGAGCGGTTATGCCGGCGATACCCTGGCGTCAGCTCTCATGGCCAATGGCGAGCAGATCCTCGGCCGCAGTTTCAAATACCACCGCCCCCGGGGAATCATGTCCGCAGGGGTGGAGGAATCCGGTGCCCTGGTCACAGTGGGCCAAGGCGCAAAACAGGATGCCAACGTGCGGGCGACCACCCAGCCTCTTTACCAGGGCCTTACCGCCCGCGGCCAGAACGCCTGGCCAAGTGTCCGATTCGATGTTGGCGCCATCAACAGCCTGTTCGGCCGGTTCTTTGCAGCGGGGTTTTATTACAAGACCTTCATGGGACTGCCTCCATTCGAATGGGGGCGGGGTACCGGGATGTGGATGCGCTATGAAAAGATCATCCGAAAAGCGGCCGGGATGGGTACTGCCTCCCGGGAACCGGATCCAGATCACTATGAACACGCGCATGGTTACTGTGATCTGCTCGTCGTCGGTAGCGGGCCTGCGGGCCGCGCCACCGCACTCAGCGCCGCGAGCGCAGGCTGCGATGTCATACTGGTTGAGCAGGACGCAGTATTAGGAGGAGACAGTCTTAATCATCCGGATAGCGCCGCCGCCCTGCAGGAGGAGCTGATAGCGCTCGCAGATTGCGGCGTGCGCATAATGGCTTCTACAACAGCGTTTGGTCTTTATGATAACGGTGTCGCCGGACTGCTGGAGCGCGTCACGGACCATTTGACTGATCCTCCATCTTGGCTGCCGCGCCAACGTTTCTGGACCCTGCGTACCCGAGCCACCGTGATCGCTGCCGGCGCGCTGGAGCGACACGTCGCTTTCGGCAACAACGATCGACCGGGGGTGATGACCGCCAACGCCGGTCGAGCCTATCTCAACCGCTTTGCCATACAGTCGGGCGAGAATATCGTCGTCGCCACGAACAACGACTCTGCATACACCACAGCGTCTGATCTGGCGGGCTCCGGGGCCAACGTCACGGTGCTTGACTCTCGAGACGCGATTCCCCAGTCGTTGCGATCATTGTCCGAAGCGGCCGATATCACAGTACAACTCGACTCTGCTCCGATGCAGGCACTTGGCGGCAGCGCAGTCTCCGGTCTGTCGATGGCGTGCCGCCAAGGCAACAATTGGCAGGCCGCCGGACGCACGGATTGTGACCTCGTGCTCGTCTCCGGGGGATGGTCACCCGTCGTCAATCTCCTGTCGCACCGGGGTATCAAGCCGGTTTGGCATCCCGAGTTGGCGTGCTTTCTTGCGCCCGCGTCTGAGGAGCCGATCATGGCCGTCGGGAGCGCTGCGGGCATATGGGACGACCATGCCTGCCGTGAGTCCGGGCGAAAAGCCGCGACCGAAGCGCTGGAACTCATCAGGAATCCTTCTTACCGCGCAGCTGTACAGCCCCCCGGCGATTGGGAATGCCCTATTGACCCGCTTTATGAAGTGCGCCCTGCTCAGAAAAAACTTAAGTCCTTTGTTGACCCCCAGCACGATGTCACCACCGACGATATTCGTCTGGCGCATCATGAAGGTTTCGTTTCAGTCGAGCATCTCAAGCGCTACACCACGCTTGGTATGGCGACAGACCAGGGCAAGATGGGGAATATCATCGGTATCGCCCTGATGGCCGACGCTCTTGGAAAGGAAATCCCTGAAGTCGGCACGACCACTTTCCGGCCGCCTTACACCCCCATCAGCATTGGTGCATTAAAGGGCCGCAATGTTGGGCCACATTTCAGGGCCCTGCGCCGGACCCCGCTGCATGAGTGGAATCTGAATGCGGGGGGCACCATGACGATGGCAGGACTTTGGCACCGCCCATGGTTTTTTGCGCGGGATGGCGAGACTATCAGTGAGGCCTATGTTCGGGAGGCGGAGACAGTCCGCCGCACAGTAGGACTTTGCGATGTGACCTCCCTGGGCAAGATCGCGATTCAGGGTCCTGATGCCACAGAATTGCTGAACCGGGTCTACAGCAACCCTTTTGCGAAGCTCGCCATCGGCAAAACGCGCTACGGGATCATGCTGCGGGACGACGGACTGGTGATGGACGACGGCACCACCTGGCGTCTTTCCGAAAACGAATACTTCATGACCACCACGACTGCGCACGCAGCCAAGGTAATGGCGTTTCTGGAGGAGCTCCTTCAGACACGCTGGACCGATCTGAGGGTTCACCTGACCTCGGTATCAGAACAGTGGGCCGGTGTCGCCGTGGCGGGACCGTTATCAAGACAAGTGCTTGAGGTCTGTGTTGAACAACCAACCCGGGTCTCCGATGAGGCGCTACCCTTCATGGGTGTGGTGGAGACCACGATGCGTGGCGGCATCCCGGCTCGTATCGCGCGAATCAGTTTTTCGGGCGAGCGTGCTTTCGAGGTTTATGTGCCGTCGGACTTCGGCCCCGTCCTCATGCAGAGTCTTTGGGACACTGCCAGACCTATGGATGGCTGCCTGTATGGCCTGGAGGCCCTGGGCGCGCTGAGAATTGAAAAAGGCCACGTCACCGGGGCTGAACTGGATGGTCGCGTCACCATTGAAGATGCCGGTCTGGGACGGATGGCCTCTGACAAGAAATCCTATATCGGCAGCGCGCTTCGCAAACGTCCCGAGATGACAAAGGACGATCGTCCCCGTCTGGTGGGTATCTTCCCCAAGGACCGGAGAGAGATCTTCAATGCCGGCTCCATTCTCTGCGCTGCGGATAACGTTGCTGGATACGGTGAGGGCTGGATCACCGCCGTTACCCACTCTCCCGCCCTCGGGCACTGGATTGGGCTCGGTTTTATCAGGGGCGGTCACGAAGCCTGGCAGAATCAGGAGGCCGTTTGCGCCGACCCGGTACGCAAGGGCAACACCGCCGTCGAGATCGTTTCACCGCATATGTACGATCCCAAAGGAGAGCGGATGTATGGCTAAGCGGCAATCCGCACTCGCATCGGTCTACCATCGCGGCGTTTCTGGCCGACCTGGCGAACCCGGCGTCCGGCTAAAGGAACTCCCTGACCTTAACCTGGCTCAGGTCGGTGCCTGGCCCGACACCCTGGAGACGACTGGAAGACAGGTCGCGCAGGCTATCGGCGCTAACGAGGCTCCCGGCCCCGGTCATGCGATCTCGACCGAACGGGGTACAGTGCTGCGGGTAGAGGCGCTCAAATGGTGGTTGCTCGACACCGGCGCTCCGTCACTCGATTTAGACACCGGGGTCACCCTGGACCTGTCTCACTCAAGAACGCGGATCCTGATTTCAGGTCCCGAGGCGGCTGTGTGTCTGAATCGACTGCTCCCGCTTGATTTGCACCCCGATCGGTTTGTGATCAATCAAGTCGCTTCCGGGGGCATCCATCATGTGGGTGTCACCTTGTGGCGAAGTGACGCGGGCTACGAACTCTTTATCCCCCGGGGGTTTGCTGAGTCCTTATGGGAACTTCTCGTCGAAACTGCAGAGCAATTCGGCCTGGAAATCGTCTAGCCCCGGATCTTGGGCACGACGCCGAGCTTCTTAGCCCAAGACGGAGAAACTGCTGTCTGGATTGATTTCGCGGCGGCGGGACATAGTCGCTGTATTCAGTTCGTAATCAATGTGCGTCAGCTTGAGCCGGAACGCCTCGCTGTCATGATCATTGCCTGATTCACAATAATCTATGAGACCCGCCATCAAACGGCCCGCGGCAGGCGCATTTTTAAACTGGTTTCCGCTTGAACCGCACGCCATATAGAACCCATCAATGACCGAGCGGTCATAAATCGGCAACCAGTCCTGTGTCACGTCGTAGAGATCGACAACACCGCGCATCCGACTGGGTAGCTTCAGTCCGCCCATGCGCTGAGCCAGACGCAGCGCCTGCGTGGTTGCCTGGTCTGAAAAATCGCGATTGAAGTCATCGGGATCCGCCCAATCGTGCGGATCGCAAGGCGGATCCTCACTGCCCGCGAGGACATAGTTCCCGGTCTCCGGACGACAGTACACACCGATGTCGTTATCCGACACGACCAACCCACTGCCTTCAAAGTCCAGTCCTTCGGGTGCCGGCACGTGGGCGACCTCCTGCCGCAGAGCGCGGGTGGTAATTGCCATATCCGAGATCACGCCTGCGAGCTCGTTCACCTTGGATGAGTGGGGACCGGCTACATTGACGACCACCGGGGCGTCTATGCGGGACCCGTCCTCCAGCACCACACCCTGCACCCGCCCGCCCGCTGACGGAATCTCGCGGACGGAACGGTTGAAAAGAAAACGACACCCCACGGCCTGAGCCGCCGCCTGGATGTTCTGCGAGGCCAACTGGGGATCGCTGATGTAACCTGCGGTCGGAAAAAATACACCCCCGCCAATCCGGCCCGAACCGGGCTCCCCGAAATCCGGATCATCCATCCGCTTGGCAGGCGCATAGCAGCGGAGATCATAGCCCGGCAACCGTCGGGTAATCTTATCCTCGTCCCACTCCTCATACGGGATCGAGAGCGTACGCGCATTGTCCAGAATCTTGGTCAGGTAACCGTTTCCCTGTGTTTTCATCACCAGGCATCCGGTTTGATGAAACCGCGCTTCATCTAACGCGCTTAAGGCGCCGGCGCCAAGATATCCTGACCAATCCTCCCAGTCATGGTAAGCATCAAAAGCGAAAGCGGTTCCTTCCAGGGTCGAATAATGCACCCGAATGATCGCGCAGGAACTTGAAGTTGAGCCGTACCCTGCTTTGGGTGCGCGGTCTACGCAGATCGTACGCCGGCCCGCTTTTGACAGCTCAAAGGCAATAGCTGTGCCGATAATTCCGGCTCCAATCACAACTGCATCGGCGGATAAATCGTTGCTCAACTTTCAGTTAAATCCTTGAGGCACCAGCGGCGATCGTCTCAGTTTGCAATCGTACCGAGCGTGGTGATCACACCCGTGAGATAGTGATGAAATTTAAACAGTCCTGCCGGTGTCCCCAGGTAGCCGTCCACACCCCAGTTATTGTTCAGACTGATATCGAGATAAGAGAAGTTTTCGCTGTTATACCTCGGATCAGTCGCGCCGTGGGTGTGGTAGGTCGCGGTTGCTGTCCCTGCACCGACACTCGAAGGAGGCCCGATACTGACACTGTCGACCGTTCCTTTAACTGGTTCCGTCGCACTGAAGGTACTGTCACTGTTGCGGTACACCCAGCCTCCGTACTCCAGGTTCTCTGCGACCGACGTGGGATTGACGCCGTTCAGGACATTCCGGGCCGCGTCGTGCTGGGTAGAAAACCGTAGTTGGTTATCACTATCCTCGCTGCCGGAACTCGCTACCAACGCAATGCCCACGGCCCCCGCCGCAAGCGCCGCTGTGGTGGCAATATCGGTTGCGCTGGTATCTCCTTCGCGGGCGGACATGCTGTGTTGGGTTCGTTGCCTTCCGCTGAAGCGGACGATCCACCGCTGATATTCCCCGCTGCTAAAGCGCGTGCTTCGTCCATCACGAACTTCAAAACCCATCCACAGATGACGTCCCAGCGGGAACTGCCATCTCAAGTTGGCGGAGGCAATGTCCGAGGCTGCCGCCACATAAGTTGTCTGGAGTTGTCCTAAAGGCAGTCGGAGCTGTACGCCGAGCGCATGGGCGTGCTCGGTACGCTCACTGTCTACACGATAGAGCTGCAGAGCGAGTGCGCCCGAAGTCGCGCCGGCAAACCAACTGAGCCGGTCCGGAGTCTGCAGCGCGCTGACCTGGGACACACCCGCTGTGAATTGAACCCCCCCACTCAGAAGATCCAGCGCGGCACCCGAGAACCGTGCAGGCCGCTGATAACTGCCATGAAACAGGCTGGCATCCTGCTCAAGAAGGGATAGTGATGAATCGAGAGCGGACAACCCCTTCCCTTCGCCCCAGAATCCGCTCAGACTGAAGCCTGAACCCTGCACAGACGAGAGCAGGAGTTGATCATCGTCACCGATCCCGGCCATCGCCTGTACGAATGCGGATCCCTGGCCAGGAGTCGACTTGAGCCAGAAGCCCTGGTCAGACGAATCCGACGCCCCAAGAACAGGGATAATACCGGCAGAAAAAATTAACGAGGCCCTGACCAGGCCCTTTAGAAATACCGCAAGCACTCGGTGTTGTCTCAATACGGAGGGTCGCATGGGCAGACTAACTGATCCATCGGGCCTTGCCAACCGTGGGATCGACATTTACCTGCAGCAGGGACATACGTAAAAAGAATCCGGCCCAGATTATGAACGCACGAGAATTCTCACTTGCCCTCTTTGTCCCGTTCAGTTGGGCATTGGGATTTGTAGTGGCCAAGGCCGGTCTCGAGGAATTTCCCCCATTGTTGTTGATGAGTATCCGCTTCGCTATCGCGGCACTGGTGCTGGTCTGGTTCGTGCCGATACCGCGACACTGCCTGAAGGATCTGTTCTGGATCGCACTCGTGGGTTCCACAATCCAATATGGTTTGACCTTTACCGGTCTCTCCATGATCGATGCCTCGCTCGCGATTATCGTTGTTCACCTGGAAGTCCCCAGCGGCGTACTGCTGGCCATCCTGATTTTCCGTGAACGCCCGGGCCTGTTGCGGATCTGCGGAATGGTGGTCTCCTTTCTTGGCGTGGTCCTTATTGCGGGGCTTCCCGACACCGAAGGCCAGCTGCTTGCGATTATCCTCACCGGCAGTGGCGCTGTAATCTGGGCAGTTGGGCAGATCATGTACAAGCGAATCAGCGCTCAGCTTGACGGCTTTACCGGTATCGCCTGGCTGGGCATCCTGGCCGCACCGCAAATGCTGCTGGGCTCATTCCTGTTCGAAGACGGTCAGTGGGAGGCGGTGAAGCACGCGACCTGGATCGGTTGGGGCAGTGTGGCTTACCTGGGCCTCGTGATGACGGTAGCCGGTTATGGCGTCTGGTTTACTGTGCTACGACGAAACCCGGTCTCTCATGTCATGCCGGTGCTCTTGTTGCTTCCCGTATTTACCATTGCTTTTTCAGTGCTGATTCTTGGCGAGCGTCCGAGTCTCGGAGTGCTGCTCGGCGGTCTAGTGGTCCTGGCGGGCGTTGCCATGATTGTCCTGGCCAAGTCCACTCCCGCCTCCAGCAAAGCCGCTGCCCACTGACACACACGATGAGTCGTTCGATCCCGGTTGCGCTCTGGCGGCTTTCCCTCGAGAGCCTTGCAAGTTCAGCGCCAAGATTGGCGACGTGCCTGTCAGACAGCGAAAAAGAACGTGCTGCCCGGTTCGTCTTTGAGCGAGACCGGACTCGCTTTATTGCCTGCCGGGCCGTACTGCGTGCGCTCATCGCTGACCACCTTGATATCGAGCCCACTGACGTACTTTTTGTTTATGGAGAAAAAGGGAAGCCCTCCCTTGCGAACCACCGCCTTTTTTTCAATCTTTCCCACTCACATAACGAGGCCTGTATTGCGGTCAGTTCAGAAGCAGCGCTCGGTGTGGATGTTGAATATATCCGGCCACCCACACGGAACGCCTGGGTAGACCTTGCCCGGCGCTTCTTCTCACCAGCCGAAATCAAGGCGCTTTCGAACTTGCCGGACTCAATGCAATCAGAGGCCTTTTTCGCCTGCTGGACACGAAAAGAGGCTTATCTCAAACTTCATGGGCTGGGACTCTCCTTGCCACTGGATCAGTTCTCCGTCAGTGTCGACCCTGTTTCCCAGGCCAAACTGTGCGCGACCCAGTGGCGGCCTGACGACATCAATCAAACCGCGATTTACGATCTGCCTACCGGGTCGGGATATCGATCCGCTATCGCGGTTGCGTCAACCGACCCGATCACGATTACCGAATCCCGTATCTCCCGGGCCGAGTCATTTCCCTTTTTCCAAAAGGGGTTAGTCGGGCAGTGAGCCGTTAAACTACGTTAATGAAGTACGACAACATCCTGCAGACGATCGGGCAGACCCCCACCGTCCAGTTGCATCACTTCGACAGGGGTCAGGCGCACTCGCTTTGGGTCAAACTCGAGAGTTTCAATCCCGGCGGCTCGGTGAAGGATCGCCCAGCGCTCAACATGATTGAGGATGCTGAAGCGCGGGGAATATTAAAACCCGGTGACACCCTTATCGAACCGACGTCAGGAAACACCGGGATCGGCCTCGCGATGGTCGCTGCAGTGAAAGGCTATCCGGCCATTTTCGTCATGTCTGCTGACATGAGCGAAGAGCGCAAAGCCATTTTACGCGCCTTTGGGGCAGATTTGATCTTAACGCCTGCTGACAAAGGGACAGTGGGAGCTATTGAGGAAGCCCGGCGCCTGGAGAAGGAGAAAGGCTACTTCTTCGTCGGGCAGCACTATAACCCTGCGAACCCGGACTCCCATCGCCAGACGGCAAGGGAAATCATCGACGATTTTCAGGGCGATCTGGGAGCTGTTATCTGTACTACCGGCACCGGGGGCACTATCAGCGGTTTATCAGCGGTCCTGCGCGAATCTATCCCGGGTATCAGAATCGTTGCCACCGAACCAGATAACTCGCCGATTCTCTCGAAAGGGATCGCCTGCAAGCATCGCATTATGGGGACCGCCCCGGGGTTCATTCCGGAGACGCTCGACCAAAACGCCTACGATGACGTCATTCCGGTGAATGCCGATGACGCCATGGCGGTTGCCCGCCAACTCGCCCAACGCGAAGGTATCTTCTGCGGCATCTCCTGCGGCGCGGCTGTGGTGGGCATGCTGGAGTATGCCAGGCGAGAAGAAGCCAAGGGACGCCCACTGCTGGCTATTCTCGCAGACACAGGGGAGCGCTATTTGAGCACAGAACTCTGGGCCTCGACATGACCTACATCGTTCACGTCACAGCGGTGGTGGAGGGCGACCTGGAACGGATCGAGCAACTGATCGATGAGTACCGCTACACGTGCCTGGAAAATCAGCCCGGGATGAAACAGTTTTTTGTTTGCCGGGCCGCAGATAATCCGAATGTTTTCCTCTACACCCAGATTTTCACCGATGCCGATGCCCACCGCGCCCATCTCGAGGGCGACGATCCTCAGAATTTTTTCGCCAAAATGGAGGACGAAGGATTCCAGTTCCAGGGACGCTGGATGGCAGGCAAAGAGATTGACTCCCTGCCCGAAGGTCAATGGCTGAACTGACTTCGCTTTAGGTCTGCCTCAATCAGGCAGGCCCGGGGTATCCGTTCTGTTTCAGGATCCTTGCGACGTCATCCCGCGCGAACAGCGCCTCGTAGTTGGTGCTGATATTTGGCCACTCCCCTCTTTCGCGCGCACCAGCACCGATTTCGGGATCCCATTCCAGCACCATGTTCAGATACACATCCGGGGTACTCAAACGGTTTCCCAGAAAAAACGGTCCTTCGTGTTTGGCCAATCCGTCTTCGATAATGCCCAGAATGTGATCAAGCCTGGCAGCGGCGCATTCAGATACCGCTGAAGTATCGCTGTCCGTTGTATACCCTGAGGTATACCGCTTCAGGAGCATGGTTTCCTGGAGGGTATTGGTCAGATAAGTACTCCACTGCAGATACTCCCATCGAAGGGGATCGTCCAGTCCGGGCGCCATCTTTGCTTGCGGATGCTTGTCCGCCAGATACATCGAAATCGCGGCGGATTCCATCATGATCTCGCCATCCATGACCAACGTGGGTACTCGGCCATGCGGGTTCAGCTTCAGGTATTCCGGATCCCGCTCTGTGTCATCAGAGATGTCCACGGGCACGAACTCATACTCCACCCCGGACGCCTCGAGCACACAGTGCGGGGCCAAACTGGCCGCACCTAGACTTCCATATAGTTTGTACAAGACGGGATGTCCTAATGAAAGACCTACGGGCGCATAGACAGGCGCCCGTGGGTCAGATAAAAATACTGGCCGTCAGTGCAGGCAGGGTGAACCGGTTAGCGCCCGTTTAACAAACTGCCCGCCCCGCTCAACCTTCTGCTCGTTGTTCTCGATAATAACCCGGCCGCGACTGAGGACTGTTTCAGTGAAGCCTTTAACCTTAAAGCCCTCGTAGGCGGAGTAGTCGACCCGCATATGATGCGTACAGGGATTTTTGACACTAATCGTTTCGGTACGTTCCGGATCAAAAATAACAATATCCGCATCGGTACCCACCGCGATTGTTCCTTTTTTGGGAAAAAGTCCAAACGCTTTGGCCGCGGCTGTTGAAGTCACTTCAACGAACCGGTTGATGTCCATCCGGCCCTGAACTACACCGCCGTTGTAGATCAGACTCATCCGGTTCTCGACGCCTGGCGCGCCGTTGGGAATCTTGGTGAACGAATCCAAACCGAGCTCTTTTTGATCTTTAAAGCAGAACGGGCAGTGATCCGTTGCGATCGTTTCCAGATCGCGGAATTTCAGCCCCTGCCAAAGTTCATCCTGGTTCCATTTTTCACGCAGTGCCGGTGTCATCACATATTTGGCACCCTCGAAACCCTCCTGATCGTAATAACTCTGGTCCAGGAACAAATACTGCGGGCAGGTTTCAGCGATCACATCGACACCCCGCGCACGCGCACGCTTCACCTCCTCGAGCGCATCCAAACAGGAGAGGTGCACGATGTAAAGCGGCACCTTGGCAACCTCTGCGATCGCTATTGAGCGATATACGCCTTCGGCCTCCATCCGGGTCGGACGTGTGAGACCGTGATACTTGGGCTCGGTATGGCCATCTGCCAATGCTTCTTTAATGATTTCATCGATGACGATTCCATTTTCCGCATGCATACAGATGCGTGTACCGTTCTCCCCCGCCTGGCGGAACGCGCGGTACAGCGTCCCGTCGTCCACATACAGCACGCCGGGATAAGCCATAAACAGCTTGTAGGAAGTAATGCCCTCATCCGCAAGTTTCTGCATTTCGGGAAGTCGAGAGTCCGGCATATCGGTAATGATCATATGGAAGGCATAGTCAATCAGCGGCTTGCCGTCTGCTTTTTGATGCCAGGTGTCCAGTCCCTCAAGGGTTGAACTGCCCTTTGTCTGAATTGCAAAGTCGATCACGCAGGTCGTCCCGCCGAATGCCGCCGCCCGTGGGCCGGATTCGAAATCATCTGCGCTCATTGTTCCGCCAAACGGCATATCAAAGTGGGTGTGCGGATCGATACCCCCGGGAATAACGAGACGATCGCTGGCATCAATTACCTTGGCCGCCTCGACCTGCAGATCCTTGCCGATCATCGAGATCTTTTCGTCTTCTATATAGATGTCCGCATGATAGTCATCGACTGCAGTAACGATACGTCCGTTTTTGATCAGTACGCTCATGGCTCCCCCTGTCTAATTTCCGGTTGTAATCGACAAAACTATTCCATCCATCATAAGGATACTGTCGGATCAAAATCAAGGCGAATCCTGAGTTAAGCCAAGGCGTTTTGATGCCACCGCAGATCGCTAACCCTGCGCCCCACCCCGGATTTCAACGGTGCAATGCGCATCCTGCGCATGAACGACTGGTATTAGGCTCAATGGCAGGGGACGCCACCACGATAATCAGCCAGAAGATTAATACGGGCACGCGTTGGAACGTTTTCAGCTAAACGCGGGCAGTAGCTCTGCCAACAGCTTCAGACCTATGTCGATACTGCGAACGCAAACGCACCCAGTACCGCGGCTGCAAACCACTTTGAAACTCTAAACATACCTTCCTCCTGTAATTTGGTTTTGTCGGACCTTTTTACACCATCAGTTAATTGATGGCAATCCGAACGAGTCAGAGATACCTTAGCCGCGGGCTGAATGCTTTATCACTGGGTGGCGATGCCCGGCTGATGCTGGCGAAGCACGTACTTCTGTACCTTGCCGGTTGCGGTCTTGGGCAGCTCATCAACAAAACTGACGGCCTGCGGGGTTTTGAAATGCGCCAATTGGGCACGCACGTGCTCTGTCAACTCATCTTCAGTCGCGCTCGCTCCGGATTTCAAAACCACAAACGCGTGCGGGCTTTCCCCCCATTTCTCGTGCGGCATCCCGACGACTGCGGTTTCCTGAACAGCCGGATGTGTCAACAGGCATCCTTCCAGCTCGACTGAGGATATGTTCTCGCCCCCGCTGATAATGACGTCCTTGAATCTATCCCGGATCTCGATATATCCATCCGGATGCACGACGGCCGCATCTCCAGAATGAAACCATCCGTCTCTGATCGCCGCAGCCGTCGCTTCGGGATCGTTGTAGTAACCTGCCATCACCACGTTACCGCGTACCGTGATTTCTCCCAGGGTACTCCCGTCGGCAGGGACCTCGACGCCTTTTTCATCAACGACGCGAACTTCTCCTGAACTCACCAACTCGACGCCTTGCCGGGCTTTGACTCTCGACCGATCTTCTATGGAGAGCGCCTGATGCTCCGGTCGTGGCTCGCAGACGGTAATGAGCGGTGCCGTCTCTGTGAGGCCGTAAACATGTGTCAATTCCCAGCCCAGGTCTTTTTCAATCAGTTCGATCGTTGCGGCCGCGGGAGGCGCTCCGGCGGTGAACAGACGTACACCCCTCGGGGCGTCTTCTCTTAGTGTTTTCGGTGCGTTGGCAATACTGATCAGCACTGTCGGTGCCGCGCAGAACATCGTAATCCTTTCATCCTTAATGAGTTGGTAGATAGCAGCGGGCTCGACCTTTGGCAGACAGACATGAGTCATCCCCCGGGCGGTGTTGATCCAGGTAAATGTCCAGCCATTGGCATGAAACATCGGTAGCGTCCAAAGATACCGATCCCCCGGACTCAAATGATGCTGAACGAGCGTACCCATGATATTGATGTACGCATTACGATGCGTGATCATAACGCCCTTAGGCCTCGCCGTTGTTCCGCTGGTGTAATTGATCGTGATGAGATCCGTTTCATTGATCTCCACAGGCGCAAACTGCGGATCATGCGCGGCCAGCGTCTCTTCATAATCGATCCATCCTTCTGCGCCGCCTTCCAAGGCGACGAAGATTCTTGCCGCGGGAATATCTTTTCTGATCGATTCGACCGCTTCGATATGGTCGGGGTGTGCGCAAACGACCTTGGCGCCACAATGATTGATGATGTACGCGAAATCTTCAGGTTTGAGTCTGAAATTGATCGGTACCAGTACGGCACCGATCTGCGGTACCGCATAGTACGCTTCCAGATGCGAGTGGGTATTAGGGGCGATATAGGCAACGCGATCGCCCTGCGACACTCCGAGTGCCTGCAGTGATGAGGACCAACGATCGCATCTTTCTAGAAATTCGGAGTAGCTAAACCTGCGGTCGCCGTCGACTACCCCCTCCACGTTGGGATAAAGCCGCCTGGCTCGGCGGGCGAACTCCATGGGGCTCAAAGGAATTTCCATACGGTCTCCGGA
>JAERSQ010000091.1 GCA_016845525.1 Pseudomonadota bacterium
AAAAGCCAGGCAGCAAATCAGCAGGCGCAAAGGCGTGTTGCAATGATTAAGCATGGTGAGTGTGTATTGACCGGCTGGCAGTCAGCAGAGTACTTCGAACTCAGTATTGAATCGGGTATCGTCGTCCACGCGGATGGCCAGTTGCCAAAGGCCGATGAAGTCATCCATCCCCATAGCGGGATTAAAGAAGCTGAAGAGCGCTGAACCTTTAGGGGGATGCAGCTTTAGCCATATCGTAATGCGGGTACTGCCAGCACCATCAAAAGGGTAGTCAACATGCTCTCGGATTTTGCCGCCGGGGTCGGTCCAGTCGGCCTGCAGGCGATGTGCTCCGCCCTCAAGTTCAAGAAGATCAATGACGGCATAAATCTTGTCGTTACAGCCAAACCGGTTTGAATTGCTTTCTACCGGCCAGCCGTTCTCAAACTCAGCGCTTAGCCAAACATTAATAGAGGGATCGGCCTTGCCCACCGAAATCGTGCCCAACAAAAGCAGGGCACCTATCGCTCGCAAGCCGAGACGGCAGAGTCCGAACGGACAGGACTTCACGAGGAGGCGCAGTTTAGGCCGCTTGTTTCAAAATGTTGGCAGTATCGTCGATGGCGCTCGCCAGTGCGTCAAACAGTTCGTTAATCTGTTCTTTAGTGATGATAAGAGGTGGACAAATACCGATCACGTCACCCGGCAGGGCGCGCACAATCAGACCCTTTGCCAATGCGGCAGCCGCAATCTGGGCTCCAGCTTTGACTTCGGGCGGATACTGATCACGGGTTGATTTATCCATCACGATTTCCAATGCGCCGATCAAACCGACCCCTCGCGCCTCACCGACAATCGGGCTTGTCCCGAATTCGGCAAGGCGTGCCTGGAAATGTGGCGCGATGTTCCTGACATGATCGAGGATGTTGCGCTCTTCGTAGATCTTGAGGGTTTCCAAAGCTACAGCACAAGAGACCGGGTGCCCGCCATAGGTGTAGCCCATGCCGAGTGCGCCGTGCTTTTTGCTTTGTGACTTCAGAACGTCATAGATCTTGTCCGAGATCATGAGCGCCGAGATCGGCAGATAGCCTGAAGACAGCTGCTTTGCGCAGGTCACCATATCGGGCTTGATGCCGTAAGTCTGGGAACCCCACATGTTGCCGGTGCGCCCGAAACCGCAAATGACTTCATCCGCCACCATCAATACGTCGTATTTGTTCAGCACCGCCTGGATTTTCTCAAAGTAGGTGGCCGGGGGAACCATGACGCCCCCAGCACCCATAACAGGCTCCGCCACGAACGCGGCGACGGTGTTAGGATCTTCCTTGAGAATCAGCTGCTCCAGGTTGTCAGCAAGCCTTGTGGCAAATGCCTCTTCTGATTCGCCCGCCTCGCTGTAGCGGTAATACCCGGCCGTGTCAGTATGAAGCATCCGCTCAAGCGGCAGATCAAAATCGTTTTGCATCAGGGGGATCGCCGTCAGGCTGCCCCCAGCCACGGTGACGCCGTGGTAGCCGCGCTTGCGGGAGATGATTTTCTTTTTCTTCGGCAGACCCCGACCGTTGTTGTAGTACCAGGTAAAGCGAATCATTGCGTCGATAGCCTCTGAACCTGAGCTCAGGAAGAAGGCCTTGGTCATGGGCTCGGGCGCCACTTCCATCAGCTTTTCGGAAAGCGCGATCACGGGCTCTGTCGAGCGATGCGCAAACGTGTGCGAGTAGGGCAACGCAGCAAACTGATCAGCCGCCGCCTTGGCCAGCCGAGACTCTGAAAAACCCAACGAGACACACCAAAGCCCCCCCAGCCCCTCGAGATAACGATTGTCTCGGTCATCCCAGACATAGACACCTTCCCCGCGTGAGATGACAAGCGGCCCTTGTTCCTCATGCACAGCGAGATTGGTATAGGGGTGCAGCGCGTGGGCGATGTCTTTTTTCTGGTTTTCGCTGATGGGTGCGTTCATGGCAGCCTCGATAATGTCGATGCAACTCGATGGGTTTCGGTGTTCGCCATTGCCAGGTGGGCAACGGTATCGCGAAAGATTCTGCCCTTATTTGGTGTATTCAACAAGCAGGGCTATGCGGGAGGCGGGAAAGAGGAAAGCGCATTGGCAGCTTCGCGCCCTTCCGTGGCACACCAGGCTCGAAAGCCGCCCAGCCCCCGGTTTTGCCATTCGGCGTGAGCCAGACTCCATCCTCTGCCGCGTTGTTCATCCATTTCCTTCGAGGTGAGGTGATGGGTTCGGCGGAAGTCGTCTTCGAGATAGTGGTATCCCCTGATTACGGCATCGCTAGCAAGCCCGCAGTAGAGGGTCACCTCGAAAAAATAGACCGCTTCGGTCAGATTGTTGAACTTGTGAAGTTTCTGCGAAAAGCCGACAATCGGGACTGCTAGAAGTAATCCCAGCGAGAGCGCCCGTAACAGCGATGTCGGGGTCCGGTCCGGGCCCGAACGCGCAAAGCGGTGTTTTCTCATAGGGTTTGAACGATCATCGGGTCTTTAACAAAGGAAGTTAGCATGACCCGCTATGCAAAGGAGTCAAGGAGTTAGCACCATGGATACAGCAGTCAAGGAAGAAGTCGGTCATTACATTGGCGGCCGGGTCGTTTCAGGATCCAGCGGGCGATATGG
>JAERSQ010000092.1 GCA_016845525.1 Pseudomonadota bacterium
AACGCGATACCCCTCTCCCAGTTTCGCCCGAAACTCAGTCAGCACTCTTTCAATGCCGCCGATCGTAAACACCAGACTCCCTGAACTGACAGCGCTGGAAGTATCGGTGTTGAATACGCCGGTGTAACGCATCTCATCGAGGTCAAGATGTGCCGCTTTACTCAGCAGGGCTTGTGTCGCGGCCTCAGGCCCGGCACTGATCACACCACCAAGGAAAACCCCCTCGGCCGAGAGCGCATCGCACGTTATCGCAGTACCGCAATCAATGACCGCGAGCGGGCCCTTGTAAAGCTGGTGTGCCGCAATCATGGCCAACCAACGGTCGGACCCGAGGCTCTCAGGCTCGGCATAACTGCTGGTCACGCCGCACTGGACAGGTTTGGACCGCAAGATTCTAGGCTTGAGGCGCCATTGACCCTCGCAGAAGTCTTCAAGGCAGGCGAGGGCCTGCGGCCCGGCACTATTGCTCACGAGAATGCTTTGGGGCGCCTCGAGACTTTCCAGCGCAGAAAAATCTGTTTCGTTGCCCCGGTATTCAGTCGGTTCTCCGCGGGACCACGTGCCAGCGCCCGAGAGCGCCCACTTGATCCGGCTGTTTCCGTGATCTATCAGAAGATCGGGCTTCGAACTTGACATACTGTAATCAGGATTGAGGACGGTTAATCAACCAGGGACAAACTGAGATCCCCGGATATTATCGTTTCAACGCTGCCGTTCGAGAAGCACAGACAATACCTCCCCAATTCGTCCGCTCCCTGCCCTATGCCCTCCAAAGACGTCTCGCCTGAGTTGGCCCGGACCTTGCGCCCCGCAAAAACATCAAGCGCATTAAACCGGTCACGATCACAACCAAACTGATGCTGTCCGAATCGGTCCAACCCTCTCGCGACAGCCGTCATGACAACCGCAATGATCATTGTGCGCGATGGAAGTTCACCCTGCACGTTGCTCGCGAGGTCGGTTACAGGCTGGCCGGGATCAAAGTGTTCCAGACCGGGTTCATGCAGATTGATGCCAATGCCCACAATGGCGCAGGTATCAGCCTTGGAAACAGTATTCAGATCAACCAGAATCCCGCCGAGTTTGCGGTCACAGCACCAAAGGTCATTGGGCCACTTGAGACCCACCGGCGCCCCGCTCAGATTTCTGAGACTGTCGGCCACCGCCACGCCGACTGAAAGGCTGAGCCCCGTCATCTCGACGGCCTCCTTTTGAAAACACCAGCCCATTGAGAACATCAGATGGCAATACGGGGAACCCCGCCAGTTTCTGCCACGTCGGCCACGGCCTGCGCTCTGAAATTCCGTGATACACGCTTTGCCGTGAATATCGACACCGCCGCTTTGCTGTCTGCTGAGCCAGTCGCTGGTGGAATCAACGGTATCCAGTATTTCCACATGTTGTGCGTAAGGAAATGCGGCCTTCTGAAGCTCATCGTCGAGACCATCCTGATCAATGGGAGTAATGCTCTCAAGCAACTTAAAGTGAAAGTCGCCGTCATTTTGCAAAGGCAACCCGTCCTGCTCGAGTCGTTGCAGATGCTCTGCGACAGTCGCTTCATCAATCTGAAGTGCAGCCGAAAGCTGCGCGACGGTCTGGAATTCCTCTTCGCGCAATGCTCTGACCAGACGGCTGCGATCAGTCGTCATCGCTCGAACCACCGTGCTTTCGGAGACGCTCCAGTTTTTCCCGGATCTTGATCTCAAGGCCCTGGCTAACCGGCTCGTAATACCGCTGACCCATCAAGTTTTCGGGCAGATAGGTCTCTCCCTGCGCATAAGCCCCGGGTTCGTTATGGGCATACCGGTACCCCTTGCCATGACCGAGCTCTTTCGCCAGCCGGGTCGGCGCATTCCGAAGATGCAGAGGTACCTCCTGCGTGCCCGTCTGTTTCGCCGCTGCCATGGCTTCGTTGAAGCCTTTATATACAGCGTTGCTTTTTGGCGCGCATGCCAGATAGACCAGCGCCTGCGCCAACGCCAATTCTCCCTCTGGGGAGCCTAAGCGCTCGTAACTGTCTGCAGCATCAAGGGCAAGCGTGAGCGCCCGGGGATCTGCATTGCCTACGTCTTCGCTGGCCATTCTGATGGCACGCCGGGCAATGTACCGAGGATCACAACCACCATCGATCATCCGGCAGAACCAATACAGCACTGCGTCGGGATCTGTTCCACGCATCGATTTATGCAGCGCCGAAATCTGGTCATAAAAAAGATCCCCGCCCTTGTCGAAGCGTCGTAAGGGTGTGCCAATGATCTCCGGCAGCATGTCATCGGGCAGGATCGCGCCTTCATCGGTTGCGGCGGCAAACTGCGCAGCAATTTCCATCAGATTCAGCAACCGACGCGCGTCGCCGTCTGCCGCATCAATTAACTGGCTGCGCGCCGATTCTGAAACTGAAAGACGCATACCGCCGAGGCCTCGTTCGGTGTCGCCCAATGCGCGCTCAAGCAAGTGTGTCAGGTCAGCCCGCTCAAGCGGTTTCAACACGTGGACGCGAAGACGGGACAACAGCGCGTTGTTGAGCTCAAAAGACGGGTTCTCGGTTGTGGCGCCGATTAAAACAAGGGTGCCATCCTCAACGTGCGGGAGAAACCCATCCTGCTGAGCCTTGTTGAAACGATGCACCTCATCCACGAACAGCACGAGCTTTCCCGGGAGCGTCTTGGCGCGGGCGACCACCTCTCTGACGTCCTTAATTCCCGCCGTCACAGCCGAAAGCACTTCGAAATGGGCGTCGCAGTACTGCGCCACCATTCTGGCGAGGGTTGTCTTGCCTGTTCCCGGCGGCCCCCACAACACCATCGAATGAATCCGCCCGGCAAGAAGTGCCTGACGGAGAGCCGCTCCCTCCCCTACCAGTTGGCTTTGGCCCACGAATTCGTCAAGGGTTTGCGGCCGCATCGTCTCGGCAAGCGGTCGGTAGTCTTCGGGTGTCTCGTCTGGGTTCATATATCAAGGATCGTATCGACCCAAAGCGGGTTTGCAGGTCAGCAATGAGTCTCGCCCGCGTCGATAATGCCCTTGGCTGGCATGATGTGACGATAGGTGAGATTAATTCTGGGCGCAACGGCTCTGCGGGTCTTGGGTATGCTGTGGCGCCAGGCACCCTGGCTATTTACCCGCATCACCAGCAAGGACCCGTTTTCAAGCATGATTTCATGGGTCGGAAGATCCTGTCGGCGTCGATGCCGCAGGAGAAATCTCCTCGCACCGCCAAGACTGATGGACGCAATTACAGGATCCGGGCCGAGTTCTCTTTCGTCATCGCTGTGCCAACCCATGCTGTCGTCGCCTGAGC
>JAERSQ010000093.1 GCA_016845525.1 Pseudomonadota bacterium
TCTTTTTCAACGGAGTACGTGGAGGTGAGCGTGACGCCAATCACGAACACGCCGAGGCCAATGTGTGCCAGGGTCATACCGAGAACAGATCGGGGAGTTCTTGACAGACTCTTTAGCCGCCCACCTTTGCGGGTACGCTGCCAGAGTCCGCTTACTGCGGCAAAGATCGTCCAGAGCCCCAACACGCTGCCAAATACGGCCCCGAGGCGATAGCTGTCAAAAAAGATTGGCCATAGCAGGCCCAAGGCGACTGCCAGGACAAACGCCGGTCCGAGAGGGCGTATGAGCCTTGTCAGCCCGTCTTTTTTCCAGCGTAACAGGGAACCCACTCCGACCAGAATAGCGAGCGGCGCGGTCAAGGGGATAAAGACGGCATTGAAGTAAGGAGGCCCCACTGAGATCTTGCCCATCCCCAGCGCATCAATTACCAAGGGATAGAGCGTCCCCAGCAATACCGTCGCAGCAGAGACCACGAGCAGTACGTTGTTCAGCAATATGCCCGCTTCCCGTGAGACCAGGTTAAATCCGCCGCTTGAACGAACCGAGGGGGCGCGCCAGGCGTACAGCGCCAGGGAACCTCCCACTACGATGGCAAGAAAAATCAGAATGAAAAGCCCCCTCGTTGGATCCGTGGCAAAAGCATGTACAGAGGTCAGCACGCCGGAGCGCACCAGAAACGTGCCCAGTAGAGAAAGCGAGAACGCAAATACGGCCAACAATACCGTCCACGCCTTGAAGACGCCGCGCTTTTCCGTGGCGGCGAGCGAGTGGATGAGCGCGGTGCCCACCAGCCAGGGCATAAATGAGGCGTTTTCAACCGGATCCCAGAACCACCAGCCTCCCCAGCCGAGTTCGTAATACGCCCACCAACTGCCGAGCGCAATGCCGGCTGTGAGGAAGATCCAGGCGGCAAGGGTCCAGGGACGTGACCAGCGTGCCCAGGCAGAGTCGAGGCGACCCCCCAGAAGGGCGGCAATTGCAAACGCGAACGCAACCGAAAAGCCTACGTAGCCCATGTAAAGCATGGGGGGATGAATCGCGAGCCCGGGATCCTGCAGCAGGGGATTGAGGTCACCTCCATCCATCGGCGGTGGGAACTGTCGCTCAAACGGGTTTGACGTAAAGAGAATAAAGAGCAAAAAGCCGACACTGATGATGCCCATAACCCCCAGAACACGGGCGACCATTCGATCAGGAACACTCCGGCTGAACCAGGCCACCGCTCCAGTCCAGACAGCCAATGTCAGCGCCCACAAGAGCAGTGAGCCTTCATGGGCGCCCCAGACGCCCGAGATGAGATAGATCAGAGGCAGCTGGGAGTTCGAATTCTGTGCCACATAGGCGACGCTGAAATCATGGGATAGGAATGCCGCGGTCAGGCAGCCGTAGGAGATCGCCACAAAGAGTAACTGGGTAAATGCCGCGGGCCGCGCAATGCTGATCCAAGAGTGATTGTTGCGCGCCGCACCGATAATGGGAACCACGCCCTGAAGGATGGCAACCAGCAGCGCCAGGATCAGCGCAAAAAGGCCAATCTCGGGAATCATTGCACCCCCATCGCCTGGGCTTTTTCCAATGCCTCCGTCACCTCCGGAGGCATGTAGGTTTCATCGTGCTTGGCGAGAACCTGGGTTGCGTCGAAGGTCCCATCCGCTCCAAGACTGCCCTGCGCGACAATACCTTGACCCTCACGAAAGAGGTCGGGCAATATGCCGGTATAGGCCACGGTTACGGACTTGGCGGTATCGGTCAGGTCGAACCGGATCTCCAGACTGCCGTCGCTCCGCCGGACACTGCCGTCGACCACCATCCCGCCGAGCCGGAAGGGAGTATTCGTGGGCGCCTCGCCGGCTGCGACTTGGGAAGGACTGAAGAAGAGATTGATGTTCTCCTGCAGCGCCAAAAGCGCGAGGCCCGCAGCAACGGCCACTCCCGCAATCAACAGGCTGACCAGAATGAGTCTTTGTCGCCTTCGAGGCTTCATTCGGGCCGCGAACGCTCTTCTTGGGTAGCCATAGCGGCGAGCTCACGGAGCAATCGTTTGCGCCGGCGTATTGGTGCAACTACGGAAACGGCAAGGGTCACCGCCGTTACGGCATAGGCGGGCCAGACATAGAGTGCGTAACCGCCCATTTGAAGAAATTCGGTCATGACGCCTTCGAAGTGACGAGCGTGCTTACCCATGCGGTGCGCTGTTCACTTTCGAGAATCTCAACGCGGACACGGGCAAGCAGGGTATAGAGGTAATGAAACTTGAAAGCCGCCGCCATCAGCAACAGCGGGATCAGCATACTGATCGCAATCGACGGCTGATCGAACTTTGTCACGGTGGGGCCCTGATGGAGCGTATTCCACCATTCGACGGAAAAGTGAATGATTGGAAGATTGACCACCCCAACGATGGCGAGCACCGCGCCGGCCCGCGAAGCCGTGCGCCGATCATCGATCGCCGCCACCAGTGCCATATAGCCAAGATATAAAAAGAGCAGGATAAGTTCAGACGTCAGCCGCGCATCCCAAACCCACCAGGTGCCCCACATGGGTTTGCCCCACAGGGATCCCGTGATCAAGGCGAGGAAGGTGTAGGCCGCTCCAATCGGCGCACTGGCTCGTGCCACCGCTTCGGCAAGTTTCATACGCCAGATCAGGCTGATCGCACTGGTCGCGGCAAGAACGGCGTAGACAAACATCGACAGCCATGCCGAGGGGACGTGAATGTAAATGATCCGGTAACTTTCGCCCTGCTGGTAATCGGCCGGCGCGAGCGCGAGTCCGCCATAGAGCCCTGCGGCAAAAAACGCGATACAGATAAGGCCGATGAACGGCATGAGAGTCCCGGCCAAGCGATAAAAACTGGGCGGGGAGCCGAGGCGGTGAAAACGTGTCAACCACGTGTCGGATTTTGGACTCATCAACGGAAGTCTTCTTCGGTCGTATCTGGGCGAAATGAAGGCTGCCGGTCCGGGGCCAACTTTTTGGACGCAGGGCAGTTCGGACTTGGCGCTTTCTCGGGTAAGATTGTAATCGACGCGGTGTGACGCCGTATTAATGACAATCTTGCTCCAAATCAGAAATTTAATAAAGACCATGAATTTTAAAGAATCCAGACGACTCCTCTGTATCTCCACCGCGATTCTTGCGGCCTCCGTGATGCCACCTGCAATCTCAGCCGAGCCGGTATCATCGATCGACGACTTTTTTCTAGCCGGAGGAATGACAACGACAGCCGAGAACTACCCCACTGTTGAGACCTCGCGACAGTTGCTGATGGCGCAGGCTCGGGCGAAGGTAAATGACTTTGCGCATACCCGGAAACTGACGCCCACGGACGATCAGCCTGTTGTACGCATGAACAGGGATACTTACTATAGTTTTGCAGTGGTGGACGTTTCCGAGGGTGCGACGATCACTCTGTCGGCGGTGCCGGAGGGTAAATACATTTCCGTCCAACCCGTGACAGAGGATCATCGAATCCAACCCATGTCCTACGGGAGCGGCACTTATCAATTAGCAACGCATTACGGCAAGCATCTTTACCTTATTGTCCGGCTGGATAGCACATTCAGCGAGGAAGAAGCGAATGCGCTACAGGATGCGATGGTGATCGATGCCGGCAGTGCTGAGCCCTTTCGGGCTGAGCCGGTTGATAAGGAGGCCTTCGTGGCGGTTGAAAATTCTCTAAGACAAAAACTCGGTGAGCTTCTCGCCAGTTACGGTGCCAACGTCAATGAGGGCATGTTTAAGGCGGCGACTGATGACTCAAGAGGGCTGTACACCTTCGATAAGTACACCGTTGGGGCAGCGGTGGGCTGGGGGGGCGCACAGTACAAGGACAATATTTATGAAAGCTCCCCTGATTACCCGGCAAAGGGATGCTATGAGGCAACTTTTGAGGATCCGGACAACGGTGCGTTTTGGTCATTTACTGTGTATAACCGGGACGGCTTTATGTTTGATGATGTGGCGCATATGAGTTCTAACACTGCGTCTGCCAACTCGGACGGAAGCTATACGATTCACTTTGGTTGTGGGGCGGATGCGCGCAACAATTTGCCGATCGAAAACGATACCGGTGTCTTTAACTTCGTTGTCCGACATTACATACCTTCTGAACGTGTTCGAAACGACGGGTATCGCCTCGCACCGTTTATAAAAAAGGCTGAGTAGCACGTCCCAAGCGGCTGGGCGGTGGATCAACGTCGCGGCTAGAAAACTAGGTGCCAATTCGGTGGGGTCAGGTAAAGATGAATGCTCTGGACAGGCTGGACGCTGGCCGCATACCTGACAAACTGGCCGAGTTGCCGGCGGGATCTGCCGTCGCGATCGACTGCATGTCTGCCGAAACTTGCGCCGCTCTTTCCAATCTTGCAGATCAACTGCATTATCGAGAGGCCCGGCCGGTCACCGGGTCCAGCAGGACGCCGGTCTATCAGGATTTTGAGCTCGATTACGAGGTTCCGCGGGAGCATCCGTTCTGGCGTATTGCCGAAGCTTTGCAGAGTGTGTTCGACCCGCTCCTTGATGGCTTTCTTCCAGAGGCGCGTAGCGAGAGCGACGCCAATTTCGGCCTGAATGATCTTATCGTCCAGCGCTATCCTCCCGGTTGTGCAGGGATCAGCCCGCACCGCGATCACATTGAATACCGGGTGATCATTCTTATCCTGCTTTTGAGCGGGGACGGTGATTTTCGAGTTCACCCGGAGCGCAGTGAGACCGAGGGCAACATAATTGACTTTCAGCCGGGCCAGTTGCTCATGATGGGGGCGCCGGGCATCGCCCCGGGCTTCGTCCGACCGTTTCATTCCGTGAGGAATGTGACTGCGGTCCGCCGGACCATCGGGATGCGATTTGATCGACGCCTGATCAGCCTGAAGGAATAAGGTTTAAACGAAACACATGCGCTAACATGACACTCCATGAGCGAACACCAGATACCTAAAACGCCGTCGGCCTACGAATTTCCGTTGCTGATTCGGCACCTGCTTTCAAGGCTGTCCGCCCAGCACGCGGGACAGGAGATTTGCTACGGGAGTGATCTGCGGTTTAGCTACGCTGAATTTTTCGACCGGGTCCAGGGCCTGGCGAGCGGACTTCAAGCTCTGGGTATAGGTCCCGGTGATACGGTCGCGGTGATGGATTGGGACAGTCATCGCTATCTGGAGTGCTTTTTCGCGGTACCGATGATCGGTGCGGTGCTGCATACCATCAACATACGTCTGGCACCGGAGCAGATTCTCTACACCATTAACCATGCGGCCGATATCGCACTGTTGGTCCATGATGACTTTGCTCCTTTGCTCGAAGGCTTCAAGGGAAAAACCCCGACAGTCAAGAAGATTGTCCGTCTTTGCGATGCTGGTGCTGAGCGGGACGCTGAAACCGCTGTTGCGTTTGACAGCGAGTATGAAAACCTACTGAGCGGCGCGTCTTCCAGTTTCGATCCTCCTGACTTCAGCGAAAACATTCGGGCGACAACCTTTTATACGACCGGAACGACAGGAAATCCCAAAGGGGTTTATTTCAGTCAGCGCCAGATTGTGCTGCACACTCTGGGCGTCGC
>JAERSQ010000094.1 GCA_016845525.1 Pseudomonadota bacterium
TCGGGTTCAGAGGGTTCCCGAGACTGAAGCCCAGGGGCGAATTCATACGTCTGCCTGTACCGTTGCGATCATGCCTGAAGCCGATGAGATCGACGATGTCGAGATCAACCCGGCTGATCTCAAGATCGACACCTATCGCGCAAGCGGTGCAGGGGGCCAGCACGTCAATAAAACGGATTCGGCCGTGCGCCTGACTCACCTGCCTACCGGCGTGGTAGTCGAGTGCCAGGATGAGCGCTCACAGCATAAGAACAAAGCTCGGGCAATGTCGATCCTGCGATCGCGCCTGCTGGAGGCCAAGATCAGCGAGCAAAAAACCGAGGAAGCCCAAAACCGGCGTAACCTCGTGGGCACCGGCGACCGCTCTGAGCGTATCCGCACCTACAACTTCCCTCAGGGACGGGTGACCGATCACCGCATCAACCTGACCCTGTACAAACTTGATGAGGTGCTCGGAGGCGATCTCGAACAGGTCATCGAACCGCTCGTCGCCGAACATCAGGCAGACGAACTCGCGGCGCTCGGCAGTGACTGAACTGGCCGCTGCCGCGCTGGTCCAGCGCGGCATCACCCAACTCACCGGCCGCAGCGACTCACCCCGGCGCGATGCCGAAGTCCTGCTGCAGGCCGCTTGTGGTATCGACCGCACGGCGCTGGCCAAAAATCCTGAGCAACCTGTCGATGCGGCCGGGGCTGACACCTACTTCGGCTTTCTAGACCGCCGGTACGATCATGAGCCCGTTGCCTGCATTCTGGGCCGCAAGGAATTCTGGTCACTGGAACTCGAACTGAACGCATCGACGCTGGTGCCCCGAGCTGAAACTGAACTGCTGGTAGAGACTGCACTCGAGTCGATCCCCCGTGGCACAGCCGTCGAGATTGCTGACCTCGGTACGGGCAGTGGCGCCATCGCGTTGGCGCTTGCGGCTGAGCGCCCGCTTGCCAGAATCACCGCAACAGACCTCAACCCTGATGCCCTTTTGCAGGCACGCGACAATGCATCGCGCCTGGGGCTGGCAATACACTTTGAGGAAGGCGACTGGTTTACACCCCTTGAGGGTCGGCGCTTTGATGTCATCATCAGCAATCCCCCTTACGTCCGGGACAATGATCCGTTGCTTCAGACGGGACCGGCACTGTTTGAGCCCCCGCTTGCCCTCTTTGGCGGCCAGGACGGTCTCGCCTGTGTCCGTACCCTCTGCACTTCCGTTAAAGATCACTTAAATCCAGGCGGTTTCGTCGCGCTGGAGCACGGTCATGATCAGCAGGATGCCGTCAAGGCAATGTTGTCAGACGTGGGTCTCGAATCTATAGTGGGGCTCAAGGATCTCGCGGGACGCCCCCGAGTGACGACGGCGCGAATGCCGCGCTGACACCGAGTCTAGAATTAAACCAGTCTTCTACTGGAGCCACCATGTTCTCTTTTCAGCCCCAAATCGCCAAGGCCGGTGATCCTCTGCCCGGCCGCAGTGAATCAATGGCCATCACTGACCGGCACTATGTCAACGGCAAAAATCTCAAACCACCATTTGAGGCAGGCACTCATCAGGCGGTCTTCGGACTGGGTTGCTTTTGGGGTGCCGAGCGCTGTTTCTGGCAACTTGATGGCGTTATCACCACCGCTGTGGGATACGCAGGCGGATCGACCCCAAATCCGACCTATCACGAAGTCTGCTCTGGCAGAACCGGCCACACAGAAGCGGTGCTGGTCGTGTTTGATCCCGCGCGCATCAGTTATGAAAACCTGCTTCAGGTATTTTTTGAATCCCACGATCCCACGCAGGGGATGCGTCAAGGCAACGATGTGGGCACGCAATATCGCTCCGCGATTTATACCTTTGATGACAATCAATCAGAGGCGGCAAAAGCCTGTGCAGAACTTTATGAGACAGCGCTGAAACGATCCGGGTACCCCGCTGTCACAACGGAAATCGCCGCGGCCGGAGAATTTTTCTACGCTGAGGATTATCACCAGCAGTATCTTGCCAAGAATCCCGGCGGTTACTGCGGGCTAGGTGGAACAGGTGTCGCCTGCCCCGGAATGGAGTCTGCCAGCGCCGCCTGAGCGTCAGTCAGTCGCGGGTGGCTTCATCGGCATGGGGAAAGGAGAGATGTTTCCGCCTTTCGACTCGCTACCCGGATGAATTTTTGCCTGGCCTTCTTTTTCAACTTCGTCGATACGGACGATGGCATGGAGCGGAATGTAAGTCCGCTTGACCCCTGCGAACTCGCTTTTGAGTTTCTCGTCGGACGGATCCACCACGACTTTTGACCGCTCGCCGAAGGTGATATCACCCACTTCAACGAAAGCGTACATTCCGCCCTGCGACACCTCATGAGCGTAGACCTCGTAAATGCTTCCTTGATTATGGAAGATAATGCGGAAGATATTCTTAGATGCCATCGTATTTAGGATTTCGGTATACCCACAGTGTGGGCGCGCGATTATAGCAACGAGCCAATGAATCACAAATCTACCGGATTCACTGAGACAAAGACAGTCATCCTGCTCGGATTTTGCCTGCTCTTTTTCATATCCACGATGCCGGCAAGGGCCAATCCGACGTGCTTGCCGTCTGCCGTATCGAACCTCATGCCGGCCCGAGGCATTCCTGAAAGCTCTCTCAGTGTCGTGATCAAGAAAGTTGGCTCAAAGGAAAGCACAATAAGCCACTATCCTGACACCAGTCGCAACCCAGCATCCGCCATGAAACTCGTGACCACCGCCGCTGCTCTGCAGCTGCTGGGACCACAGCATCGCTGGCATACACAAGCGCTGGTTCATGGCCAGGTACAAGGCAACACACTTGCCGGTGATCTGATTCTCAAAGGCGGCGGTGATCCTTGGCTCGTGATCGAAAGATTCTGGCTGCTGGCAAGGCAGCTGCGTGACCGGGGCATTGCCCACATCCGGGGCGACCTGGTTATTGACGACACGCTCTTTGACCGCCGGGCCATTGATACCAAATCCATCGATGGCAAATCGACCCGGACCTACAACACGCCCCCGAGCGCTCTGCTGGTCAACTTCGGCGCGACCGCCATCACCATTTCCTCCCGCCAGAACACCGTGAACATCAGTGCGAAGCCGCCAGCCGCCACGCTCAAGATCCATAACACCGTGGACCTCAGTAGCGCCGATTGCGCTCAAAAAGGAAGGCAGATTCAGTTTGATCTCAAGAAGACCGCATCAGCATCACAGTTGTCAGTCGGGGGGCGCTACCCTGCGGGCTGCGGCGCCAGCACCTACCGCCGCACACTTCTGTCTCATGGGCCGTATGTCTTTGGCGTCTTTAAGGCGCTTTGGCAACAGTTGGGCGGAACGCTCTCAGGCGGTTGGCGTTACGCGAGGACACCTGATCGCGCGGTCACGGCGGCACAACTTGAGTCCGTATCGCTGGCAGAGGTCATCCGATATATCAACAAATTCAGCAACAATGTCATGGCGCGCAACCTGCTGCTGACTCTGGGCAGCAACCATCCCCCCGCCACTCCGGATAAGGCCGTCACTGAAATTAAGAAATGGCTGGATCAAACCGGAGTCATGATGCCGAAACTCAAAATCGATAACGGCGCCGGGCTATCGCGCGACGCCAGAATCAGCGCTCAAGGTCTTGCCACTTTATTGGAAACTGCGGTCCAACTGCCCTGGTGGCCTGAATTCCTGGGGTCTTTGCCGATCGCTGAAGTTGATGGCTCCCTGAAGAAGCGATTTCATAATCTTGCCCAACCCGGACGACTGCGACTAAAGACCGGCTTGTTGAAGGATGTCCGCGCGCTCGCGGGATATGTCATCGACCGCAAGGGCGATATCTGGGTCGTGGTCATTCTGCATAACGGCCCTCGCGCGGCACAGCCCGTCGGGATCGAAATTCAGCATCAGCTGCTTAAGACCCTTTTTCAATAGTGCCGTATGGGGGCCGGCTGCGGTGCTACGTAAACTGCGATAGAAATTCCCTCGCCGCGTTTGCGATTACCTCGGGCTGGTCCATATGCAGATGGTGAGCACCGTCGAACCAGCGTACATCATTGGAATCCAAGGCCTCGAGTCTCGGGCCCAGGGTCTCCCGCTCGGCCAACAGGCCCTCGTTGCCAAGCAGTACCTGAGTGGGCTTTTCTATCGCTTTAAGACAGGCGAGCACCTGAGGCTCGGTCAGAAAGACGGGGGAATCCAGTCGCAGCCTTGGATCGCTGCGCCACCGGTAGCCGTCACCCTCCTCGCGTACGTTGCGCTCAATCAGAAGCCTGGCTGAGGCTTCATGCATCGTGCCGATGCGGGCCCGGGTCGCGACCAGAGCTTCAAGATCAGGATAGACCGGTGACGATCGCGTTTGCACCCTAGCGTAACCCGCGACCGAGTCGCGTAGCCGGCCGGGCAGCTTGGTTTCGGACTCGGAAAGCGGGCCAAGCGCCTCTATCAAAATCATGGCCTTGACCCGCTCCGGCGCTGCAATGGCCACAAGGCCCGCAATCGCTCCGCCAAGAGAGTGGCCCATGATCAAACCACTTTCAAAACCGAGGGCTTCTGCGGCCTCAAGCACGGCCGGCACGTAATCCATCAAGTGATAGCGCATCCCGGGTGGTCGATGCTGGGAATGACCGTGACCGGGAAGATCCAGGGCGAGAAGCTGAAACCCGGCAAGATGGGCGGCGAGAGGGGCGAAACTTGAAGCGTTGTCCAGCCAGCCGTGCAATGCCAGAACAGGTGTATCGCTGGCTGAACCCCAGCGCAGCCCGGTCAATGTGCCTGAGGTCTTCGTATCAACCGCGAACGCGTCTGCTGCGCAAAAACCGGTCAAGTCGCTTCTCCTTAATCGAAAGAAAGGGCCAAAAAATCAATTTTGTCTAGAAAACAGGGGTATTTCGCACATCCTGCTTTCCCAGGGTGACGACAGCATGCCCGTCTTTTACACTCCTTTATTGATGTCAAGACTATCATTTTGATCCAATAAGGTATAAAACTAGATAAAGATAGTTCTATATATTATTAAAAAATCCAATACTCACTATTGGACCGAGAGGAACCTGTTATGTCCCAAGCCAATCAGCAAAAGACGAATGACCTTGCGCAATCTGTCCGGCACTCATTCACGCTCACGGACAACGAAACCGGCGAATCGTGGGAACTGCCGACGCTGCACGGCACCGTCGGCCCCAAGGTGATCGATATCCGGAAGTTATACGCCCAGACCGGGGCGTTCACGTACGACCCGGGCTTCACCTCAACCGCATCGTGCTCGTCAGAGATTACCTATATCGACGGTGAGGCCGGCGTCCTACTGCATCGCGGCTATGCGATTGCAGAACTTGCCAAGAATACTGATTTCATGGACGTGTGCTACCTGCTTTTGCACGGTGAACTGCCCTCTCCTGAAGAGAAGGAACAATTCGACGGCGATATTACCAGACACACCATGCTGCACGAGCAGTTGGTCCGCTTTTACAGCGGCTTTGTGCGCAGCGCCCACCCCATGGCCATCATGGTCGGTGTGGTTGGGGCACTCTCTGCCTTCTATCACGACAGCACCGATATCAACGATCCGCTTCAGCGCATGAGTGCTGCGCATCGGCTGATTGCCAAAATGCCGACCATCGGCGCGTATGCCTTCAAGTATTCGCTGGGTCAGCCCTTCATGCAGCCGCTTAACAATCTCTCTTATTCGGAGAACCTGCTGCGGCTGATGTTTGCGGTGCCGACTCAGGAGTATGACGTCAACCCCGTGCTGGCGCGCGCGATTGACCGGATTTTGATCCTCCACGCCGATCACGAGCAAAATGCCTCAACCTCTACGGTCCGCCTGGCCGGCTCCTCCGATGCCAACCCCTTTGCCTGCGTCGCTGCCGGAATCGCCTCGCTCTGGGGTCCGGCTCACGGCGGCGCAAACGAGGCCGTTCTCAATATGCTGAATGAAATCGGCACCCGGGACCGCATCCAGAAGTTCGTCAAGAAAGCACAGGATCCAGATGATCAGTTCCGGCTGATGGGCTTTGGCCATCGGGTCTACAAAAACTATGACCCCCGGGCTACGGTGATGCGTGACACCTGTCACGAGGTCCTTGCCGAAATGGGCATCAACGATCCGATGCTGGATCTCGCGCTGGAGCTCGAACGGATCGCGCTTGAGGATCCCTACTTCGTGGATAAGAAACTTTACCCGAACGTGGACTTTTATTCGGGCATCATCCTTCGGGCGCTGGGTTTTCCAACCAACATGTTCACCGTGCTCTTTGCCATCGGCCGTACGGTTGGATGGATCTCACACTGGAAAGAAATGATGGAGTCCTCCGAAAGCCGCATTGGCCGGCCGCGCCAGCTTTATCTCGGTAAAGAGGAACGCCCCTTCACCCAAGTGGCCGAGCGCGAACATACGGAGAAGCGATCCGGGTGGGCGTGGCTGTGGGGCGGCAACCGCTAGTCAGGCGGCGCGTTCTCCTTGAAGTGTGAGGTCTACAGGAGTAACCGCAAAGCAGGAACGTACCTATTCGTTGCGGATGCCGAGGATCTGGGCAATCTGCCGGAAGACCTGACGGCCCGGCTGAAGCCGCTGGAGTGGGTGATGGCGATTGATCTCGCCGAAAGGGAAACCCTCGCCGCGACCCGTCCCGCAACGGTTATCGACAGCATAGAATCACGGGGGTTTTTCCTGCAACTGCCTCCGGGCGAAGAGACTGATTCTTGCTGACCAAAATCCTATTCACACTCGCGGTCATCCTGGTGGTCGCATTGGTCTTTCGCGTCAAGAACACATCAGCCAAGGCAGTCAAGCCGGCGGCCGCCCAAACCCAGAACAGCAAGGGTGGTGTGTCGGCAGCCATGGTCGCCTACACGCTGCTCGGACTGGTGATCGCCATCTCGGCACTGGTCTTTGTACTGCACTGGCAGGATCAGCACCAGGTGATTGATATTCAGGTGACCAACAGTCAGGGTAACGCCCTGAAATACCAGGCCTACAAAAAGGCCATCGAAGGCAGACGCTTCACCACGATAGACGGGGTCTCCGTAGACCTGGCAGACAGCGATCGCATCGAGATCCTCGGAAACGAAGACTGACCCGGTTTTGTGTTTTTGGTGTTGGGGTCGAATCAAGCCGCCTGCCGACCTTAACCTGCATCCTCGATCGAAGCCGTCAGCATTTTCTCCGACCAGCGGAAGTCATGCAGGTTAGCGCCCAGCTGCACATCCTGGCGCAAGCTGACCAGACGATGCATCAAGGGCAAGGTATCGATGCCTTCACGCAGTTTCTCACCCAGTTTGCCCGGGATGTCGTCGGCATGCGCAATGACAGCATCGAGATTGCCGAATTCACCGATCAGCCGGGCGGCCGTGCGTACCCCCACCGAGCGGATACCGGGAATACCCAGTGATGTATCTCCCGCGAGACTCATCAGATCCGCGACCTGCTCGGGTGCGACACCATAGCGGTTCTGGATCCAGGCGCGGTCGCGAACCGTATTGTTGAAGTGATCGACCAGCATGATCCGGTCACTGACCAGTTGACAGAAGCTTTTATCCGTAGAAAGGATCACGACCTGTAATCCGGAATCGCTCGTGCGATTTGCAATCGATGCAATCACATCATCCGCCTCAAATCCCGGGGCAGCCAGTTCATGGACACCGATCTCACACAGGGCGTCCTTGATCTTGGGTAATGCCGCTGACAGATCGTCCGGCATGGGTGGACGATTTTTCTTGTAGTCCGGATATTCACGCGACCGCCAACTGGGGCCGGCCTCCTCCATCACCAGCAGCGCGTGGCTGGGCAGATGCCTGCGCAGTGCCCGGCGCATCGACGCAACGCAGGCATTCAGCACTGCATCATCCCGGTCTTCTGATACCTCTGGAACGCCGGCGTGAACCCGACGGATGAGGTTAAGGCCATCAATCAGCAAAATGGACATCGGTATCCCCCCTTTGGGCAGGGTGGACAACCCAGTATACGACGACCGGTGAAGGCCTGCGCGACAGACGCTAGAGAATGTAGCGCGAGAGGTCCTCGTCTTCGGCGAGCTTGCTGAGATTAGCGTCAACGTACTCCGGATCAATCACCACCGTCTGCCCCGAACGGTCTGCTGCGTCAAAAGAGATGCCCTCCAGAAGGCGCTCCATCACGGTATGGAGACGCCGGGCGCCGATATTTTCTGTCTGCTCATTGACCCGCCAGGCTACCTGGGCAATGTGATTGATCCCTTCGGGGGTGAACTCCAGCGTCACCTCTTCCGTCGCCATGAGCCCGGCATACTGCTCGGTCAGCGACGCATCGGGCTCGGTGAGAATACGGACAAAGTCGTCAGACCCCAGCGCATCCAGTTCCACCCGGATCGGCAGCCTGCCCTGCAGTTCCGGAATGAGGTCTGAGGGTTTGGTCAGTTGGAATGCGCCCGAGGCAATAAACAGAATATGGTCTGTTTTGACCATACCGTTTCGGGTGCTGACCGTTGACCCCTCAATCAGAGGCAGCAAATCACGCTGCACGCCCTCGCGGGAGACATCGGCACCTTGGCGCTCAGAGTGCCCAACAATTTTGTCTATTTCATCCAGAAAGACAATGCCGTCCTGCTCTACCCGTTCCAGCGCTTCATGCTTAAGGTCGTCATCATTGACCAACGCTGCCGCCTCCTCATCGGTGAGCAGGCGTGTCGCCTCGCGGACCTTGACCTTTCGTGTGACCTTGCGCTGTGCGCCAAGATTCTGAAACATGCCTTGCAACTGGTCGGTCATCTGTTCCATGCCCGGCGGACCCATGATCTCTACGCCGACAGACGGTGCGGCCACTTCGATCTCGACTTCCTTGTCATCCAGCTTGCCCTCGCGGAGCAGTTTGCGCAGCCGCTGACGGCCAGCGCCTTCGTCCTGATCCCCATCGGACCCATCACCACCCCGGGCGGGCGGTAGCAGCAGGTCGAGCAGGCGCTCCTCTGCAGCATCCTCGGCCCGGGGGCGAACGCGGTCCATGGCCTCCTCCCGGGTCATCTTCACCGCCATGTCCACCAGGTCCCGGATGATTGAATCCACCTCGCGCCCAACATAACCCACCTCGGTGAACTTGGTCGCCTCGACTTTGATAAAGGGGGCGCGCGCCAAGCGGGCCAGGCGGCGGGCAATTTCAGTTTTGCCGACCCCGGTCGGCCCAATCATCAGAATATTCTTGGGCGTAATCTCGTTTCGGAGGAACTCGTCAGATACTTGCTGGCGGCGCCATCGGTTACGCAGTGCAATTGCCACGGCACGCTTTGCCATGGACTGGCCGATAATATGTTTGTCGAGTTCCTCGACAATTTCGCGAGGGGTCATTTCAGACATGGCTTAGGGAAATCCGGGTTGTTCAGTCAGTTCGGGCGCCGGGGCGGCACACGCGGTCAGTGTCCGTTACGCGGAGGGAATCTCGAGCTCTTCGATGGTGAGTTCCTGGTTGGTGTAAATGCAGATATCTGCCGCAATGCGAAGAGACTTCTCAACAATAGTCCGGGCATCCAGATCCGTTTCCTGGAGCAGGGCCTGGGCTGCTGCTTTGGCATAAGACCCGCCCGATCCGATCGCCATGATGCCCTCTTCAGGCTCAATCACGTCACCCGTGCCGGAAAGGATCAGCGATGCAGAGGCGTCGGCTACGGCGAGCAGCGCTTCCAGCCGCCGCAGCATCCGGTCGGTGCGCCAATCTTTGGAAAGTTCGACAGCGGCGCGTGTGAGATTACCCTGGTGCTTCTGAAGTTTTCCTTCGAACCGCTCAAACAGCGTAAAGGCGTCTGCCGTGCCGCCGGCAAACCCGGCAATCACGTTGTCGTCGTGAAGCCGCCTGACTTTCCGGGCATTGCCCTTCATTCTGGTATCACCCAACGTGACCTGACCGTCTCCGCCAATCACCACCCGGTTTCCCCGGCGAACCGACAGGATAGTGGTGCCATGCATTTTTGCTGTACTCATGAATCTACTTCCCTGGACCCTTCAGGATATCGGGGCTCAAACTGACACTTTCAAGGATCACTCGACCAGCTTGAGATTGGGCTTTTTGCGCGGCTCGGTTGGCTTCTCGCTCTTTGCATCATCCTCGGGCGCCGAGGCAGCCGGAAAGGACATACCCTGACGGCTTTCCCGGTCAAAGACGGCGAGCACCGCGTCGACCGGCACCAGTACGGACCGGGACGTACCCCGAAAGCGCGCAGAAAAAGAGATGTATTCGTTGCCCATCTCAAGATCATCTACGGCTTGCGGGCTGATGTTGAGGACAATCTGACCATCCTCAACAAATTCTGTCGGGACCTCCACTTCATCCATCTCAGCATTGACCAGCAGTTGCGGCGTCAGGTGATTGTCGATTGCCCACTCCCGGATCGCCCGAATCAGGTAAGGGCGATGGGAACTCAACACAGTGTCCTCAGTAGCCATCCGGATGCCCTGCGTCAGTCGGTGCGCATCTCCCGCTCGACCGTACTCAGGCTTTCCTGGAAGGCGGGTTTAGCAAACATCCTTTTTCCGTAATCAAGCATCCTGCCGCCCTGACGGGGAAGATTCACTTTCAGGTGGGGTAAACGCCAAAGCAGTACGGCGAGGTACGCATCCACCAGACTGAACTCCTCGCCCAGAGCATGTTTGTTTTCCGAAAAATGGGCGGACATGGCTACCAGACCATCCGACAGACTGCGATTGAGACTTTTCTCGAGTTTTGTCCCCGTCGCGATGGAATTCTGGACGCCATCCAGCCAGTCCCGCCGCAACCGCGCCATCATGACCCTGGCCTTGGCACGGGTCGTCGGATCGCTCGGCATCAACGGCGGATGTGGAAACCGCTCGTCGAGATACTCGTTAACCACCATTCCGTCGTAGATTACAAGATCCCGATCCGCCAGCATTGGCGTTTCGCCATAGGGATTGAGTTCAGCGACCATCTCTTCAACCTGCTTGTCGTTGCTGAAGACCACATTGCATTCGATGTCTTTTTCCTTCAGCACGAACCGGCAGGCATGACTGAAAAGACATTGGGTTCCGGAGTAAAGCTTCATAGTTGACTATCTCGTGCAGCAGAGAAATCTTTCGCGCGTGGCGCTAAAAAATACCCGCCCGGGAGCATCAATGAACGTCGCGCCAGTATTCTTTTTTAAGCAGGTAGCTCAAACCCACGAATACCAGCATAAACACCATCACCCAGAAGCCGATACGGTAACGCACCAGTTTTGCCGGCTCCGCGAGATAGACCATGAAGTTGGTCAGATCACGGATCGCGCTATCGTATTCCTGCGCACTCATGGTGCCGGGGCTCAACCGGTCATACCCTGCCAGGACTTTGGCGCCGTTCGATGAAGTCTCGAAGTTGGCCTTGCGCATGCCTTCCCACTCGTACAGCACGTGGGGCATGGCCACGTTCGGATAGAGCGTGTTATTCCATCCCGTCGCCGTACCCTCATCCCGGTAAAACCCCCTGAGATAGGTATAGATCCAATCCGGGCCGCGCGAACGCGCTGTCAGGCTGAGATCGGGCGGCACCACACCGAACCAGGCTTTGGCGTCCTCGTCCGACATATGCACCGTCATCAACTCACCCGGCTTCTTGGCAGCAAACATCATGTCCCGCTTGAGGGTTTCGCGGTCGATGCCAAGGTCCTTGGCCATCCGGTCATAGCGCATGAACGAGGCTTCGTGACAGGACAGGCAGTAATTGACGAACGTATGCGCACCGTTGCGCAGTGACACCTTGTCGGAAAGATTGATGTAGGCGGAATCGAGATTCGCATTACCGCCTCCCGCCGTCATTCCGGCGGGTGCCCAGAGCACACACAGCAGCGGCAGCAGCCTTTTGATCAACGTTTTTATTGTCATCGTCATCTACCCCACGCGATCCGGTTCAGGTTTTGTCGGGTCGAACCGCGTGTAGATCGGCATCAACAGGAAGAAAGCGAAATACACCACCAGACCGATCTGGGCCCAGATCACATTCTTGAACAGGAAGAGATCCACGTGACCGGGATTCTTGGTACCGAGATATCCCAGCATGACAAAGGTCACCGCAAAGAGCGTGAGTGCCGATTTATACATCCAGCCGCGGTAACGGATGGAACGCACTTTTGCACGGTCCAGCCAAGGCAGGAAAAAGAACATCACAATCGCCGCACCCATTGCGATGACGCCCCAAAGTTTGGCGCCGCCCGGCAGCCATTCAAAGGTGACCGCCCGCAGAATGGAGTAGTAAGGCGTGAGATACCACAAAGGCACAATATCCGGGGGCGTCTGCAAAATGTCCGCCGGTGCAAAGTTGTCTTTCTCCAGGAACCAGCCGCCTAATTCAGGCACGAAGAACACGATCCCGAGGAAGGTGGTCATAAATACTGCAACCCCGAAGGTATCCTTCACGGTGTAGTAAGGGTGGAAGGGAATGCCGTCAACGGGATTGCCGTCTTTATCCTTGTTCTTTTTGATTTCAACGCCGTCGGGGTTGTTGGAGCCCACCTTGTGCAGCGCCACGATATGCAGATACACCAGCAGGGCCAACAGCAGCGGCAGCAGGATCACATGGAAGGCGAAGAAACGGTTGAGGGTCGCATCGGACACCACAAAGTCACCCCGAATCCATTCGGCCAAAGGCTCCCCGATAACCGGGATCGCACCGAACAGCGAGATGATTACCTGCGCTCCCCAGTACGACATGTTGCCCCAGGGCAGCAGATAGCCGAAAAATGCCTCGGCCATCAGTGCGACATAGATCACCATGCCCAGCAGCCAGATCAGTTCGCGGGGCTTGCGGTGTGAACCATAAAGCATGGCCCGGAACATATGCAGATACACCACCAGGAAGAACATCGAAGCACCCACCCCATGCAGGTAGCGCACAAACCATCCTGCGGGGACATCCCGCATGATGTACTCGACCGACGCGAACGCGAGATCGGCGTCAGGCTTATAGTGCATGGTCAGGATGATACCGGTGACAATCTGTAGCACCAGCACCACCAGAGACAGAGCGCCGAAGTAATACCAGAAGTTGAAGTTCTTGGGCGCATAGTACTGCGCCATGTGTTCATTCCAGACCTTGGACAGCGGGAAACGGTCATCGATCCAGTTGATCAGGCTCATGCAGTCGCCTCCGTTTCGTCAATACCGATCACGATGCGGTTCTCGGAAACATAGGCGTGAGGCGGCACCTCCAGGTTGGTCGGTGCCGGGACGTTCTTGTATACGCGGCCCGAGAGATCAAACTTGGATCCGTGACAGGGGCAGAAGAATCCGCCGACCCAGTCATCTCCCAGTCCGGACGATCCCCCTTTGTCGAATGCCTTACTCGGCGCGCAGCCCAGATGTGTACAGACACCGAGCACCACCAGCACATCCGGTCGAATCGATCGATGCGCATTCTGGGCATACTCGGGCTGCTGCTCCACGACCTGCGAGTCTGGATCGGATAACTGGCCCGTTACCGCAGCCATCTCCTCGAGCATTTCGTCGGTGCGGCGGAGAATCCAGACCGGCTTGCCGCGCCACTCAATCACCTTCATCTGGCCGGGGGCCAGATCGTCGATCTCGACCTCGACTGGCGCGCCTGCAGCGAGTGCACGCGCGCT
>JAERSQ010000095.1 GCA_016845525.1 Pseudomonadota bacterium
CCGTGCCGGAAAAGCGCATCCCACAGCTGTCCAGCGCGCTGCGCTTCGTCTACGCGCTCAAGCCAATGCCGGATTTCAAGAAGATCCTGCAGTAATCCCTGGTTGCGCTGTTGATAGTCTGCGTCGGATGTCTGCCACTCGCTAACGTGCTGGTAAGCCCGTTGCTGAAGTTCAAGTGCGCGTTTCAGGTCTCCCGGTGCGATATCCTTCATTGACCGCACCCGCGCAATTGCTCTTTCGCGGGCGTTGAACCAATGATGCAACAACTCCGGATGGCTCACGACAAAGGGCGCCATGCCCAGGCCGGTTGCATTGCCTATACCCAACGATCTTTTCAGGGCTGGTGCCAGGGAAACCGCTGCGCCTCCAGCACGCCGCGAAGCAATGTGCTCCAATTGGTCAAACGTAAACTGGCGAATCAGGAATACCGTCAGCATTTCGGCCTGAAAGGAATTCTGCGTCTCGTCTCGCGAAGCGATACGCGACCGGTCACTTATCCCGAACTTGCCGTTACCATAGACGGCAGTCGTCCGCATTAAGTAACCCACCTCATTTAGCCTATTGGCCTCAGGCTGCTCGCCTCGGGCCAGGCAGTCACAAACATATTCAAAAAGGCGCAGGCTGCGATTGGCGCGGGAGATCACGAGGTCAGTCGCTTCGAACCGGCCCGCCTCCTGCAGGGGGGCCTGGGCTCTCAGTCGATCGATGTCGGCGCTCGAGGGCACACCGTCAAACAGCACGAAGGCCGCATCCCAGGCCGAAGCAATAACGCGGTCGGTCCTGTCTTCATCCGCCAAGGGGTTTGCGAATGCAACCAGCGAGTAGGCCCTGTCGGGAAGGTGCGCAGTGTAAACCGCCGTTCCATAGCCATCGTCATTAAGTTCGAACTGCCCGCGCTCCATCTGCCAGCCTTCAACTGACATCCGGCGCAGCAACAACCGCATAAAACTGAGGCGGGTCGGAAACGCCGCGCCCATACGGTCCAGCTTGCAGACCTGCTCAGGGGGCCGGCGCTCAACGAAGGCGTCCGTCTTGCCCAAAGAGGATTTGTCTTTGGAGTTGCTTAGGTGAATCGGTGCAACCTGCATCTCAGTTCTAGCCTTTTCGCTCAACTGGTCAGAGTAATTGCTTGCGGCCGACATATCTTGACGCAGGACAACATCTCAGCGCTCAGGCACCAACAAATGATTGCTCAAAAAAGCGCAGCCAGTTATTCCCCATTACCGCGGCGACCGATTGATCGTCAAATCCGACTTTCGCAAGACCCGCCGCAATATTCGGAAAATCACGACTATCCCTGAACCAGGCCGGCTGTGCCGGGAAACCGGGCTTGTCCGCAGAACCTTCGCCAAAATCGCGCTCAGTCGTCCAGCGGCCGTTGCGCATCCACTCCACGACGGCGTCGGGCTGATCCTGACAAAGGTCAGAACCAATGCCGATGTGCTCAATACCGAACCGATCTGCCGTCTTTGCGATCATTTCGCAGAAACTCTGCAAAGTACAGTCACTGCCTTCGTGTAAATGGTGCGGATAAAGCGAAAAACCGATCATGCCGCCGGATTCCGACAACGCCCGAATCACCTCATCCGACTTGTTGCGCAGTGCCGGGTGCCAGAATGCCGGATTGGCATGGGTGATGGCAATTGGTCTCGAGGAGACCTCAATGGCCTCAAGCGTTGAGCGCTCAGCAGAGTGGCTCATGTCCACCACCAGCCCCACACGGTTCATCTCAGCTATAACCTGTCGACCCATACGGGTAATGCCGGGATCATCCGCTTCATAACAACCCGTGGCAAGCAATGACTGGTTGTTATAGGAAAGCTGCATGAAACGCGCACCCAACTGATGGCAGACCTCGACCAGTCCAACATCTGCTTCAACAGGAGAGCAGTTCTGAAAACCAAAGAAAATAGCGGTACGGTTGGATTGCCGTGCAGCAACAATATCGTCGGCGAAGCGCCCCGGCATGATCAGGTCGCTGTAGTCGAGAAATCGCCGGTTCCAGTCCGCAAAATTGGCGGCCGTCTCCCGGAAGTCCTCGTGATAACAGATGGTCACGTGCACTGCATCCAGCGCGCCTTCCCGCATCTGCGAAAAAATCTTTCTGGACCAGTTACAGTACTGCAGGCAGTCGACTCTCGCGTCTACCAGTGCCGCTTTGCTATCGGACATGTCATAACCAATCGGTTTCAAAGGGAAGGCTCGACATCCGCTCCACCCCGGACTCGGTGATGATAACCTGCTCTTCCAGCTTAACGCCTTCACGCCCTCCTTCAAGGCCGATAAAGGACTCTACGCAGATCACCATACCGGGACTGAGCACGCCCTCGTATCCCTTGGCTGCTAAATCCACTTCATGTTTGATGCTGGGATACTCATCTGCCAGCCCTACGCCGTGCATCAATGAGGGATATCGGTTCGAGAGATACTCCGGGGGAATTGTCCAGCAGCGCTCGGACACTTCATGAAGCGTGAGGCCGGCACGCAAAACCCCGATATTCGTCTCAATCTGTTCATAAGCCGCCGAATAGAGCCGGCGCTGCTCATCGCTCGGCCGGTCGCCGCACAGCCAGGATCGGGAAACATCTGAGCAGTAGCCGTAGGGTCCGATCAGGTCCGTATCAAAGCTCACCAAATCGCCTTTCTCAATCGGACGCATCGAGCATTCGCGGAACCAGGGATTGGTCCGTGGGCCTGCGGATAGCAGACGGGTCTCGATCCATTCGCCCCCCATGCGGATGTTGGTCTCATGCATCCTGGCCCACAGCGCGTTTTCCGTAATGCCGGGCTCGAGCGCTTCACGCATGGAATCACAGGCCGCCTCACAGGCATCCATCGAGACCTGCATCAGTGCGAGCTCGTCAGCAGACTTAACGGCTCGTGCCCGCTCAGCTATGCCCTCACCTTCGCATAACACCAGGCCTTTCTCGCGGAGCGCATCACACGGTAGAACCGAGAGCCGATCAATACCCAGGCGACGATCATCACCCCCATAGGTACGCATCAGGTCATCAATTTCAGCCGCGAATTTACGGGCGCGCGCTTCACAATGAGAACCGGCGGAAAAGAAATAGAACGACGGCATCACCCGGTACTCATCCACCCCCGGCAGATCCTCCGCCAGGTGGGGATGGTTGGCGTAGTCGTAGAGCACTACGGGACCTTCCAGCGCAACGAACACGCAACGGGTCTCATAGTGCGAACACCAGACCTGCATGTTCGTCGCGTCGGTCGCGTACCGGGTATTGATCTGGTCAAAAAGGAGCAATCCGGACACGTCCGCTTTGGCCATCTCCTCCCGAAGCCGGGCGAGCCGGTATAGACGGACTCCGTCAAGATCGACCGGCGGCTCACTGAACTCCATTGCGCCGTGCTGGCGGGCAGCGCCTGGTCTGCTACGGACTGATTCGATAGGCATGGTATCTAAATCGCGAAAATACAGGGGCGCGGCTTACCGGCCGTCGTGACAACCTATCTTACGCAATCCCGCTGCGCACGGCGCGGCCTAAAATGTACCCCTGACGACAGCCGCCAATTCGGGCCTGATTCCCAATTGGGCGTTGTGGCCTGCCTGGTAGCGCATCGCTCCATAGGCGCCAAACTCCAGCGATCTTGACCACTTAAGCCGATAAGTCAGCTCCAGCGAGGTTTCGGCCCCCAGAGGCGCCAGACCGACTCGCTGCTGGTGACGCAGGACACGACCATCAGAACCGAGCGCGTAGGGCACATCCAGGTCAGCTGATCCTTCTGTCACCCGAAGCGGTTGTGACACCGTGAGGCTGGCGCCATCTCTCTTGGCAAAAATTCCCTTCGCACCAAAGCCGACCAACCAGGACTGAGCTGACAGATCAGAGAAGTCGTCGAGCAACTTACCTGCCGCCTCGGTGACCTCCGTCAGCGCCCCCGTATAGGCGCCGATAACGGCGAGATGGGCGTTGATGCGCCCGTACCCGGAAACCCGCACAAAACGGGTTTGGGCCGAGTCGACGCTTAATGCTCCGCCCGGGGCACTCCCATACAAACTGCCGTCTTCCTCAAGCAGTCCTCCTTCAAGGGAAGCCCCGAAGGTATCGTTCTGAAGATGAAGGGCCGACGACCACAATTGATTTGTCTGCTCAAGGCCTCCACTGTCATGGGTATTGGCAACGGCAACATCCAGCAGAGCGGCCTGACCGAACTGATAACTGCTCAGGCTGTGAAACCCTTCGTGGTTATTGTTGCCCGCAAGGCTTCGGCGCCACGCACCAGCAGACCCCACACCGTCATCGAGGTGCGGAATCCAGTCAAGCACACCGTGCCCTGTTTCGGGACGCACACTGTATCCCACCTGGTAGCGGAAGATCTCATCGGGCGAGAAATCAATATGCAATTTCGGTGCGCCGGTCGAATCGGCACCGGCAAAGGAAGAAACGCGATAACCTTTCCCGTCTGCTAGCAGCGTGGGGTCGGCATCAACTGCCCAGGATTGGACGATACTGCGGGCGCGGCCCTTGAGATCGGCAGCGCTCGCCATTTTCGAAAGATCAAGACTGAAATCCCGGCCGTAACTGTCCAGAGCGAGCACCCTGCGCAGTGCAGGCTGAGAAACGATCGCATCGTAAAGCGGCGTCCCAACCCTCAGGCGGAGCAGCATGAGACCCTCGTCGGCAGTGCTTTCCTCGGACTGTGCCTCTTCGTCCTCTGACGCAGTAGTGGACGTTTCTGTGGGCGTCGTCAATGCTCCTAAAGGCAAGAACGCGCGGGCCGTATTGATGCGCCCCCAGCCATACTTGGCATCAACCCCCGGCGCTCCCATATCGGTCGCCGAACGCTTAATGATGTCTGTCACCTCCTCGGCTCTGAGCTCGGGCCAGCGTTGGCGCAACTGTGCTGCCAGAGCACTGACTCGTGGCGTTGCGAACGAGGTGCCCCAATAGTCCGCGAAGGCTGACGCGCCCGGTGCGACAACGTAGTGCTGGGCATACCCTCCCGCACGATTACTGAAGCCCAGCATTTCGCCGTCCGGCCCCAGCCCGCCAACAATAATCGCCTTGCCGCCCAGTCCCGGCGCGTGCCGTGCATCTCCATTCGGATTGGGCAGTCGGTCATTGCCCGACCCCATCACGATCACCTGATCCGCCAACGCCGCGGCCAGGATCGCGTCGCCCGGCACGACTGCCAGCGCCGCATTTGAGTGATTGATCACGCGGATCGCAGGATTAGCCGCAGCAGTACGCAGGGCCTGGGCCGCGGCACCGGCAGAGATAGATCGACTTCCGGTAGAGGTCTGCAGTGAGAGGATTCTGCTTCCAGGAGACAATGTCCGGATAATCTGGGCAACCGCGGTGCCGTGAGTGCCTTGTTCTGCATAATCGACGAGGGGATTCCCACCGACGAAGCTCGCACTGCCCGGCAGCATAACTGCGGGTGTGATCGGGGACACCATCTCCACCCCGGTATCCAATACCGCCACCCCGAATCCCGTGGCTGTCACTGCGGCAGTTGTCGGGGTGGTTTGGGTCGTCGTGGTTTGGGTCGTCGTGGTTTCGGTTGTGGTGCTCGATTCGGACCCGCTCTGCGCCTCGGTCTCGACGACGAGGTCCACCGGACCTTCTCCCCGGGCGAAACCGAGAGCCGGCACCACAAATAATAAAAAGAAGGCCCTTCTGCTGTTTTTCAACAGAAAGCGCACAAGCGCCGATATTCGATCGGGGCTGGAAAAAGGAGTCAATAACCGGAATTTCATCATCGAAGGAGATTATTTTTATTCTTCACCGCACTGGTCTGCCGATTTCAGGGCTCGCTTCTTCCATCAGGGAGACCGAAGTGTCGCCTGGGGCGGAGTCGCCAGTGCGGTCCGCACGCCGGAGCGGCTGACCGCCCAGACTAGCACAATACTCAACAGTATCGAAATCCCGATCACAGAGAACTGCGGGGCATACTCGAGCTCAAGTACCCTGGTGGCCAGGAGCCATCCCGTCAGGGTCGCCGTCGCCGCCGCGATGATCCCCGCAACCAGGCCAATGACCACAAATTCGGTGTTCAACGCACGCATCAGGCGGGAGCGGTCGCATCCAAGCACCTTCAGCATCGCAGCCTCGCGCACCCGAGCATCATGGCTTGACTGCATCACCGCAAACAGCACCGCCGCGCCTGCAGCTAGTGTGAACCCAAAGACCAGGTTCAGCGCCACCCCGACGATCTCCATCAGGTGCCGAACCTGCCGCAGGATCGCTCCAATATCAATAATATTTACTGTCGGGAACTGACGGCTCAATTCGACGAGCACGTCCTGCTGCTCCTCCTCAATACGAGTCGAACTCAAGAAACTATGCGGTGCCTCTTTGAACACGCCCGGGGGAAAGAGAACGAAAAAGTTCGGGTTGAAACTCTCCCACCGCACCTTTCGAAGATTCGCGACCCTCGCATCGATGGTTTCTGACCCGACCCGCACGCCGATTCGATCGCCCACCTGGACCCGCAACGGCTCCGCCCAACTCTCGGCCAGAGAAACAACGGGTTCTGACGTCCCGGGTTGCCACCATTCACCTGCGACAAGCGCGTTGTCGCGCGGAATCTCCTTCGACCAGGAAAAATTAAGATTACCCTCAATTCGGGATGCCGTTCGCGGGTCAGGGTACGCGTCCGTTGTCGGCACGCGGCCGTTGATCGTGACAAGGCGTCCGGTAGCCATGGGGATAGAGTCCAGACTCTGGCCGAGACGGTCACGAAAGAATTGCGCTACCCCTTGTTGCTCATAGTCCTGCACATTTGCGAGGAAGAAGTTCGGGGAACCGGGGGGCACCCGAGATTCCCAACTGTCGAATAACTGTCCGCGCACCAGCGACAGTGTCACTAGCACGGTCAGTCCCAATCCAATCGCTGCAATCTGGAAGGTGGTGGATACCGGGTCCCTATAAAGCCGCCCTAGACCAAAACGCCATGACACGCCTACTCCTCGCGCGCTGCGCTTCAAGATCCTGATCAGCCCGAAACTGACGCCCATCATTGCGACGAGCGCGCAAACAATGCCTGCCAATACATAGAAAACCAACTGACTCTGTCCGGATTGCTGAACCGCCAGCAGGATCAGCACAAGAACCGGCACCGAATACCACAGCACGTCTGAGATCAGTCGCCTTGGCGTTTCGGTCCTTCGGAGCACCTCCATCGGAGCGACTCTCATCAACCGGGCCAGTTGCGGAACCGAAAAACCGATCAGCAGCACAAGGCCCAGAATGAGACTGATCAAGACCGCACCCACTCCGGCTTTCCCTGCGCCGAGTGAGAACACTTCACCCAAAAGGCGGCTCATCAATTCCTGGATGCCAAAGCCCAGGGCTGCCCCGAAAAATCCCCACACCACTCCCATCATCACAAGAGTCTGAATATGAATCAGCAGGACCGTTCGCCCGCTTGCTCCGAAGCAACGAAGCAAAGCCGCATGGCGGCGCCGTCTGTCGACATACCGTCGCGAGGCGACCAGGATCGCTATTCCTGCAATGAACAAGGTACCCAGCGATGCCAGGCCAATAAATTCCGTAGACGCGCCAACCGTTGCCCCCACCTGCTGCTGAGCAGATTCCAGGTCGACGGTCCTGATGCCGTCAAATGATTGTGCCTCCAGAAAGCGACGGAACTCGGCCACCTGACCCGCAGCGCCGGCCGCGAGCAGCGCATGGGTAGTCCGACTGGAAGGCCCCAACAGTCCGGAAGCCTCTACATCTGCTCGGTGCGCGAGGATTCTTGGGCTAAAACTAAAAAACTGTCCGCCCCGATCAGGCTCATACTCCAAGACTGCTTCCAGATTCAGTGAGATCTCCCCAATATCCAGGCGATCGCCGAGGCGCAGCCCCAAGGTCGTCAGAAGTCGTTTGTCTACCCAGGCCTGACCAGAATCCGGCCCGTGCGCCGAGCGGATCATTTCCACTCGATCAGGCTCTCCCCGCAGACCCAGGGTTCCCCGAAGCGGATACTCGGGGGTGACCCCCTTTATCGATGCCAGCAAAGTCTGGCCCTCAATAAAGAGCACCGTTGGGAACACAACCATTCTGGCCGTCGAGAGTCCGAGTGACTTGGCCCTCGTCTCGATCTCTTTTGGGATCTCCCTGCGCGCCGTTATCTTTATATCCGAGGCAATCACCTCTGCCGCCCCTCTTTGCAGACTGCTCTCTACCCGGTCAGAGAAACTGCCGACCGCGCTAACGGCCGCGACCGCCGTCAGCAGTGCGCCGCCCAAGGCGAGCATCTCACCCGAACGCCAGTCCCGCCAGAACTGGCGGGTGCCATGACGCAGGGAGAATCTCATCGGCGGACTCCACTGACCCGCCCTTTCTCGAGACGAAGATGCTGGTCGCAGCGCGCGGCCAGTGTCATGTCATGCGTTACCAGTACCAACGCAGCCTGACGACTGCTGCAGAGCGAGAACAGCAGTTCTGCGACCTGATCAGAGGCCGCATCATCCAGGTTTCCAGTGGGCTCGTCCGCGAAAAGGATACGCGGCTCAATAGCAAAGGCACGGGATATAGCGACACGCTGCTGCTCTCCGCCGGACAGCTGCTTGGGATAGTGATCGCAGCGATCTGACAGTCCGACCCGACCAAGCCAGTCGGCTGCCTTCTCGCGCGGGGAATCATGGCCCGCGAGTTCCAGGGGCAGCATCACGTTTTCAAGCGCCGTCAGCGTATCTACCAGATAGAATGACTGGAATACAAAACCGACGCGTCCTGCTCTCAATCGTGCCCGACCATCCTCGTCAAGCACGCCCAGATCACTTCCTGCGAGGATAATCTCGCCGCTGCTCGCTTGATCCAATCCGGCCAAAAGGGCAATCAGCGTTGATTTGCCTGAGCCGGAGGGGCCCGTAACCGCCAGAGCCTCGCCTGGGGCGACCTTTAGCGAGACGTCATTTAAAATCGTGAGCGTTCCTGCCGGACCTTCAACCTGTCGAGACACATTGTTGGCCTCCAAGACGAAATCTTTCACCCGATTATTGCTCCTTGCTTTATTTCTGTTTGGGGCATCCGCAGGCGCGTCGCCACCCACTATTCTCATCATTGGCGACAGCATCAGTGCCGCGTATGGCATGGCCGTTGAGAAGGGATGGGTCAGCCTCATCCAGAAGCGCCTGCCACCCCAAACCCGGATGATCAATGCCTCCGTCAGCGGCGAAACAACCGCAGGGGCGTCACGAAACCTTCCCGGTCTTCTTGATCAACACCGCCCGCAGATTGTGATCCTCGAGATTGGCGCCAATGATGGCCTGAGAGGGCATCCCCCGGCCGTGATTAAACGAAACCTTGCCGATATGATCGAGCAATCGACGCGATCAGGTGCACGTGTTCTCCTGACCGGCATCGACATTCCTTCGAACTATGGACCCGCATATCGAGAGGCGTTTCGATCAGTCTATACAAAACTCGCCGCGGATTATGACATCGCTTTTGTGCCCTCGATCTTCGACGAAATTTTTTCCCAACCCGATCTCCTGCAGGATGACGGACTGCACCCCAATGAGGCAGCACAACACGTTATCGCCGATCGATTATTTCCGGTTCTTAAGACCCTAGTCGACTGAGCGTCCAGCGATCGTGAAACCCAACATCAAAGCGCTCTGCGATAAGTAGACCCTGGCGGGTGCTTTCAGGGTTCGTCGGTACCGATCTCCGCCTTTCTGCGAACAACGTACTCTTCTAATGACTCCCGTATACCGGGGTCGAGTGCGGGTGACTCGTGCTCTGCCAAGATCGACTGCCAGAGTGATGTGGCTCTTTCCGTCGCATTTTTTGCTCCCGCTGCCTCCCAGTTCTCGTTGTTCTGCCAATCACTGACAAGTGGCGCGTAAAAGGCCGTTTCGTAACGGGCCATCGTGTGGTCGGTGCCGAAAAAATGCCCCCCGGGATCAACATCCCGGATAGCCTGCACGCCCAGTTCATCCTCAGAGCAATCAATCGGCGACAGCATGTGCGCGAGGTGCTGAAGGACCTCTATATCAAGGATGAATTTCTCATAGGACGCGACGAGCCCTCCCTCCAGCCATCCGGCGGCGTGGTACACCACGTTGCCGTGGCCCATGACCGCACCCCATAGCGCCATCTGAGTCTCATAGGTGCTCTGCGCATCTACCACGTTCGACGCGTTGCACGCGCTGGTTCGATACGGTAAGCGATAGCGTCTTGCCAATTGACCCCCGGCAAGGTTGGCTTTGGCGTTCTCGGGCGTGCCGAAAGCGGGAGCGCCCGAGCGCATGTCAACATTTGAGGTAAAGCCGCCGTAGACCACGGGGCTGCCGGGATAGAACAACTGGATCATTGCGATTCCAAAAAGCGCTTCTGCGTTCTGCTGGACCAGGGCCGCCGCCATGGTCACGGGCGTCATGGCCCCAAGCAGGGTAAACGGTGTCACGATCACCGCTTGGCCGAGTTCCGCCAACGCTAACGCACCATCAGACATGGCCTCGTCGAGCTTGCGGGGCGAATTAACGTTGATATTGCCAATGAGCCCGGGATACATCCGCATCTCATCCAGGCTGATCCCGCGGGCCAGCGCCAACATCTCGGCCGCATCCCTGACCCTTCCGGCCCCTATGGGAATCGCCGAAAAGACCTTGTCGGTTAGGGAGAGATTTGCAAGATAGCAGTCCAGGTGCCGCGTCGTCGGGGGAAGATCCGTGGTCGCAACTGTCTGGTTACCGAACAGTCCTATCACGTTGAAGTGCTGACCAAGACTCAACAGCTTCTTGTAGTCAGCAAAGTTTCCCGCGCGACGTCCGTTGACCCGATCATGTACGTTGGGCGGCCCCGATACCATCCCGAAATAGGTTTGGTTACCGCCTAATGTGAGCGCATGATCCGGATTGCGTGGGGTCAGCGTGAACGTGCTGGGCGCGCGGCTAACCAACTCAACAATCATATCCGGATCGGCCAGCACCACGTCGCGGTCCTCGAGCACCGTGGCGCCTTCTTTTTCAAAAGCGCGGCGCACCCGCTCGCTCATGACCTCAATGCCGCCGTCTCGCAGGAGGTCGAGTGAAGCGCGATGAATCGCTTCGAGTTGCTCTTCGGTTAACGGGTCAAGCGGGGCATAGGAATTTGTCAGCGGACCAAACGCCAACTGCGACACCTGGGCTGAAGCCGCCCGCGCGGCTTTGCGGTCCTCGCGGGCGCGTTTGCGGCCGCTTCGTCCGGAACGCGCCGGTGATGGAGCCTCAGACATGCTTCAGTATGCTTTTCTGTCCAGAAAACACATGCCCTAAGCATGGCAAAGCGACCGGCCGTAGGCCAGAGAGAATGCGTCGAACGCATTCGAATGCGCGACCCGGCGCTGAGCCGGGTGCATCAGCCCAAATTGAATCCGCTACCCGAGCACTGCCCGTGTTGCGTCGGCCAGTATCTCGGGAATCTGATCCAGCGTCCTCTCCTCGGTGACAATGGGCGGGGCAACGCAATAAACATCACCCCGGACACGGGAGAACATGCCCCGCTTCACGGTTTCATTATGGATCTTCGGGCCGATGGTCTCCCCCGCATCAAAAGGTGTCTTGGTTGCTTTGTCTTTGACAAATTCCACCCCACACATCATCCCCAATCCGCGAACCTCTCCCACGTGCGGATGATCGGCAAGCGCGTCCTTCAGCTTCACGAGAAGGCGCTGGCCTTTTGTCCTGGCCTGCTCAACAAATGACTCACGTTCAATGATGTCGAGCATGGCCAGCGCGACAGCGCAGCCTACCGGGTGCGAACTGTAGGTGTACGCATGCATCCAGGGAGAACCGCTTTGATTCATCACGTCCGCAATCTCATCACTGATCCCGATACCTCCGAGAGGGAAATAGCCTGAGGTGACTGCCTTGGCGAACTGAATCAGGTCCGGTTGCACACCCCAATGCTCAAGCCCGAACATTTTTCCGGTACGGCCAAAGCCGGTAATGACTTCATCTGAGACAAGCAGAACCTCGTACTTGTCACAGATCTCCCGGATGCGGGGAAAGTAATCATCTTGCGGAACGATCACGCCGCCCGCACCCTGCACAGGTTCCGCAATGAACATGGCAACCGTTTCCGGCCCCTCTTCCAGAATCTTTTTCTCGAGTTCATCGGCCGCTGCGATCCCCTGACTCTCCGCACCTTCCGGAGCCTCATACAGGTACGGATAGGGGCTGGGAATATGCACAAATCCGGGAATACGCGGCTCGAACATGCCCCAGTACGGCGCGATTCCAGTAGCACACATAGCCGCAAACGTGACACCGTGGTACCCCCAGACCCTGGAGATCACCTTGGTTTTCTCCGGCTTGCCCTTCAATTTCCAGTAGTAACGGGCCATCTTGATGTTGCTGTCCGTTGACTCGCCGCCGCCCGACGTCAGGTAGAAGTGATTGATGTTCGGATAGGTAACGCCTGCCAGACGCTCGGCCAGTTCGATCGCGCGCGGATTCGTACTTCCCGCGTAGCCCGAGGCAAATCCCATCTCCCGCATCTGCTTCGACGCAGCATCGGCAAGTTCATGTCGACCGTTTCCGGCTGTGTTGTTCCACAGTCCCGACAGGCAATCGATAAAACGGTTTCCATCTGCATCGATGAGATAGGCCCCTTCTCCACCGGCCCAGACGCGGGCTGAGGCGTGCGCGGCCGGGTTGTGCAAAGGATGAACCAGATGGGTTGCGTCACGGTCAACCCACTCCTGCTGCTGTTGCTCTTGCTGCTGTGCCATTTTTTTCCTTTAAGTTTGTTTCTAGTTGCTCTGCCTGTCACTTATGAACAGGCGTTTGGATCATGTCCAGCCGGCCGGTCAGGCGTCCGGGTTGGCCATCGGATTGTTCGGGTGGCGGGTCCACTGCAGTTTTTCGGCAGGGCTCACCATCTGCCCGGTACGCGTATCCACTTCGTTTTCTAATTTGCGCAACGTAAGACAATTCTCCACAGGACAGACCGTGACGCAAAGGTTGCAGCCGACACACTCCTCTTCGTTAACCTCGTAGCGCCGTTCGCCATTGTGCCTCGCGTGAATGGCCTGATGCGACGTGTCTTCACACACAATATGACAGCGGCCGCACTTGATACACAACTCCTGATCGATCTGCGCCTTCACGGTGTAGTTGAGATTCAGGTGTTGCCAATCTGTGAGTGACGGTATGGCCCGTCCCACCATATCTGAAACCGATGCGAAACCTTTTTCGTCCATAAACCGGCTCAGGCCGTCGATCATATCGTCAACGATCTTGAATCCGTGCGTCATCGCGGCGGTGCACACTTGCACGTTACCCGCCCCCAATAACAGGAACTCGGCGGCGTCCCGCCAATTGCTGATGCCGCCGATAGCTGAAATGGGCAGACCCTCGCATTCCGGATCGCGTCCAAGATCAGACACCATGTGAAGCGCGATCGGCTTGACCGCTGGGCCACAGTAACCGCCGTGGGTCCCCATGGCGTCGATCGTCGGGTTAACACTTAGCGAATCCAGATCTACCGACATCACGGAACTGATGGTGTTGATCAATGAAACCGCATCCGCGCCGCCTTTCTTCGCGGCCCGGGCAGGCTGGCGAATATTGGTCACATTTGGGGTGAGTTTCACAATGACGGGAAGCCCCGAATACTCCTTGCACCACGCCGCCACCATCTCAACATAGTCAGGAACCTGCCCCACTGCCGCGCCCATGCCGCGCTCCGACATGCCATGGGGGCAGCCGAAATTAAGCTCGAGGCCATCGGCCCCCGTGTCTTCCACCTGACTCAATATCGACTTCCACGCGGCCTCCTGACAGGGCACCATTAATGACACCACCAGGGCCCGTTCCGGCCAGTCCCTCTTTATCTGCTTGATCTCCTGAAGATTGAGCTCCAAAGGCCGGTCCGTAATCAGTTCGATGTTGTTGAAGCCGATCACGCTGCGATCCTTGCCGTGCAGGGCTTCATAGCGAGGTCCACTGACATTGACAATCGGCGGGCCTGCCTCTCCAAGCGTTTTCCAGACCACGCCGCCCCAGCCGGCCTCAAAGGCACGATTGACGTTGTAGGCCTTGTCTGTGGGAGGCGCGGAGGCCAGCCAGAATGGGTTCGGGGATTCGATCCCGACAAAATTACTTTTGAGATCGCTCATGGGTCTCTCCTCTTATTGACTCTCTGCTCTTTGCTGTTTGCGTCTTGCTCTTGTCGCCGTTTTTCCGCCGTGACGGACTTCCGTGCAATTCGTTACCTTACGCTCGACAGCAAAACCGCGCCTAAAGCGAAAGCGCCTGATGGATGTTGTTCGCCGCTACTTTTCCGTCCTGTACAGCACTTACGGTCAGATCATCACCGCCGGCAATGCAGTCCCCGCCCGCCCAGATTCCCGGACAGGAAGTCTGCCGGGTCTCGTCTACCACGAGACGCCCGTCCACCTGTTCGAATGAGCCGGCCGATCCGGCTCGCTCCAGCTGCGGGCCCTGGCCGATCGCCTTCAGGACCATATCCGCAGGAATCACAAATTTTTCTCCGCCGGCTGAATCGGCGCCCGCCTGAAACTCCACAGCCACCGCCCGACCTTCCTCGATCATCACGGCGCTGGGCTGCGCCCAATACCGGATCGCCACACCCCGGATCTTTGCAAACTCCTGCTCGACAATACTGGCCTTCATCGCGTCTGCACCCCTGCGATAGGCGATGGTGACCTCTTCCGCACCCAGTAATCTGGCCTGAACCGCTGCGTCAATAGCCGTCATGCCTCCGCCGATGACGACGACCTGCCGACCGACCGGGACAGATGAGAGCTTGTCGGTCTGTCGAAGATCATCAATAAATGCGACAGCGTCGGCGACGCCCTCGGCTTCCTCTCCCGGGATGCCGAGCATGTTGCCGCCGCCCAGCCCAATCCCCAGCAAAAGGGCATCGTGGCGCTCCTGTAATTCTTCCAGGCTGACATCCTTTCCCAGAATCGTGTCGTGGACAATCTCGATTCCGCCGAGCGAGGTAATGAACTCTGCCTCTCTCTGCGCGAATCCATTCAGCATCTTGTATGCGGCAAGACCATACTCGTTCAGACCACCGGACTTGGTTTTGGCCTCATACACCACGACATCATGCCCGAGCACCGACAGACGGTGAGCACAAGAAAGACCCGCAGGCCCAGCACCCACAACACCGACCGTTTTGCCCGTTCGCTCACCTCGCGAAAAGAACCGGGTACCCTGCTCAAGCGCATCGTCCACTGCAAAGCGCTGCAGCAATCCGATCGTCACCGGCCGGTCATCACCGTGATTGCGGACACAGACCCCCTCACACAGAGTTTCTACCGGACAGGCCCTTGCGCAAGTCCCTCCCATGATGTTCTCTTCGAGAATAAGACCCGCGGCGCCGACTGCGTTGCCGCTGGCAATCATGCGGATAAATCCCGGAATATCGATTCCGGTCGGGCACGCCTCGGTGCACGGCGCATCGAAACAGAAATAACACCGCTCGGCTTCAACGCGAGCCGCGTTCCTCTCGAGAGGCGCATGCATCTCGCAGAAATTACTCTGGCACTCGGCTTCGTTCAGCCGCTCGGCGGCGACGCCCGATGGCCCGTTATGCGCTGTTGTGATCAGTTCCACTTTTTCATCCTTCCCGCTAATCGCTCCAACTAACCTCTACTTTCCCAAAGACCCT
>JAERSQ010000096.1 GCA_016845525.1 Pseudomonadota bacterium
CCTTTAAGGTCCCTAAAGGGTCGTTGTAGACCACAACGTTGATAGGCGGGGTGTGGAAGTGCAGTAATGCATTAAGCTAACCCGTACTAATTGCCCGTGAGGCTTGATCATATAACACCCAAGAAGACTGGTATGCTGGAAGCTCAGTAGCGCCGTCTTTATCACTACCCAATTCGTCTGAATGATTTTTCATTCAGGCAGCCAGTTTGCCTGGCGGCCATAGCGTGTGGGTCCCACCTGATCCCATCTCGAACTCAGAAGTGAAAACGCATAGCGCCGATGATAGTGCGGGGTCTCCCCGTGTGAAAGTAGGACACTGCCAGGCATATATTTGAAAACCCCGAGGCCAATGCCCCGGGGTTTTTTTATATCCGTTTTATCCTAACTTGAGCGTCTCGCTATTGGTTTTGGAATGTATCGCTCAAAACCCATAGTCAGTACTCCATCTATCTGGTTCTTAAGCGAATCTGGGACAAAAGCCCAAATTCGTAAGTTCGCTGTCTTAGCCCAAAGCCGCGAGTCTTTTCGGTTCGTCGTGCCCGACACATCCCATTGCACTGATTGCAATAAAGGGTGTTCGCCCACCGAAAAACCTCAGAGCAGCATAGCGAGAACAAAGGCACCGAAAATCACAGCAGCGTAAACCGGAATCTTGCCTGTCCTTTCCTTCATGATCTCTCTGATCTCAGCCTGCTCCTGTAGATCCTCGTGAAACCTGAGTCGCAGGGCTGACTTAAGGGCGGGAGGCAACTGCCGACCCCGCAGATAGTCGCTCAGGCGATAGGTCGTCGAGTGCAGGTCGTTAAGCTCATCAATCAGGCACAAGACACTGGTGTTTTCGATAAATGCAACCCCCTCCAGAAGCGCCTGTGCATCATGGGTGGGCGGAAAGCCAATGCGTTTTGGTTTCGAAGGCATCATTTACACCTCGGCAGCAGGAATTACCCGAAAACACTATAGATTCAGCAAAGCCGGTCGATATTGACTTGGGTCAGAGAGTGCAGCACCAATTACATTGAAAATCCCGAGACCGATACCTCAGGGTTTTTCAGGTTGGTTTTGTCCAAATTGGGCTCGGGAGAGTGTGAAAATTCTGCCGGGAAGGGAATCTCGTGAGCACAGTGAGTCCGAAGGGCGCGGCCTGGGGATGGGGTAAACCGGCCCAGTTTTTGCCGCCCTATAGGCGCGCAATCAGACTAGCTCGCCGAAGAGCGCTCCAGACCAGAGCGAAAGCGGAAGGTTTTGAGCGTGACTGGAAGCCTTGATTCTTCGCTGCGTTAACGGACGACGAGGCAGGAACACGGTGCCAGATGCAGCAGTTTCTGCGAGACGCTGCCCAGCAGTACACTTCCGATCCCGCCAAGACCACGGCTCCCTGCGATCAGCAGGTTGACGTTTTGTGTTTCTGCAATCCCGGCAATTTCCATTGCCGGATCACCTTCCTTGAGGATGGTTTCGACATTCTCACACCCGGCTTTCGACGCCGTGTTTTTTGCTTCGCTGAGAATGTGTTCACCCAGTACTCGGAAAACCTGCCACGAGCGATAGGCATCAACCCCGATGCCGGTGCTGAGTCCCGTGGAAAGCCGTAATTCAGCCACACTGGGGTCAATGGGCGGTTCTTCCGCGAGATGTTCTGATGCCGCCCAGTCACGGTAGTGCTCCGGCACCTTTCCGTGCAGCATGATATGGGCGATGAGCAGTTTGGATCGGCACTTTATGGCGAGTTCAGCAGCGGTGCTGATGGCTTTGCCCGCTGCGGGGGAGCCATCGGTCGCGATCAGGATCTTGTCAAACATGAGTTCACTGTGAATTCCCGGTGGTCAGGACGCCTATTAGCCCACAGGCCATGACGGCTACGGTTGATGCAGATCAAAGGCGAAGAATTATCTGTACCTCTATTGATGCAGATCACAGCCTGTTGCAGACAGCGAATGTGTAATGTAGATACCTGGATGGTCCAGGGATGTGATGAGCACCAGGAGGTTATTAATATGTTTGACCTGATAAAACGTGGTGAACGCCACCGCGACTGGGATCCCATGGAATTGTTTGATGAAGTCCACTGGCCCAGGAGTTGGCCGTTTTCCCAAAGCGGCCAGATGCTGCCGGCGACCGACATTACCGAGACCGATGATGCTTACGAGGTGGTTGCGGAGCTACCGGGAATCAGCAAAGAGGATATCAAGGTATCGATCAAGGATGGAGTGCTGACGATCAATGCTGAACGGGAGCAAAAGCAGGAAGAAAAGGACAAGAAAGCCAGTGGCCGGGTCATCCGTCAGGAACGGCACTACGGCAAGTATGTCCGGTCCCTTCGTCTCGGAGGCGACATAAAAGAGGCAAAGATCCAAGCGGCGTTTGACAACGGCGTGCTTAAACTGACGTTGCCCAAAGTTCCGGACACCGAGCCCAGACGGCTGGACATCAAGCTCGATTAGTGCGGCGTTGGTTCGCCCCAAAGTTGCCCGCCCCCTTCCATTCAGCTGGGGGCGGGTGGTTGCGGTTTATGTTTTATCCTGGCACTTGGTTCGCAGTCACGGATTCCTGAGTGATCTTCAGTATCCCGCAGTCAGCGGCTGTCGGGCTTGGGTGAAAAGGGCGTTTATCCTTCCTATATTTCAATCCACTTGATTGAAGATGCCGAGCTGAGGCTGATCGGCAGGGGTTTCAAAGCGGATAAAGGGAGAGAGAGGATCTGCACATGGGGAAGTATTGACCCAGCCCGCTGCTCCGCCAAGTGACCCGGCCACGAACCGGTATGACCTCTTTGCGTCTTCGCCCGCGTAGTCCACGCTGATTCGTGGGCCCGCTGTCACTTCGACGGGGTCGATGCCGTAACAGAGATGGACGTAGGCGATCCCGTCTGGTCCGAACATCGGATCCGCTCGCTTCATACGTCGTCCGCCGAAGGCATGACTCGCCCGATCGGTGACACACGCATAGGCTTTTGTCTCCGTGATGATCGCGCGCGTGATATTCCATCGATGTGCGTTGCAGCACCTTGCCCAACAGGTCGCGGCCAGCTTGCACGACATCCTCACGCCCGTAGAAATCGAGGTCGAGTTTGGTGGCACACCGGTCTAGCACGCGAATCAGCCGAGCAAGCGCGGCGCCAGGGTCAGTGAAGCGATCGAGACAATGATAATGCCGATGATGTTCAGGAATACGCCGGCCCTGGCCATCTGCGGAATACTGATCGCACCTGTGGAAAACACGATGGCATTCGGCGGCGTTGCTACTGGCAACATAAAGGCACAACTCGCCGCGATAGTGATCGGCACCGTCAGCAAAATTGGCGGGACGCCGGCTTGTACGGCAATCGCACCCATGACGGGCAACAGCGTCGCCGTCGTCGCCAGGTTGCTCGTCAGCTCTGTCAGGAATATAACCAAAGCGACGGATGCGACGACCAGCACCGCCGTGCCCAGGACATTCAGAGGTGCCAGTTGTTCGCCCAACCACAAGGCCAGACCGCTGTCCGATACCGCACCGGCGAGACTGAGTCCGCCGCCAAACAGGATCAATACGCCCCACGGCAGTTTGACCAGCGTCTCCCAGGTCATCAGTCGCGGCTCGTCACGGTCTCCGCTCGGCAGCAAAAAGAGGATGAGTGCGGCCGTCATCACGACACCGGCATCTGAAATACCGCTGATACCCAATGCGTCCGCCACCGGCTTCCTGAACATCCACGACAGGATGAGACAACCAAAAATGATACCAACGCGTCGTTCTGCTGTGCTCATCTCGCCCAGCTCCTCGCGCAGTTCGTGCAGATGATTCTTAACGGCCAGGCTCGCCGGGATCTCGCAGGGAAACAGGAAGCGGGTCAGCGCAAACCAGGCGATCGGCAGCATGACGAAGCTGACAGGGATACCGACGAGCATCCAGCGCGCGAAACTGATTTCGATGCCGTAGTGCTCAGCCATGAAACCCATGAGCAATGCATTGGGCGGCGTTCCGATCAATGTTGCGAGACCGCCGATACTGGCTGAGTAGGCGAGGCCAAGGAGCATGGCGATCTGGAAATCGCTCCGTGTCTTCTCGGTCAGGTTCGGCACGTTGTCGCGGATGACGGCCGCGACGGAGATTACGATAGGCAACAACATCATTGTCGTTGATGTGTTCGTCATCCACATACTGAGAATGGCGCAGACAAACATGAAGCCGCCAATCAGTCGCCGGCCATCTGTGCCCGCATGATCGACGATGGCGAGTGCGATGCGTCGGTGCAGGTTCCAGCGCTCCAGCGCCAGCGCCATGATGAATCCGCCCATGAACAGGAATAGGATGGGATGCGCATAAGGCGCCGCCGCATCCCGGATGCTCGAGATACCGAGCGGATCGAAGACCACGAGGGGCAACAGTGCAGTGACCGGTACAGGAATGGCTTCCGTTGCCCACCACACGGCCATCCAGATGCCGACTGCCGCCGCGCGCCAGGCCATGTCCGGCATCACTTCCTGCCACTGCCCCATGACGAGCATGAGCAAGAATATGGACGGACCCAGTATCCGGCCGACGATCTGGTAGGTCTGCAGAGTTTGCTTGTTTGCCAGGCCTGACGCTGCGGTTTCGTTTGTCATTATTGTTTGTGCGCCTCCGGCAAGCGAGGATAGCGCGAATCACAGGTTGGCGCTCTCTATTGCGGTCAACGCAGAATCAGCGCGGTACTCGAAATAGCAGGGGATCGCACCGAGAAAACAGACGAGGTAGAACCGCTCTTCGGTGACGAAGGTGCCGACCCGTCGTGAACAACGGCATTGAGGTCGATAGGTATTGAGGGACCCGGCCGTATCCGGGCAGCGGCTGTCGCTTACCTCAGGTCGACCTTTTGCATTGATTCATGGACTGATATTAATGGATTGCGGCGTGTTTCAATAACGCACCAGGCACGCGCTCGCCTTGATTGGGGTGTCAAGGACATCAGTGGTTCATTCCCCATCTTTTTTCATTAAGTACGTTTTATACTTCCTATACTTGCGCTGTTTTCGCTGTGATATCTGGCGCCGTGACCTCGGGGCTTGGCTACGCGCTCTGGTATGCAGTTTTGCCAAAAATTACCGCCGGTGTGGCCGCTGTTGCGCAGCTTAGCGTGCCGGTGATTGCGCTGCTTGGTGGTGCGCTTTTGCTTGGCGAAGTGATCAGCGTTGCGGTCTATGGGCATCCGCTGGTATTGGGCGGCATTGCCCTATCGGTTGTGCCGCTTGGCCCCCGCCAAGAATCGTCAAACGGGATAGATTCATGATCCTAAATATGCTTCGGATATTGGTTTTCATTCTGGCGCTAGCACCTATCACGGCAGGGGCGGACTGTGTCATCCTGCTGCATGGTCTGGCACGTTCGTCTTTGTCTTTAACCTTGCTCAACGAAGTTCTGCAGCGGCAAGACTATCGCACTGCGCTGATGAATTACCCGTCGAGGAAGGCATCGATTGATACGTTGGCTCGATTGGTCCTGCCGGCTGGTTTTGACGCCTGCAAAGGCGAAACAACGCATATTGTTAGCCACTCTATGGGCGGTATCCTAACCCGCTACTGGCTGGCGCAAAACCGCCCTGAGAACCTTGGGCGGGTGGTGATGCTGGCGCCGCCAAACCACGGATCCGAGTTGGTCGATGTGTTGGGGGATTTACCGCCGTTCAAATGGATCAACGGGCCCGCCGCGCTTGAGCTGGGACAAGATGGCATCATCTTGCGCCTGCCCGAAGTGGATTTTGATCTTGGGGTAATCGCTGGATCGCAAACCATCAACCCGGCCTATTCTGCCCTGATCGACGGACGCGATGATGGTAAGGTGGCCGTTGCCTCGACCAAAGTGGACGGCATGAACGACCATATCATCCTGCCGGTTACCCATACCTTTATGATGAATTCACCTTCGGTCATGGCGCAGATTCTCATTTATCTTGAAACGGGCCGCTTTGATCCGTCACTTACAGATAGGGAGGCATTAATGCGGGTTCTTGGGCGATGAACGCATTGGCGATGACGCTCGAAAACGCCGAGGTTTTCGCCGGCCAAAAGGTGAATGGGCGACGTCCGTCGGTGGCAAATAAACGGCGTGTCGGATCAGACGCACACTTTTGCCCAATGTTGGGAGTTGCAGGTCGGGCCGGATTAAAGGTTCGAGACTGCTAGCGATAGGAAATCTGAAGATGAAAGCACATATCGTTCTGGCTCACCCGGAGAGCAAATCGTTCAATGGTCAACTGGCGAAGGCCACGCGCAGCACGCTACAAACGGCCGGATGGGAAGTGACCTTGTCGGACCTGTACACGGATGGCTTCGATCCACTGGAGGGGCCGGGACACTATCAGACGCGGGCGGACAGTGAGCGTTTTCACGCGCAGACCGAGCAACGGTTTCACGCCGACAACGACTCGACACCGCAGGACGTGGTTGCAGAAAAGAGCAAACTGCTGCAAGCCGACCTGCTGGTCGTGCACTTCCCGCTTTGGTGGTTCGGTATGCCAGCGATGTTGAAGGGATGGATCGATCGGGTGTTCGTCTACGGTGCCGTCTATCGCGGGCAAATGCGTTACGACACCGGTATCTGCCGGGACAAGAAGATGCTGGCCTGCATCACCACGGGTGCGTCCGAAGCTTCCTGTTCGTTCAACGGTCGAGAGGGCGATTCCAGACTGCATGCCTGGCCGCTGCTGTTTCCGTTTCGCTACATCGGCTTCGATGTGCTGGAGCCGGTATTCTTCCATGGCGTCGGAGGTGTGGCTTCAATCGAGGCCGACGAGGACGGCCTCACCGGTACGGATCTGTTCATGCAACAGTGGGTCGAGGTATTGACCGATCTCGACGACCGTGGCAGTACGCCTTACAACACGGACGACGATTTTGACGAGAACAAGCAATTGAATCCCGGCGCCCCGGTTTTTGGTCCGTTCATCTCACACCGTGCGAATACTCCCTGGGACTGACTGTCCCTGACGGTTGCCACGGCGCGGCATGCGGATGCGGTAGACGGTGTCATATTCGGTTGCACAGAAGTGGGTTTGCTGGTGCGCCCGGACGATTTCGACGTGCCGTGCTTTGATACGACTGAAATTCATGCACGTGCGGCCATCGACTTTGCGATTGCATAGACAAGTGTGTATGAGAGGCCCGGGCGTTAATGTCGACGAACATTGCCGGTCGAATGGGTGCGGACTGCCCCCCTCGGCGCGTGGCAGTATCAGGTCGCAGCGGTGCCGGATTCGGGGCGGCATTACACCGTTGCCAGGGGATACAACCGCAGGCAGCAGCTGTTGGACCTGGGTAAAAAGGGCGTTTATCCTTCCTATACTCCTGAGACGTTCTGATACTCCCGACGTCGAGCCGCGATGGCACAGCAAAGGTGCAGTTTTAACCGCCCGGGCATTCCCGGTCACTTTCGAATTGTGGGGAAAGTTGACCATGATCAACCGCCGCGGTCCTCAGCCTCAGATATGCTCCCGGTGGAACGCGATCAGTTACCGTCATCACCCCTGATCACTGACGCCGCCACACTTTGACAGTCCACGAAAATCCAGTATCCGTGCAGACCCGCCCGGCAAGACGTTGGTGGTGGCGGGCATTGTTGCCGCTGCTGGTGTTCAGCCATGATGCTGCGGGTTTTGACCCCGGGAACGCGTACGACATCGTTAAGAGGGCTTGGACCCATTGGCGCGGGCTGTCGTCTTACTCCGAGGTGACCATGACCATCCATCGACCGGAGTGGGAGCGGGTCATGTCCATGCGGATTTGGACTAAGGGGGATTCGCGTTCACTCGTCCGGGTGACGGCACCCAGGCGGGATGCAGGCAACGGCACGCTGCTGGTGGATAACAGCATGTGGACATTCTCGCCCAAGATCAATCGGATCATGAAGATTCCCTCGTCGATGATGCACCAGGGCTGGCTGGGATCGGATTTCAGCAACAGTGATGTGTCCAGAGCGGATAGTATTCTCGATCAGTATGATCACCGGCTGGTCGACCAATACCGGCAGGACGATGTTCCCATCTACGTCATCGAATCCGTACCGCATGAAGATGCACCAGTGGTCTGGGGCCGTGAGGTGTTGCATATATCAGACCACAACATCCTGGTCCGTCATGAATTCTTTGACCAGGAAGGTCAGCTGGTCAAGCGCCTGAGCACGCTTGAGATTGCCCGGATGGACGGCCGGATGATTGCCGCGCGGCAGCGGATGCACAGAGTGGGCAAGGATAATGAGTGGACCGAGATCAGGGTGAATTCGGCCAGGTACGATATCGTACTGGACCAGAATCTGTTCACCCGCGCTAACCTGCGCAACCCCCGTGAATGATTTACGGCATTACCCTTAGCCTCGCTTGGCGGAACCTCTGGCGGCAGCCCTGGCGCACCTGGCTGACGGTTGTGGCGATGGTGTTCTCGAACACCCTGCTGGTGTTCATGGTCTCGCTGCAGTTCGGGATGTATCGTTTGATGTACGAGAACAGCCTGAATATGTTTCATGGGCATCTTCAGGTTCAGGCCGAAGGCTATCTGGATGAACCGTGGATGCGTTTTTCGGTGCCTGGTATTGCGGCGCTTGCAAGCGACCTGCGGACTGCCGTACCCGAAGCCCGGGTTTCCGCCCGTGCCTCGGCATTCGTCCTTGTGTCGAGTGCCGATCGCAGTTACGGCGTGCAGTTGATCGGTGTCCAACCGGACTTCGAACCGGCCGTATCCACCTTGCCCGGCTTGATTAAGGCCGGAAGATGGCTGAGCGGCACCGCTCCCGAGGCGGTGATCGGTTCGGTTCTGGCGCGCAATCTGAAAGTTCAACCCGGCGATGAACTGACCTTTTTGGGCAGTGGCCGGGATGGCTCCTTCGCGGCCGCAGTGGCGACCGTGGTGGGAGTCTTCGACAGCGGGGCTGCAGACATCGACCGGAGCCTGATCGAGATTCCGCTCGCGGCTTTTCAGGATATTTTCAGCATGGACGGCCATGGCCACAGTGTGGTCATCAGTATGCCAGACGTGTTCGATCTGGATCCGGCCAAAGCCGCCATCCGGCAGTCCATAGACGATGCGGGGCCGGTACTCCACCACTGGGATGCACTACAGCCCGGACTGCGGCAAACGGTGCAAGCCGACATGGTCGGTTCGTGGTTCATGTACGCTGTGCTGATTGCGCTGGTTGCATTCAGCGTACTGAACACCCAGCTCATGTCAGTACTCGACCGCACCCGGGAGTTTGGTATCGTCATGGCGCTCGGACTGAAACCAGGCCGGCTGGGGCGTCTGTTGTTGTTTGAGACTGCCATCATGGCCGGGCTGGGACTGCTGCTTGGGGTTGCACTCGGTGTTGCGGTAGTACTTTATTTTCAGGTGTACGGGTTCAGTTATCCCGGTCTGGAAGAGGCGGCAGCGCGATTCAACCTGCCGGGACGGATCTACCCCAGTGCCTCATTTGCTTCAGTCATACTGGGCCCGTTGGTGGTGTTCGCCGCGTGCCTCGCAGCTGCTGTATATCCGATAGCGAAATTGTTGCGTATGCAGCCGGTGGCTGCCATGCAGGCGGCATGATGGGTATACCGCTGGCAGTGCTGCTGCGTATGGGCTGGCGCAACCTGTGGCGGAACTACCGGCGGACGCTGATCATGCTTGCCGCGATTACCACCGGTGTGTGGGCCATGATTTTCATGAGTGCAATCATGCGGGGCATGGTTGATGACATGGTGCAAACGGCAGTAGGTAACCTGCCGGGGCACATCCAGATCCATCATCCTGAGTATCTCGACGATCCGAGTATTGCAAACTCCATGCCGCCCCCCGATCAGGCCCTGCGCGAGGCGCTGGCCCATCCGGACATCCTAAAATGGTCATCGCGGGTGCGGGTGCCTGCGGTCATCACCAGCGAGCACGATACCCGGGGTGTGACCCTGGTCGGCATCGACCCTGAGGCCGAGTCGGGTCTGTCATCCGTTGCCGATGCAGTGGTTAGCGGCCGGTTCCTGCACTCGGCACAGGACCGCGGACTGATCGTGGGCCGTAAACTGCTCAACAACCTGAAGACCCGGGTGGATCGCCGGGTCGTCGTGATGAGTCAGGATCCTGATAACCAAATCATTGATCGGGGTTTCCGCATCGTCGGCGTGTTTGAGGCAGAACTGGAAAGCACCGAGCAGGCCTTTATCTTTGCCGGGCGCAAAACAGTTCAGTCCCTTTTGAGCATGGGCGACCGCATCTCGGAGGTCGTTGTGCTCGGGCGCAGTTACCGGGACGTGCAGGCGCTGGCCCCCCTCGAGCAGGCCGCAGGTGCCGGACGGGAAGTGTTGCCGTGGTATGAACTCGATACTTACCTCGGCACCATGTTGTCCACCATGGACGGCTTCGTATGGGTGTGGATTGTAGTGATATTCCTCGCCTTGTCCTTCGGCCTGGTCAACACTCTGGCCATGGCGGTGTTCGAGCGGGCGCGGGAGATCGGACTGATGCAGGCTCTCGGTATGCGGCCGTTTATGATTCTCTCTCAGGTCCTGCTTGAAACACTGCTGCTGCTGGCCATTGGACTGATCACCGGCAATCTGCTGGCGCTGCTATCCATCGCTCTGACGCAAGAGGGTATCGACCTGTCTATGGTCTCAGAGGGGATGCAGATGATGGGGGTCAGCCAGGTGCTACGGCCAGCGCTGCTGCCGGGCGATGTCCTCCTCGCCGACGCTGTGGTCATCGTGCTGGGGTTGCTGGCCGGGTTGTTTCCGGCCTGGCGTGCTGCCCGCCAGCGGCCGGTAACAGCCCTCAGCCGGAGTTGACCATCATGAGTACCGTTCGCTGTGTCGACCTGTGCCGCACTTTTGTGCAGGGGGAACAGACCATCAAGGCCCTCGATCATGTCGATCTGGAGATCGACAGACGGGAGTTCGTATGCCTGTCTGGTCCATCCGGGTCGGGCAAGACCACATTGCTGAACGCCATCGGCGGGCTCGATAAACCGACCAGCGGCGAGGTGTGGGTAGCGGGGAAGCGGATAGACAACCTGAACAAAGGCGAACTCGCGGACCTGCGGCTGCACCATATCGGGTTCGTGTTTCAGGCCTACAACCTGATTCCCGTGCTGACTGCGCTGGAGAATGTCGAGTTTGTCATGCAGGTCCAGGGGGTTCCGGCGGAACAGCGGCGCCTGGCGTCACTCAGCATACTGCAAGAGGTGGGCCTGCGGGGGATGGAAGAGCGCCGGCCGGCGCAACTCTCGGGGGGGCAGCAGCAGCGGGTTGCCGTGGCGCGGGCGATCGTATCGCATCCTGCCATGATACTCGCGGACGAACCAACAGCGAACCTGGATTCGACCTCCGCCGAGCGCTTGATGGATCTGTTTGCCGCCCTAAACCGCCACCACGATACCACGTTTATCGTGTCCACCCACGACCCCCGGGTGATGGCCTATGCCCGGCGCTTGATCCGGCTGGTAGACGGTCGTATCGAGAAAGATGAATTCCGCTAAAGGGCTGGTGGCGGGGTTGCTGCTGGCGGCCGGCGCTGCGTACGGTCAGGGCACGGCCGATCTCGATGGACACCTCAAGTACCGCTTCACCGGCGTCCGTAATCCGGGGGACAGTTTATGGACCGAATCCGCAGGCCGCAGCACGGTTGATCAGGGTGCCGGCGTCCGGATGAACTTCCATTGGCGCAGGGGAGCTGTCGACGCCCGGATGGATTACCAGTTGACCGGCGTTAAAGGCGAGCGGCTCCTGGCCGCCGGCGAAGTGTTCCCTGAATCCCTGTCCCCGGGGAGCCGGGCATCCGCTGACGGGTTGCGTCTGCTTGACCTCGCGAGCGTGATCTCCGAGGGAGAGGACTACGCACTTCAGCACCGGCTGGACCGGTGGTGGTTTGGCCACAGCGGAGAAAACACCACCTTGCGGTTTGGCCGCCAGGCCGTCACATGGGGCAATGGGCTGTTTTACACACCGATGGATTTTTTCAATCCGTTCGATCCAACCGGTGTCGACAAGGAGTACAAGCCCGGTGATGACATGGTGTACGGCCAGCACCTAATGAATACCGGTAACGACCTGCAGGGTGTGGCGGTAGTCCGCCGTGATCCTGTCAACCGTGAGGTGGAGCAGGATCAGGCCACGCTGGCTTTTAAGTATCACGGACTGCTGGAAACCAGCGAGGTTGACCTGCTGGCTGCGCGTCACTTCAGCGATCAACTGTTCGGGATCGGCGGCAACCGGGAACTTGGGCAAGCTCTGTGGCGCGGTGATCTGGTGGCCAGCCGCACCGGGGACGATACGGTTTTCACATTTGTCACGAACCTGGCGTATTCCTGGGTCTGGGGTGGAAAGAATGTCAGCGGTGCTCTGGAATATTTCTTCAATGGCTTCGGCCAGACCGGCGGTGACTACGATCCAGAGGCGCTGTCGCAAAATCCCGCGCTGGTCCAGCGGCTCGCGCGAGGCGAACTGTTTACGCTGGCGCGCCACTATGTGGCCGGGAGTGTCACCGCCGAAGCCTCACCATTGGTATTGGTGACTCCTAACCTGTTTGTCAATCTGTCGGACCAGAGCGGCCTGTTTCAGGTTCTGATCCAGGGTGACGTGAAGCAGGATCTGCTGCTGACGGTAGCGTTCAGTGTCCCGATCGGCCCCGCAGGCACCGAGTTTGGTGGTATCGAAAGCGACTCGCCGGGAAGGTACCTGTCGACCGGACCGGCAGTTTTCGTGCAGCTGGCGGCCTATTTCTAGGAGTCGGGTTTTGACCTGAAGATGATCAGCCGATAAAGTGCCATGTATGCGGGGCGCCAATATATTCTCCGCGTTCGTTTTGGGAGACTCTTTTGGAATACGACAAGACCTACACCACTCAAACTGGCACTGACGTTGGCGAGAAGGGCAGCGCGACCCGCCTAAGAGATCGCTGGTTCAGCAGGCGTCACCCCAAGGTAAGCAAAAAGGCTGACTTTCCGAAATCACGGGATTCGAACCTCGGCAGTCAGCGCAGTGAGCCGTTTCCCAAATGGAGTGTCTGGCTTCCTGGAGAACCCTTCCCGGAGCATCCGGCAAACCGGCCCGGCAGTCGGTCTGCGGGCCAGCCGAAACGTCGTTAAGCCGCGAGTTCTGCGCGGCTGGATTAGGTTTCTCCCAGGCGAAGCAGTCTTCGTGCCATAGGCAGCAGCACTTCCGAAAGTCCCGCGAGGCTGATCAGGACGATTCCTGCGATCTCACGAGGCCCGATGACTTCACTGGTTAACCATGCGGCGGTCAGTGTCGCAACGCTGATTTCTGTCATAAATAACAGCCCAGAGGTGCCCGGATTCAGCTGCGGCAGCCCCCATGTGATGGCAAGGTAAACCGGCAGGACGACACCCAGGCTGAGCGGGACAAGCCAGGGCATTACAGACATAAACGCCTCGGCCGGGGGAATACGGATGCTGGCCGGCAGGAAGACGAGCGCCAGAATGGCCAAGAAGCTCGCCCAAACCATCCACGATGCGACCACATCAACGGCAGGCTGGTCGGGAAATCGCCTCGTCAGTGTGGCGGCTACGGCCCAGATGATCCCCGAGGTCAACCCCATCCAGTCGCCTGGATTTCGGGGCAGGGGAATGCCCTCATCCACATTGAAAATCACCAGCATCCCCGCGAAGCCCAAAGCGATTCCGAATACCCTGTCGAGGGAAATTCGCTCGGAGAGCCAGGCTCTTGCGAGGAGCGCGCCCCAAACAGGCGTGAGGTAGTAAAGCAGCGTGGCCCGGACTACGTCGGTATAGAGGAAGGCGGTGGAATACAGCAAAAGAGCCAACCCCATGACGGCGCCGGTTGCCTGTAGCGCTATCCCGCCTCGACGGATGCTCCGGTATCGAAACAGCATCAGGGGGACGAGGAGCAACGCAGGAATGATGTGTATCAGTCCTGCGCCGAGTGTTCCGGAAAAACCGGCCGCGTCGAGACTCCTGATAGGAATCCAGTAGGCACCCCAAAGCGCGCCGCCCAGAAGGCATGCGGATCTTGCGAGGCCCAGATGGCCGTTTTTCAGAATTTGAGAGATCAGCATGGAACCAAGTTAGTGCAGCCTTTCATGAGTCTGATCCGCGCTGGCGACGTGCCGGTTCGATTTGATGACACGCGTCGCGGCGTGGGGCGGTGCTTGGATCTGCACAATCAGGTCGTGAAAGAGCGGTATGATAACGGCTTGTGAGAAGTCGCGAAGCACGCCCGTGTGATGACAGACAATAATTCAAAAACGTTACCCGCCCCAAAGGAGAGTGCTCGCTGATGATAACGTCCACCGCCAATGTCGATGGGATTATTTCTGCGGCAGAAGAGGCTTCCATTCCTGTGCTCGATCGGGGGTTCCTTTATGGAGATTCGGTCTATGAGGTGTTTCGAACCTATCGGTCCGTACCCCTTTTTCTGGAAGATCATTTTGAGCGTCTTGAGAATTCCGCCCACCTGATTCAAATGCAGATCAGCCAGTCTCGAGAGCAGCTGCTGGAGGAGATTCGCCGGACTGCCATCGAGGCAGGCGTTTCCCGCGAATCAGACGCCTATGTGCGTTATCAGATTACCCGGGGAGAGGGAGCCGTTGACCTGTACCCTGATCCGAGCCTCAAGACCCGGTATGTCATCATCGTCAAGGCTTTGCCCTCGTGGAATCCGGTTTTCTACGAGCGGGGGGTCCATATGGCGATCCCCAACGTGCGGCGTAATCCCGTGAATTCCCTGGACCCCAACATCAAAGGCGGAAACTACCTGAACAATATTATGGGACTGACCGAGGCCAGAGAAGCGGGAGCAGATGACTGCGTCATGCTGAACCGTGATGGTTTTGTGACTGAGGCAGCCAACAGTAATGTCTGGTTCCTGATCCGGGGGCGGCTGGTGACGCCTGGATCAGGAAACCTTAAGGGGTTGACCAAAAAACATGTGCATCGTGCACTTAAGGCTGCCGATATGGAGAGCTTTGAGGAAGATGTGCATGTCAATGAACTGCTCGACGCGACTGAATGCTTTATCACCAGCGCTACGAGAGAAGTCATGCCGGTGGTGTCGCTGACACTGCTTGACGGCGAACGCCTTGAGTTTCCAGTCGGCGGCGGTGAGCTGACCCGTCAGACTCGACAGATTTTCTCTGACTACGTCGAGGCCCATATCTCCGAACACGCACAGGATGCACTTGCCTGAAGTGGGTCTTGGACAAGTGAGAATGTTCGGTACCCCCTGTTATGAGTAAGACCCGAGTCCTGCTGGTATTCGGAGGACAGTCTGCTGAGCATGAGGTGTCGGTTGTCTCAGCGCGGTCGGTGTATCGGGCAATTGATGCTGACCGTTACGAAGTGGTCCTGGCAGGGATCTCCCGCACCGGACAATGGGTTCTCGAGGACGGTAAAGCCGCGCTACTGGAGCAGAGCGAGGTTTCAGGCGCGAGCGGCCGGCCCGTGCAGTTGGGTGCCGGTCAGCGTGACCTTGTGGCGTTGGACGGCACGCCCGCGGGCACTGGCTCGTTCGACGTCGTGTTTCCTCTGCTGCATGGACCTCGTGGGGAAGACGGCTGTGTTCAGGGTTTGCTCGAGCTGGCGGATGCCGCGTACGTCGGAGCGGGAGTGGCCGCATCTGCGGTGGGGATGGATAAAGAACTGGCCCGAGCGGTCTTTGCTCATGCCGGCCTGCGTCAGACAGAGTACCTGGTTATTCGTCGCAGCGCGTGGAATGCCGACCGTCAGGGCACGCTAGAAGATATTGAAGCCAAGCTGCGCTACCCGCTATTCGTCAAGCCGGTGAACCTCGGCTCCAGTATCGGTATTTCAAAGGTGCATGACACCCAGTCGCTTGAGAGCGCAATCGAGCTTGCTGCGAGCTATGACGTCAAAATAATGGTGGAGACATCAGTGGAAAACGCACGCGAACTCGAATGTGCTGTGTTGGGAAACGATGACCCCAAAGCCTCCGTCATCGGCGAGATCATTCCGGGCGCTGAGTTCTATGATTACACCACCAAATATATTGATGACCGCTCCCAGTTGATTGTCCCGGCCGAACTGCCGGAATCGATCAGCGCTGAGATTCAGAGAATGTCGGTGGACGCGTTTCGCGCGATAGACTGTGCGGGGCTTGGGCGTGTGGATTTTCTGTTGGCGCCCTCCGGCGACATTTTCCTAAACGAGATCAATACGATGCCTGGCTTTACCCCCATCAGCATGTATCCCCGGCTCTGGCAGGCGAGTGGTATTCCGTACCCAGAACTGATCGATGAATTGATTCAACTGGCGCTCGACCGGCACCGCGAAACCCGAAAAGTCAGTGTTAACCGGTAGATTGGCCGTATTTCGACAGGCGTCTGGCACAACAAGACGTGTTTGTTGTCTCATGGAACCAAACACACTAATATGGACGGACGTTGTGTCATCTTTCTGTAAAAAACAATAGTGATGATACGAATCCGGTGATTCATCCGGAAACGTATTGACTTTCTCAATAGGAGGAGCAGATGAAAAACAGTTTATTTGGTGTTCGCTCAGGCCTTGCGGCCGCGTTGGCATTCGGCCTTAGCCATGCCACTTTTGCTGCGACGGATCTCACTGTCTACACCGCAGTCGAGGCAGAAGATCTCAAGAAATATGCAGCACGATTTAATGAAGATCATCCTGATATCAAAATCAATTGGGTCCGTGACTCCACCGGCATCGTGACCGCAAAGCTGTTGGCGGAGAAAGAAAATCCGCGCGCGGATGTCATATGGGGCCTGGCGGCCACCAGTTTGTTGTTGATGAAAGGCGAGGGAATGCTGCACGCTTACGCTCCCAACGGGCTGGACGGACTTGATTCAAAGTTCCGGGATAAATCGAACCCGCCAAGCTGGACAGGGATGGATGCCTGGGTGGCAGCTGTCTGCGTGAATACTGTCGAGTCGGACAAGCACAACCTGCCGATGCCTGCCTCCTGGAAGGATCTGACCAAACCTGTCTACAAGGGTCATGTCGCTATGCCCAATCCGAATTCCTCCGGAACCGGCTTTCTCGATGTTTCCAGCTGGCTTCAGATGTTCGGTGAAGAGGGTGGATGGGCGTTCATGGATCAACTGCACCAGAACATCGACCACTACACCCATTCCGGCTCGAAGCCCTGCAAGCAGGCTGCAAGAGGAGAGGTGGCAATTGGAGTGTCGTTTGCATTCCGAGGCGCAAAGTCCAAGGCTGCTGGCGCACCGCTCGAAGTCATTATTCCCAGTGAAGGCATCGGTTGGGATATGGAAGCCACCGCGATCGTAGCGGGGACCAAGAAGCTTGATGCGGCCAAGACCTTGGTCGATTGGTCGGTCAGCGAAAAAGCCAACAAGATGTACAACGAAGGCTATGCGGTCATCGGTATCCAGCGTCTGGCCAAGCCGGTTGAGCATTTCCCTGAGAATATTCCTCAGGCCATGATCGACAACAACTTTGAATGGGCCGCACAAAACCGCAAGCGCATCCTCGCCGAATGGCAAAAGCGCTACGATTCAAAATCGGAACCCAAGAGCTAGGACAGAGTCTTGACGCATTGCCGGCCGGTCGCTGTGTAATCAGTGATCGGCCGTTTTGTTTTGGGTAAAACCCTGTTGCTGCACGGCAGGGCAACCGACAAGTTCAAGGGTTTTCGGCGGCGATGAGCGAAGCATTTCTTAAGATAGAGAATCTGACCAAGAACTTCGGTCAGTTCACCGCGTTGCGGAAGATCTCCCTTGAGGTGTTCGAAGGGGAGTTTGTCTGCTTTCTGGGCCCTTCAGGGTGCGGGAAAACCACGTTGCTCCGCGCCATCGCAGGACTGGATATCCAGACGCAAGGGAGTATTGCCCAGGCCGGTGCAGATATCTCTGTTCTGCCCCCGTCAGAGCGCGACTTCGGAATTGTGTTTCAATCCTATGCGCTTTTCCCCAACCTCTCGGTCGAAAAGAATGTTGCTTATGGCCTTGAGAGCCGACGTGCACATCGAGATGAGGTCAGCCAACGTGTCACCGAGTTGCTGGCGCTCGTCGATCTCGCCGACCAGGCGAAAAAGTATCCTGCCCAACTCTCGGGAGGGCAGCAGCAGCGTGTTGCCTTGGCGAGGGCCTTAGCGACGTCTCCAGGATTACTGCTCTTGGATGAGCCCTTGTCGGCGCTGGATGCAAAAGTGCGTGCCCACTTGAGAATGGAGATCAAGGAACTCCAGCGGCGACTGGCGGTCACCACCATCATGGTAACCCATGACCAGGAAGAAGCATTGACGATGGCTGATCGGATTGTGGTGATGAACCATGGAGTCATCGAGCAGATTGGTACACCGCAGGAGATTTACGCGAGTCCTGCCTCACAGTTTGTCGCGGACTTTATCGGAACCATGAACTTCATCAGCGCAAGGACCGCGTCTGCCGGAAAATGTGTCCTCGAAGATCTTGAGATTGCTGTCGACACGTCGGGCCTGGAGGCGGGTCAGCCGGTGCAGCTTGCCATCCGCCCGGAGGATGTCCAACTGGGTGCGAACGACGCGCTGGAAGATCAAAGTCAGGCGCGGGGGACAATCGAATCCCTGGAGTATCTGGGCGCTTTTGTTCGAGCGACCGTGAAGTTGGGTCAAAGCGGGGCGACGGTGCAGGCAGATTTATCCACTGGAGATATCGACCAATTCGCATTGGAACCGCAATCGTCGGTTGCGGTGACTTTTCCTGCCGAAAAAATCCGACTGTATTCCCTGGACGCCTGATGGCTGGCGCAAGTCATCTGAGCGGCACTCGCGGATCGCCGCTACGCCGTAAATCCAGTTCGGACGACCGGGCCATGCGGCTCTTTATCCTGGTGATTGCGGTCTACCTGGTGATCGCGCTGGCCTTTCCCTTATATGTCATGTTCTCCAAGAGTCTGGAGAATTCACAGGGTGGCTTTGTCGGGCTTCAAAACTACCTCGAATATTTCAATACGCCTTCCCTGGTTTATTCCATCCAGAACAGTCTTTTTATTGGGTTTGTGACCACCTGCATTACGGTCACGATAGCGTTTGTCCTTGCCTATGCACTCACTCGCAGTCGGATGCCAGGAAAGCCTGTCTTCAAGACCATCGCGATGATCCCGATCCTCGTGCCCTCTCTCTTGCCCGGCATCGCGCTGATTTATCTTTTCGGCCGTCAGGGATTGATCAATGAGTTGTTGTTTGGCCACGACATCTACGGACCGATCGGTATTGTCATTGCTGAAGTATTTTTCACGCTGCCCCACGCACTCATCATCATTATCACCGCGTTATCTATCGCCGACGCGAGACTCTACGAGGCAGCTACTGCGCTTCGCGCCAGTCGCCCCCGGATATTCTTTACGGTAACCCTGCCTGGTGTACGTTACGGGCTGATCAGCGCCGCTTTCGTTGTTTTCACGCTGTCGGTAACGGACTTCGGCGCGCCCAAGGTGATCGGTGGAGATTTCAACGTTCTTGCGACTGATATATACAAACAGGTGATCGGGCAACAGAACTTCGAGATGGGCGCGGTCGTTTCGATGGTGCTGTTGCTTCCAGCCGGTCTCGCCTTTGTTGTGGATCGCATTGTCCAGAAAAAGCAGGTGGCGCTCCTGTCGGCCCGGGCGGTGCCTCTTGAGCCGCTTCCGAACAAACGATTCGACAGCCTGATGCTGGTTTATTCAATCATCATCAGCATTTTTATTTTGGGCATCCTCGGCGTCTGTCAGTTTGCAGCGCTGGTGAAGTTCTTCCCCTATAACCTGAGCCTCGGCTTCAGCAATTACCAGTTTGACCTGATGGATGGGGGCGGTTGGGACAGTTACTTCAACTCTATTGAAATGGCCTCCTACACGGCGGTATTCGGCACGCTCATTGTTTTTGCCGGGGCATATCTGGTCGAAAAAGGTCAGGGGTTAGGACCCATTCGTGGGGCTTTTCAGTTTCTGGCGATGCTGCCCATGGCGATCCCTGGCCTGGTGCTGGGTCTGGCCTACATCTTTTTCTTCAACTCGCCGTCGAACCCGCTGAATTTTTTATACCACACGATGACGATACTCGTGATCAGCACCATCACCCATTTCTATACTGTGAGTCATCTGACCGCGACGACCGCGCTGAAACAGATGGATGCGCAGTTTGAGTCGGTCGCCGCTTCCTTGAAGCAGCCGTTTTATCGCACCTTCCTGAGAGTTACGGTGCCAGTGTGCACGCCTGCGATTCTGGATATCAGCATTTATCTTTTTGTCAACGCAATGACTACGGTTTCCGCAGTCGTCTTTCTGTATTCCCCGCATACGACACTAGCCTCTGTGGCGGTGCTCAACATGGATGACGCTGGCGACATCGCACCGGCGGCCGCGATGGGAATGATGATCTTCTACACCGCAGCGAGCGTTAAAATCCTGCACTACCTTTTGAGCCGGGGCATCGAGTCCCGCACACAGGCATGGCGGGTCGCCGTCGCAAATTAGAGAAAAGTATGAAATACCTGCACACCATGGTCAGGGTCAGCGATCTCGATGCGTCGCTGGATTTTTATTGCGCGAAGCTGGGTCTGGTCGAACTGCGTCGCTACGATGAGCCCAAAGGGCGCTTTACCAATGTGTTTCTTGCGGCCCCTGGCGATGAATCGGCCCAGGTTGAGTTAACCTTTAACTGGGATCCGGAAGAATATGGGGCCGGCCGTAATTTTGGGCACCTGGCCTACGAAGTAGAGGACATCTACGGCTTGTGTCAGCGTCTGATGGACGAGGGGGTGACCATCAACCGTCCGCCGCGGGATGGCCGTATGGCGTTTGTCCGTTCTCCCGACGGCATCTCAGTTGAACTGCTGCAAAAAGGTGAGGCCTTGCCTCCGGCTGAGCCTTGGCTGTCCATGTCCAACACGGGGTCCTGGTAAGACGCACTTCGATGCAGTCCCCCGGCGCGCCCCTGGAAATCAATTCGGTCACGCTAGGGGACCACGGCGGCTTGATAGGGATGTGCTGCTGCCCTGGCCGGGTCGAACAGCATAACGATGGGGTTCATCGCTCCAGGGATCTTGCTGAAGATCTGGCCGTCGTCAGCGATTGGCAGCCCGATCTGGTGATTTCTCTCGTTGAACTGCACGAGTTCGATTTTCTGGGTGTCGCGCAGCTGCCGGAGGAGTTCGAAAGACGGTTTCAGTGGCAGCATCATCCCGTCAGAGACCTTGCTGCCCCCTCTGAAGCAAGCGGAGAAAGCACCGTTTTGGGGGAGTGGTTCGCTTCGGTGGGTCGGGGCGAGCGCATTCTCCTGCACTGTGCGGCGGGACTCGGGCGAACAGGCACCGTGGCGGCCCGCTTGCTGATGATGGCAGGCGAAGATGCGGATACAGCGATCAAGACGGTGCGTGCCGCAAGGCCCGGCACCGTTGAGTCAGGCGCCCAGGAGCGCTTTTTGCGCCAGTCGGATTAGTTGTCTCAAGCGGGGCGTATTTGTCCGACATCCTCGATAAGCACGTCAGCGTGGGGCTGTAACTGCTCAATACTGCCCGCGCCGCCCGTCACCCCAACACACAGCGCTGCACCTGCCTTTCTTGCCATGGCGAGATCGCTCACCGTATCGCCCACCATGATGAGATCCGAAACGTTTAACTGAAGTGTCGCCGCGATTCCTTCCAGAACCGCTGTATCCGGCTTGACGGGGCCGGTGTCGTCACCGCACCTGACGTCAGTGAAGAACCGTCTCAGGTCCAGCGTATCCAACATGGCTTCGGTAGCAGATCGATTGTCGGTTGTGGCGATGGTCGTCCGGATGCCAGCCTCGTTGAGTCGCCGCAGGGACTCGGTTACTGCGCCTTTAGGAATAATCTCTTTTGGATTTGGCCTGGCTGTCATCGCAGCGCCGATATGTTCTTGACTGAGTTCAAGTGCTTCGTCCCAGTTAATTCCATGCTGATAAACCACGCTGGCAATGACCACCGTAAATTGGTGCAGCGGTGCAGTGGCGAGCGGCCCCTGGCCGGAGGTCGTGCCGTCAGCGGGGTCATAGCCGGCCGCACGATATAGCTGCCCTAGAAACTCATTACCAAGATCCGCTGCCTCAGCGAGCGCCGCAGCACCTCTTTCCAGTCTTGGTCCCCAAATGGCATGAAAATCAATCAAGGTCCCGTCCTTGTCGAAGACAACACAACGGGCGGGCGCCTCGATATCAGCCACATGAATCAGGTTGTTGGCCATAGGCCTGCCAATGTAGCCCATTTGCGAGCGGTTGCGTAAACCAATGATTTATCAAAAACGTGAAATAATCAGCGCTATGCGTGATTGTGATTATCTGATCGTCGGCGCCGGTTCGGCCGGGTGTGTGCTCGCGGCCCGCCTCAGCGAAGATCCTGCTGTGAACGTCGTCCTTCTCGAGGCTGGGGGCAGCGACCGCAGCATTATCGTCCAGATGCCCTCGGCGCTTTCCATGCCGATGAATACCCGCCGCTTCAACTGGGGATTTCAGACCGAGGCAGAACCGGGGCTGGATGGGCGTGTGCTGGATTGTCCGCGCGGACTCGGCCTCGGCGGCTCCTCCTCGATCAACGGGATGGTCTATGTCCGCGGTCATGCCGAGGATATCAACCAGTGGGAATCCAGCGGCGCGGCCGGCTGGAATTATGCTTCCTGCCTGCCTTACTACCAGCGTGCGGAGGCCTGGTATCGCGGCGCAGACCAGTACCGCGGCGGCAGCGGTCCGCTCGGTGTCTGTGCGGGTAATGACATGAAACTGAACCCGTTGTATCGGGCATTTATCGATGCGGGCGTTGAGGCAGGGTATCCGTCTACTGAGGACTACAACGGTTACCAGCAGGAAGGATTTGGTCAGATGCATATGACGGTCGATCGCGGACGTCGTGCGTCTACCAGCCACGCCTATTTGAAGCCTGCGCGTAACCGGAAGAATCTGAGAGTGATCAGCGGTACGTTGGCGACCAAGGTGCTGCTCGAGGGCAACCGAGCTGTGGGTATCGCTTACGAAAAAGACGGCAATGACTTTGAGGTGTTTGCCCGGGCAGAAGTGATTTTGTCCTCGGGCTCTATTGGTTCTCCAGTTCTGCTTCAGCGCTCCGGCATCGGTTCGCCCGCCGGACTTGAGGCAGCTGGGATTCCGGTAGCACACCCCTTGGAGGGTGTCGGCCAGAATCTGCAGGATCATCTTGAGGTCTACTTTCAGCACCGCTGTCTGGAACCGATATCCCTGAACTCCCGCCTGGGTCTCATCAGCAAAGGAATGATCGGATTGCAGTGGTTGTTGTTGAAAACCGGGCTCGGCGCGACCAATCACTTTGAATCCTGCGCCTTCATTCGTTCAACTGCCGGGGTCAAGTCGCCGGATATCCAGTATCACTTTCTGCCCGGCGCCATGAGATACGATGGCCGTGCCGCATTTGACGGCCATGGCTTCCAGGTCCACGTCGGCCCGAACAAGCCCGTGAGTCGGGGATCGGTATCGGTGGTGTCTGATGATCCGCGCCAGCACCCAAAAGCCCTGTTCAACTACCTGACTGCAGAAAAAGATGTTGCAGACTGGCGTGCTTGTATCCGATTGACGCGCGAGATTCTTGGACAGTCGGCAATGGATCGTTTCCGTGGCGAAGAAATCGCTCCCGGCAAAGAGGTGCAAACAGACGCCGAGATTGATGCCTGGGTCAGGCAAAGCGTTGAGAGCGCCTACCACCCCTCGTGCACCTGCAAGATGGGCGCCGATGATGATCCCGCTGCTGTGCTGGATGAGAACTGCCGGGTGCGCGGTATAGATCAACTGCGGGTGGTGGATTCGTCCATATTCCCAACCATCACCAACGGCAACCTTAATGCGCCCACTATCATGGTGGCTGAGCGCGCGGCCGACCTGATTGTCGGCAATACGCCATTGCCGGCATCAGCTGCGCCTGTGTGGATCGACCCCGCCTGGCGTGATACCCAGCGCGCGGGAAGGCCTCGACGCGACATGGCCGGCGGCTCGGCGACACGCTCTTGAGTCGCGCAGCAGAAGACGCCGAAATCCTGTCAGTAGTCGATTCGACAGATTCGGTTATCGGCGAAAACCGCCGGGATGAGATCCATCGTCTGCGATTGCGCCACCGGGCAATACACGTGCTGGTGTTCAATCCGAAGGGCGCAGTGTTTTTGCAAAAGCGGGCCGCGCACAAACAAGAGAACCCCGGCATGTGGGATTCGTCAGTGGCAGGGCATGTGGATGCGGGCGAGAGTTACGATGAGTGCTGCGTGCGTGAAATCGAAGAGGAGGTGGGATTGGTTCTCAACCGTGTGCCGCCACGGCTTTTCAAACTGGAAGCCACGGAAGTCACCGGGATGGAATTTGCCTGGGTCTACCGGGTAGACACGGACCAAACGCTCAGTCCCAACGCGCAAGAGATATCCGGCGGCGGCTGGTTCGACCCTGCCGAGCTGGACGACCGGATTGATTCCGGCGACCCCTCTTTATCCGGGGTTTTCTGCCTGATATGGCAGACCTATAGAAAACTCAAGACGTCGACCTGAGTGTCTCGGGAATCAGGGCGTGCCGGCAGCACTTTCGTTGTAGGCCCGAGCCACTTCTTCACCGATGATCGCGATACCGGATTGAACGGTTTGCGCATCCTGGGCATAGGAAACCCGGATGCATTCGTGGCGGTGGGCCCACGGATCATGCATTCCCGGGAAGAAGTGCTCCCCCGCGATCACGAGCACCCCTCTTTGCTTTAACCGCTGATACAGGGTCTCGCTGGTAATGGGCAGGCCCTCAAACCACAGCCAGAGGAATATCGCCCCCTCAGGGGTGTGGATCCGGCAGGGCAGGTCGCCCATGGCGGCAGTTACCCAACCGACCGCTTGTTTCACCTTGTCGCGATAGTAGGGCCTGATGACGTTGTCTGACAGGTCGAGAATGCTGCCGTTTTCCACCATGGCGCTCACGAGCGCCGGTCCGGTGCTGCCGGGCGCAAGCGATATGATGGCGTTGGCTGAGGTTATCGCACGGATCACCTGCTCGTTAGCCACAATAATGCCGGTGCGAAGACCGGGCAGGCCGAGTTTGGAGAGGCTGAGACAGGCAATCGTGTTTTCATCCCAGAGATTACTCGCCTGAGGAAAGACAATATTCGGAAAGGGTCCGCCATACGCGGAATCCAGAATAAACGGAATGCCATGGTCATGTGCGAGTTCCCGAAGATGCGCCACCTCCTCGTCAGTCAGAACGTTGCCCGTGGGGTTGGTTGGACGGGAAACAGCAATTGCACCCATTTCATCAGAGATCGTCAGGCTCTCAAAGTCCACGTGATACTTGAACTCACCATCACCTATAAATTCGATGGAAGGCCTGTAGGTGTGGAAAAGTTCGGCGCCCATTCCGACGTCGGCATAGCCGATGTATTCCGGTGCGAGGGGCAGAAGGATTTTTCGTTTTTTTCTTTGGCCGAACTCTCCGGCGAAAAGATGGAACAATACATAGAAAGAACTTTGGCTGCCGTTGGTGATGGCGATATTCTTTGGTTCAACATCCCAGCCGCATCGGGATTTCAACAGGGCCGCAAGCCCATCGATAAATCGGGCGTGACCTCTTGCGCCGTCGTAATCTCCAGTGACTCTTTCAAATTGCTCGCCGTCGGCAAGCAGGTCAACCATGGCGCGGCGGAAGCGGTCTTGTGCCTCGGGAATGCGGGCAGGGTTGCCCCCTCCGAGAAGCCGCATGTCAGCACTGCTCGTAGCGGCGCTTTCGAGGTCCTCCATCAGCGTCAGGATTCCTGAGCCTGAGGACAGAAAATCGCCAAATTGGGAAAATTGCATCAGGGGATTGAGCCGCGAGAAGACCTATTGGCCGACCCCGTTCTGATGCTTTCCCGCGTTGGCAAGTGGTGCGGTGTTTTCTTTCACTAACTGCACGACGAGCCGATCACCGAGGCTGTCGATACTCATGTTGGTCAGAATACGGGCGGATTCAAGCAGAACAGCATCTCGAGGAAGATCCTCGGACACCCCGTCAGCATCATCACTGAATCCGTAGGCCTTTTTTAGGTTCCCAAAGATGCGTTCCTGCTCCGCTTCCCTTTGATCCCGTTCCGCCTTGCGCTGGGTTTCCAGAAGAGAGATTTCAGTGGACTGGGTTAGCGCCAGGTCGAGTTCTCGAATACCGGCGAGGTAAGTGAAGTCCGGATCATCTATGACACGCCTGCTGTGAACTTCGCGGAGCTGTTCGAGATTAACTTCGGAGTCGGCAAACCGGGCAAAGGCGGCCGCGTCAATCTGCGCGAACGGCAGGGCGTTGTCGAGGGCCTTTTCACCATAGGGGAGATCCGGTTCGGCACCTGGCAGTACAAAATCGGGCACGACACCCCGGTGCTGGGTGCTCTCACCGTTTATCCGGAAGAACTGGGCAATGGTGAGCTTCAACTGACCGAGGGGCTGCTCTTGATCCTTGGAGTAGGGATCGAGGTTAATGAGATTCTGTACGGTCCCTTTCCCATAGGTTGGCTCCCCAATGATGATGCCGCGTCGGTAATCCTGTATCGCGCCTGAAAAAATCTCCGAGGCCGAGGCGCTGTCACGATCCACGATGACCGCGAGCGGTCCGGCATAGGCAATGCCCTTGTTGGGGTTGCGGTTCACGCTGGTCCGCCCGCGGGCATCCCGCACCTGCACTACGGGTCCTGAATCAATAAAGAGACCCGTTAATGCTGTGGCCTCCGCGAGGGCGCCACCCCCGTTGCCTCGAAGATCAACAATAAGACCATCCATACCTTGGCGTTCAAGGTTACTGATCAGGGCGCGCACGTCCCGGGTGGTGCTGCGATAATCGGCATCGCCCCGCGACCGTGCGTCGAAGTCGACATAGAAAGTCGGGATATCTATTACCCCAACGCGGCGGACCTCATCGGGGCCTATGACCTCCAGAAGCATGCTTTGCGCGGCCTGTTCCTCCAGTTTGATCTGGTCCCGGGTGAGCGCCAGAATGCGTGACTCGCTCTTCCCGGTCTTCGGGTCAGGCCGGATCTTAAGCCGCACGATGGAGCCTTTTGGTCCCCGGATCAGATCAACGACATCATCCAACCGCCAGCCGATGACATCGACGATCGGATCACCGTCGCCCTGGCCCACGCCGGTAATCCGGTCACCCGGCCGCAGGCTGCCTTCGAGCTCCGCAGGACCGCCCGGGACAACGCGCTGGACTACGGTAAATTCATTCTGTGACTGCAGTACTGCCCCGATGCCTTCCAGAGACAGACTCATGCGGATCTTGAAATTTTCGGTGGCTCGCGGTGAGAAGTATCCGGTGTGCGGCTCAATGGCCGACATATACGCATTGATAATGGTCTGAAACACGTCCTGGCTGGAAATCTGCAGGATGCGTCGTTTCTGCTGCTGGTACCGGTCACTGAGGGTATCGACGATTTCCTCGTGCTGTTTGCCCTCGAGCTTTAAGATCAGATAGTCGTTTTTGACCCGCCGCCGCCACAAGTCGTTTAGGGCTGTCGCATCTATCGCCCAAGGGGCCTCGGTGCGGTCGAACGGATAACTCTCGTCGACCGAAAAATCAAAGGGCTGCTCCAGTAACCTGAGGGCGTAGTCGATTCTGTCAATGACCCGGCCTCGATAACGGTTAAAGATAGAAAACAGCGGTTCGGTATCGTGCGACCCGAGATAGTCGTCGAGTTCAAATCTAAGCGCCTCGAATGATTCAATATCCTCCGCCAGGAAATAGCTGCGGTTGCCGTCCAGTGCATTGAGGTACCGATCCAGAATTCTGGATGACAGGGGGTCATCGAGCCTGGTTTTCCGGTAGTGGTACCGTTCGACGAAATAGTTGACGTATTTCAGTGTTTGGTCGTGATGCGGCTGTGCACTCAATGCCGACGCTGCTGATATGGGCGCGCTGACCCCGCTTCCGATGAGCACAGCGAATAATCCAGCCGCAATCACCCCCGAGCAGCGCTTGGATATGGCGCCCTTGATCAAACCGGAGAAATCGAGATAGTGCAAATCAGACTCGTAAAGAAAAAAGCCGACCGAAATTATATCTTTTGTGTTTCAGCATCCTGTGGAAAAAGCGCGACAAGATCGTCCTCGCTGGCTTTTGCGATACCCTTCTCGGTGATGATGCCATCCACGAATTTGCGCGGCGTGACGTCAAACGCGGGGTTGGCTGCTGAACTGCCGTCGGGGATGATCCGAACCCGGACGAGTTTGTCCGCTTCACTGTCATGACCGCAGATGTGGGTGACTTCCTCCTCCGCACGCTCCTCAATCGGGATACCGCGAACGCCATCCGAAATTGTCCAGTCGATGGTGGAAGAGGGCAGTGCGGCGTAGAAGGGAATCCCGTTGTCATGCGCTGCCAGTGCTTTGAGATAGGTCCCGATTTTGTTGCAGACATCGCCGGAACGGGTGGTCCGATCCGAACCGACGATGCAAAGGTCCACTTCACCATGCTGCATCAAGTGGCCGCCGGCGTTATCGGCGATAACGGTATGGGGGACACCGTGAGCAGCGAGTTCCCACGCCGTTAGTGAAGCGCCCTGGTTGCGCGGCCGCGTTTCGTCGACCCACACATGAACCGCAATGCCCTGATCATGCGCTTTGAAGATCGGCGCAAGTGCGGTGCCCCAGTCGACAGTGGCGAGCCAGCCGGCATTGCAGTGTGTCAGGATATTCACTGGCCGATGGGAGCAGGCTTTCGCCGCTTTGGAAATAAGTGTCAGCCCGTGGTCGCCGATAGCGCTGTTGGTAGCAACGTCCTCGTCACAGATCCGCTGTGCGAGTTCGCGGGCAAGGTCGGCGCGACCCGATTCGGGCACTTCGAGCAATAAAGGCAGCATCCGGTCAAGGGCCCAGCGCAGGTTTACCGCGGTGGGCCGTGACGACAGCAGTTCTTGATAGGCATGCCTCAGATTAGCCTCACCCGCATCACTGACTGCAGCCAGAAACAGCCCGCAGGCAGCGGTGGCTCCGATGAGCGGCGCGCCGCGGACAACCATCTCACGGATGGCGAGTGCTGTTTCGCTCGCGGTGTTAAGCGTCCGCGCCTCAAAGGTGAAGGGCAAGAGAGTCTGGTCAATGACCAGAACCTCCGGCTTCTCCTGAGAGAGCCAGATTGAGCGGAATGGGTTGCCGTTGACCTGCAAGTTAAAGCCTCAGCGGTTCTTGAAGTCGGCGGGACGTTTCTCGGCAAATGCCGCCATCCCTTCTTTTTGATCGTCGGTGGCGAACAGTGACTGGAACATGATCCGCTCGGCGGCGACGCCTTCCGCCAGTGTCGTCTCATAAGCTTTGTTTACTGCCGTTTTTGCCATAAAAACGGAAGGTCGGGACATCGCAGCGATCTCACCGGCAGTTTTCATCGCCTCTTCCAAGAGATCGGCCAGAGGAACGACCCGGCTAACCAGTCCGGCGCGTTCTGCCTCTTCTGCCTCCATCATGCGCCCCGTCAGGCACATTTCCATTGCCTTGGATTTGCCGACAAAACGCGTCAGCCGTTGGGTGCCGCCGGCCCCCGGGATAATGCCGAGCTTGATCTCGGGTTGGCCGAAACGGGCGTTGTCGGCCGCCAGGATAAAGTCACACATCATCGCGAGTTCGCATCCTCCGCCCAGCGCATAGCCGGCCACAGCGGCAATCACCGGTTTTCGGCAGCGCGTGACTTGTTCCCAGTTGCGGCCGATAAAATTTCCGAGATAGACGTCCATATAAGAGCGGTCTTTCATTCCCTTGATATCCGCGCCCGCGGCAAAGGCTTTCTCACTCCCGGTGATGACGATGGCTCCGATGGCATCATCTTGCTCAAAACCCGTCAGGGCTTGGCCCACCTCATCCATTAGCCCATCAGACAGCGCGTTCAGGGCATCAGGTCTATTCAACGTAATCAGTCCCACGTTGTCGCGGGTCTCGCTCAGGATATATTCAAAACTCATGAGAACTCCTTTGGGGAAGCAAATACAAACCGTTACAATGGGCCTGGTGTCGGCGGATAAGTCGATACAGGAATAACAGTTCGGGATCTGGTACGACGTCGAAAGAAGGAGTCTATCAGACAGGCGGCGGGTTTCGTGCTTGGGAAGAGTCCATACGAGCGACGTGTTTCACCTTCACGGACTAATAGCCGGTCAGTAAACTCAGGAATCATTATGAATACAAAATCGGGTACGCACTATTCGACAGTCTTCGAGGCATCGCTTCAAGACGCCGAACATTTCTGGTCCGAAGCTGCCAAGGATATTCGGTGGACCCGCCCGTGGGAACGGGTGCTGGACGATTCAGATGCCCCGTACTACCGTTGGTTTTCCGGCGGTGAGCTGAACACCTGCTACAACGCACTTGATCTGCATATCGACGAGGGCAACGGGGACCGTACCGCGCTTATCTATGACTCCGCGGTGACGAAGGCCCGGCAGACTTTTTCGTTTTCCGAGCTGCGTGATGCCGTAGCTGATTTTGCCGGAGTGCTCGCTGCTCGCGGGGTCAGCAAAGGGGATCGGGTCATTGTGTATATGCCGATGGTGCCCGAAGCCGTAATCGCGATGCTCGCCTGTGCCCGTCTGGGGGCTGTTCATTCGGTCGTTTTTGGCGGGTTTGCCGCCAATGAGCTCGCGGTTCGGCTTGATGATGCCACCCCCAAGGCGATTGTCAGTGCCTCGTGCGGGATCGAGCCTGGTCGGGTCGTTGAATACAAGCCCCTCTTGGATGAGGCGATCACGCTGGCTGACCATAAACCTGATTTTTGTGTTGTCCTGCAGCGTCCTCAGGCAGAGGCGGCAATGAGTCCCGGCCGTGATTTTGATTGGCAGGAGGAGGTAGCGAAGGCAGAACCACATGATTGTGTGCCTGTGCTGGCAACAGATCCGCTTTACATCCTTTATACGTCTGGCACAACAGGACAGCCCAAGGGAGTTATCCGGGATAACGGCGGACATGCCGTTGCGCTGAAGTGGACGATGAAAAATATCTACGATGTTGATCCGAACGAGATTTTCTGGGCGGCTTCTGATGTCGGCTGGGTCGTTGGACACTCCTATATCGTCTACGCGCCGTTACTGGCTGGCAACGCTACGGTGCTTTATGAAGGCAAGCCTGTAGGGACTCCGGATCCCGGCGCCTTTTGGCGTGTGATCAGCGAAAACCGTGTCAGTGTGCTGTTCACTGCGCCTACGGCATTTCGTGCCATCAAAAAAGAAGATCCCTTGGGAGAGCACATCGGCCGATACGACATCTCATCTTTGCGGTATCTCTTTCTTGCAGGGGAACGCACTGACCCTGACACCCTCCACTGGGCGGAGGACAAACTCAATGTCCCGGTAATCGATCATTGGTGGCAGACGGAGACGGGCTGGCCAATTGCGGCGAACTGCGCGGGTATAGAACTGCTTCCCATCAAGGAAGGGTCGCCTTCTCTGCCGGTACCCGGTTGGGATCTGCAGGTCCTGGATGAAGCTGGCGTACCTGCCCCCGCCGGTGAGATCGGGACGCTGGCGGTGAAGCTGCCGCTGCCGCCCGGTACGTTCCCCGCCTTATGGAATGCGCGCCAGCGCCATTTCGATTCCTATTTGAGCCGATTCCCGGGTTACTACGATACTTCTGACGCCGGCATCATTGATGAAGAGGGTTACGTCTATGTGATGTCCCGCACCGATGACATCATCAACGTGGCAGGGCACCGTCTTTCTACCGGCGCCATGGAGGAAGTGCTGGCAGATCATCCCGATGTGGCGGAATGCGCGGTCACCGGTGTTGCAGATGATCTCAAAGGCCAAAGCCCGTTGGGTTTTCTGGTATTAAGCGCAGGTTGCGATCGTCCGACCGAGGAGATTTGTGCCGAGGTGGTCGGAATGGTGCGTGATCGGATCGGCCCTGTGGCCGCTTTCAAACAGGCGCTTGTGGTCAAACGTCTACCAAAGACGCGTTCGGGCAAAGTGCTGCGGGGCACCATGAGAGCGATCGCTGACGGCGAGGAATGGAAGATGCCCGCTACGATCGACGATCCAGCCATACTGGATGAGATTACCGATGCCTTGGAAGATATTGGACTGCCCCGAGCGGGATAAGGCCCGGGAAGGATGCCATGACTGACTCAACTGACCCCTCCCTGAAATCCTGGCAGGACCTCGCGGCCCGTGAGTTGTCGGGTGACAAGCCTGAAGATTTGGAATGGGTTACGCCTGAGGGGATCCGGATCAAGCCGCTCTATACCCCGGATGACCTTGAAGACCTCGAGCATCAGGGAGGCCTGCCCGGCTTACCGCCCTATGTGAGAGGGCCGCGTGCCACGATGTATGCCGGACGTCCCTGGACCATCCGCCAGTATTCCGGCTTTTCGACTGCAGAGGAGTCCAACGCCTTTTATCGGCGCAATCTTGCGGCGGGGCAAAGCGGGCTATCAGTGGCTTTTGATCTTGCAACCCATCGAGGTTATGACTCAGATCATCCGCGCGTCACCGGCGATATCGGTATGGCTGGTGTTGCAATTGATTCGGTCGAGGACATGCGGATTCTCTTTGAGGGCATTCCCCTCGACCAGATGTCCGTCTCCATGACCATGAACGGTGCCGTGACCCCCGTGCTGGCGATGTTTATCGTTGCCGGCGAGGAGCAGGGCGTGGACAAGGCAAGTCTTTCCGGAACGCTGCAGAACGATATCCTGAAAGAATTCATGGTACGCAATACCTATATTTATCCGCCGCAGGAGTCCATGCG